>NZ_CP091786.1:0-311116 GCF_022024015.1 Prevotella sp. E9-3
TCAATTGCGCAATAACCACCGTTCTATTGAAACACAACCACCGTTCCATTAAAACACAACTATTCGGTGAATATTTTGTATTGAATAGTGAACTTTAAACTGTAAACAGTGTGGATAACTATGTGAATAACCGTGTGGATAAATTGTGAATTATAAAACCACCCCCCTGTACAAGTGGATATGCACCGAGTTATACAACGCTTTTTCACCACTTTTCCACTAAATTTTGCAAGAAAAAGATATAAACTTATTAACTTTGCACCTGAATAGAGAAATGGTGCATAAGTATTGCATCGTGCTCATTTTCAAAGAATAAGAACTGACAGGTAGTGTGAATAACCCGGAACTACGGGTGGATATCGTTTCAGGCAAGAAAAAAGCCAAAAAGTTTTACACTTATCCACGCACCATATACACTATCATTTTATTTTTTAAAAAGAAAAAGAAAGAATAAAAACATAATGAGATGTTGACAACAGTGAAAACAGAGTGGAAGAACCAGGGTTTCATTGACGAGCCCTTCGAAGGAAATAATGAGGCGCTGAAAGCGGCCATCAGAAAATTGTGTGACGAGAAGAAAGCCATCATCTTGGCACATTATTATACCGTAGGCGAAATACAGGAAGTAGCCGACTTTATAGGCGACTCGCTGGCATTGGCCCGTAAGGCCGCCAATACCGATGCGAAAATCATCGTGATGTGTGGCGTGCATTTCATGGCCGAGACCTGTAAACTGTTGAGTCCTGAGAAAATGGTGCTCTGTCCGGATCTGAATGCCGGTTGCTCACTGGCCGACTCGTGCAAGGCTGAGGACTTGAAGAAGTTTAAGGACGAGCATCCCGGCTATCAGGTGGTATCGTATGTAAACACCACTGCCGCCGTAAAGGCGCTGACCGATGTGGTGGTGACCAGCGGTAATGCGAAGAAGGTGGTTGACCAGTTGCCTGAGGATGCCAACATTATCTTTGGTCCCGACTACAACCTGGGCAATTATATCAATGAGGTGACAGGCCGTAAGATGCTGCTGTGGAATGGCGGTTGCCATGTGCACGAGCGCTTCTCGCCTGCTGCCATTATGAAGTTGAAAGCTGAGTATCCCAAGGCCGTTGTGATGGCTCATTTGGAGTGTAAGGGTCCGGTGCTGGCTATGGCCGATGTAAAGGGCTCTACAGCCGACATGCTGAAGTATGCCCAGAGTCATGGCGGACAACAGTTTATCGTGGCCACAGAGGCCGGTATTCTGCACGAGCTGCAGCGCACCTGTCCCGACTGCGAATTTATTCCTGTACCGCCAGAAATCACCGAGAGCGGCCTGGAGTGTTCGTGCAACGAGTGTCAGTACATGAAGATGAACACGCTGCTGAAAATCTACAACACCCTGAAATACGAGTGGCCCACGGTCGATGTTGATCCAGCCATTGCCCAGGATGCCGTGAAGCCCATTCAGAGAATGCTGGAGCTGAGCTGAATGAAATGCTATTGAAAACAATCATACGCTATACTAAAGTTTGGAGACTGTTGCTTTTGGTGACAGTCCTTACTTTATTGTATGGTGTACTGTTTCTGCCGAGTGAGTTTACCTCGATGCCCTCTGCAGGGTTGCAAGATTTTCTGATGATAGCCTATTTCTGGGTGATAACCGAATTAGGCATTTTCGGCCTACTCCTGCTGTTGAGCCTGAGCAGAAAGTTGTTTGCCGTAGCTTTCCCCCTGCTTACCATCCTCTGCGGCGTGATGACCTACTATCGGTATGTGGCGCATGTTTCGCTCACTCCCATGATGATTGAACTGCTGCTGGTCAACGATATGCGCACTGATATCGATGCCATCAGTCCTGTACTCATCGTGGTATTACTGGCAATCATCCTGTCAACCGTAAGCGTTGTGTGGTACAGATACCGGCGGTTAGGAGCCTTGCGCGGCATCAGAAAATGGGTTGTGTTCACTGTGTCAGGCATACTGATGGTATGGCTGTCGAACTATGTGCTGCCCTATAATGTTGAAGTGAAATTGCGCATGCCCTTCTCTTTCTATTACAATTTAAGTGAATACTTAGAGAGTGAGCGGCAGATCATGACTGAGCGCCCCCAGTTGGCCGAGGATGCCGAGTGTATGGCCGACTCGCTCCTGGTGGTATATATACAGGGAGAATCACTGCGCAGCGACCACCTTCAACTGAACGGATATCAGCGCAACACCACTCCCCTACTCTGCAACGAGCCTAACGTGGTTTCGCTGCCCAATGTGCATTCACACTATTCCTATACCCATCTGAGTGTTCCCTACCAGTTGACCCGTGCCGATAGCATTCATCCTGAACGGGCCCGTACAGAACAGTCGCTGATATCGGTGCTCAAGCGTGTGGGTTATCGTACCAGCTGGTTGTCGAATCAGGATAAGGGCACCACCTTTTCCTATATGATAGGTGAGTGCGACACCGTGGTATATGCCAACAGAGGAGGAGCAATAGCACTCTTCGATGCCTGGCTGGACGGCGATTTGCTGCCACTACTCGATGAAGAGCTTCAGCAAGGGAATGCCGCAGGTCAGCGACAGTTTATACTGTTGCACACCATTGGTTCGCACTGGTTCTACAACAGTCATTTCAATGCCGCATCACAACATTTTCAGCCTTTGGCCGAACATCGAGTGGTTTTTAATAATAGCAATGAGTCGCTTGTCAATTCCTATGACAATACGATAGTATATAGCGACTGGTTCTGGCACGAGGTTATCGACCGTATTCGCCATCGGAAGGCATTATTGATTTATCTTTCCGACCATGGAGAAAGTCTTGGTGAGGACGGTCATTACTGGCATGGAGCCGATCTGCCACAAGAAATGTGTCCCGCTTGTTTTGTGTGGTATAGCAACCGCTATGCCGAAGCTTATCCAGAGAAGATAGCCGCCCTGAAAGCCAACAGCACGAACAATTATGGCGACGAGTTGCTGTTCCACTCGCTGCTGGGCGGTGCCGGCATCCGTTCAAGCGTTCTTCTTGATTCGCTGAATATTTTCAGTAATCACTCGTTGACAGCAGCCCAACAGGCGGTCAATGAGCAGTGATAACGCCAGGCCTATTACCACATAGGCTGTTAATGCCAGAAGACTGTGATGGTTCTGGTGAAGCGTTACGTCATCGAGTGTAGTAAACTGAATATTGTTGAATCGCAGCCACAAGAACGACATGATGTCATAGATGATATAGTGGAATATGAATATAGGCATGGTATGCCGGCCTATATACAACAGCGGTTTCAACAGTTTTGTAGAGGATAGTCGTCTGGATAATTCCATGACCATGAAAATGCCTATCGGAGCAATAATACTGTAAGGTACAATTTGTTCAAGCGTTATATCTACCATACCATGGTCTATATAGCATGCTGCAACGATAAGGATGATTGCTCCTATGCCTATTTTAAAGTCGCTCAGCTGTTTTCCGACCACTGACCTGCAGCAGTAGCCGAGCATATAGAAATAGAGCGCCAGAAAGACTAAAAAGTATGATTGTTGAGCCGCCAGCATCATAGCTCCCAGTAATGGCAGTATCAGCGTGAGCGAGCGTTCGATGGTTTCTCTATGACTTTTGAACAACTTGGTAGTTGTAAAATGAATGAACAGAAACAGCAGCGATGCAAGCAGTAAGTATCTGATGAACCATAGCTGACCCAGGTTCTGTTCAGTTTTACCTAATAAAAGATATTGACCGGTGCGGCTGATGATGTCCGGCCAATTGTAGGTGTTGTCATAGAACTGATGGTAGGCCAGGAAATTGTGAAAGCACATAAAGATGAGGTTGTACTTCACAAAAGGCCACCACAATCCTTTCATTCTGTGCCATACGAATGTTTTCTTTTCGTCCAGGTATTTCTCTTTGAAGCAATAGCCGCTGACAAAGAAGAAAAACGGCATGTGGAACAGATATATGAAATTAAAGACATATTCATTCGGACCGGCATGTCCAATGAGCATCAGTATAATGCAGACAGCCTTTCCTATAGAGATAGTATTACTCTGTTCAGCAGTCATGGGTTATAAATGATTTTCTTGCCATTCTTGATGATGATGCCACGATAGGAATGTTCGTCAACGGGCTGTCCGAGCAGATTGACGGGTTGCTGACGGGTAGTTGTCTGTTTGGTGGATATGTCTATCGTAGAGGAGGTAGGAATGCTTAGAATGGCCTCGTTCATCCATTTTTCCCTTTGCGAAAGCCATTGTTGCATCTCCTCGATGTTCTGTTGAACTGAGGTATTGTCGTAATCACCCCAACGAGCGTATTCTAAAGGCCGTGAGCGCTGAATAGCCTGGGCGGTGGATGATTGTTCAAAATCATCGAGAAAAGCGCTCAGACGCTCGAAAATATACGCGGAGAGTTCTTTGTAGCGTTCTACATAGACGTCGGAAAAACTATTGTTATTGTTGTTGAACAATCTGTTATAATAGAAATAATTATCGGTATGTATGCGTGACCATTTGTCTTTATGGCTCATAATCGAGCCAAAATCCCATAGAGTGGACATCTGAAGCAGTGTTTCATCGGAGTTATCGTACTTGGTGAGGTAGAGATTGGAACCACCGCTGTCACGAGTTCCTAAGATATCATGAGCCAGAAGCCACGAAGCCCATGAGTTAAGGTCGATATATTCTTCGAAATTACCATTATCTATGGCTGTTTCAAAATTGTTCAGATAGTTGGTGATATACTCCAACTGCTCGGGAGTGATATCTTCCGGTTCCGGATATTTGAAAGTGAACTCCTTGTTTTCCTTATCGGTTTTAAAGAATAGGTCTTCATTCCACCAGTAGGCATCGCGTTCAATAAGATAACCTGTTTTCTTATCTACATTGATACGGCAGTCGGCATTGCGCTTCACTTGTTCTATGAGCAGATAGATGCCGCGGTAGTCATTGTTTACAATAAGGTTCAGATATTGCATGGCGGGTGTCCAGGGCATCCCGACCAGTTCGTTTACTTTATAGCCAAACAGGGTATAGAATACGTCGCCTTCGGTAAGCAGTACCCAGTTCTTGTCGTAATAGCTGGAATCGCCTCTGTTCAGTAGGTCGTTTTTCTTTTCCAGTTTCAGTTTGAAGGGTTTTTTCTCAGAATAGTAGGCACTGGTGTTGCCACGTATTTTCAAGGTCATGCCGCTCTGGTCTTTCAGGTATTCGCCACTGTCGAAGATGGTGTCGCCCATCAGGGTGAGCACACAACGGCCCGGCACTTTGGTGGTGTTGGTGGTGGTGATGCCCCATTCACCTTCTGGAGCGAAGGCATAGTCGCAGGTGGGTTCCTCGCCGTTGACGGTGGTGATGGAGAGAACGGGAAGACCTAAAGCACTGATTTTACTGTGTATATCTTCGGCCTGAACACTGGAAGAAAGAAGCAGAAGCAGGACGGAGAGGTTTGTTTTCTTTCCAAATAGTTGAGTGAATGCCTTGTTCTTCCAGTTTTTCATGGCTAAGAATGTTGCGGCCATGATGAATATCCAAGGCATGAAAGGCGATTTGAAGCGGGTCTCGCCATGCATCACAAGGGTGAGAATCAGGGTGCCGCCAACGATGATGAACAGAGGTAGTGCCAGTTTCTGAAATTCGCCTTGAAGAGTCAGGCTGATGATGCCCATTGCAGCCATCAGCAACAGTAATCCATAAAAAATCATAGTGAACAACGCCATCCATTGGGCAAAGCTGAGTGTAGAGGCTTCGCTGAGCAAATGGCGGAACGGCAGTGTGATATAGTTGTCTTCGGCATGTTCTTTGTGACTGAGGAAAACAGGCAGGTTGTCGTAGTCGCTCTGGTACATATAGTAGATGCGACCGGGAATCTTCTTCAAGTATTCCACCTTGTGGTTCTTTAGCCAGTCCATGCTGCGCTCTTGCCAGATGCGTTCGCACTCAAAGCAGTCCAGTAGCTGGTGGTTTTCGATATAGCGCGGATAGCCTTCCGGCCAGATAGGCTGTCCCCAATGGGGAGCCACCTCGGCACCGTCATAGCACTCATCGACCATGGAAAACCATAATGAGCGGGCCTGATAGACGAAATGGCCGGTGCGCATATAGGTGCTGCTGCCCACCACGATGATGAAACTGATATAACCGCCAAGCATCAATAGGAAGGGGCGCCATGATTCTTTCTTCAGTGTGACAATGGCATAGACGGCCAACGCCAGTACCATGATGGTTGCTGTGGGGCGAAACCAATTGCCAAAAGCCAGGACAAGACCTGAGAGGATGAGGAGTTTCTTGTTTTCTTTCCAAGAAGAAATGTTGGAGGAAACTGCTTTGATGAACAGGAAAACAGCCAGCAGTGAGAAGAAGTCGGATGGTATCTCACTACTGATCATCGTGCTTTGTCCCCAGTTGTTGGGATAGAGAATGTATAGCAGGATGGCGATAACGGCTGTCTTGTGATTGAACAGTTTTCTGCTCACTTGTCCAACAAGCCAGGCTGTTCCCGCTTTCATCAAGCACATCAGTAGCAGCAATGGAATGATTGAATTGCTGAGCAGGAGTGAAAGGGCGGTAAGGTTGATGATGCCGATGTTCCAGATGAACGGCAGATCATCATAGTGCATCAATGAGATAGTTGGGTAAGGCTGTCCTTCAGCCAAACATACCCTTGCCAGTTCCAGATACCCTTCCCCATCATTGGTCGGGGTATAGCCGAACACCAGCCATACCACAAGCAGCCAAACGAAGTAGGCTACAGAAAAATTCAATAATGTTCTCTCACCCCTCAATTATGAACTATGAATTATGAACTATGAATTATAAATTATGAACTACCTCACCACCGCCACTTTAGCCACTACGCCGGCCTTGCCATCGCTGGTGGCAGTAGCAATCATATAAACACCTGAGGCCACACGGCGACCCTGAGTGTCGCGACCGTTCCAGGTAAACGTGCCACCATTTGAACGGCCCTGAGCCACCAGACGACCGCTGACGGTGAGAATCTTCACATCGGCATCGAACGACAGGCCACGAATGGTAATCAGTCCGTTATAGCCCGAAGGAACAGGATTTGGGAAGGCATAGACATTGTCTTTTGTCATAGTCTCTACAGCCGATGTGGCATCGCCCATATAACTGCAGAGGCCAGAAGAAGTTCCTATATACACCTCGCCGGTCTCATCGTTCACGGCCAGACTCTCGATAGTGTTGGAGAGAATGGGTGAGTTGTCGGTAGTGAAATGGTTCACCTCGGTCATGTTATCGGCTGAGATAAGGTAAACGCCCGATCCTTGGGTGCCTATCCACTTACGGCCAGCACCATCAATAGCAATGGAGGTAATCACTGCACCTGTGAGCAGGTAGTCGGCAAAGTCGCTGCCATCATTGCGGGGCACCTTGACCTGAGTCACTGTATTATCGTAGGTATCGGCTATCTGTTCTTGATTGAACATAAACAGACCTTTGTTTGTGCCCAACCAGATATTGTTGTCCATATCTTCTTTCAAATAAAGAGGAGTGGCATCGTAGGATGTACCATCCTGATTGATGAAAGGACTGATGATATTTTTGTGGAAAGTCTCTGACTTTGGGTCAAAACAATAGACGGAAGGTATAATCCAGTGGTAGTTGAGGAACCACACATAGCCACGACTGTCGCAAACCACTTTCTGAAGGCCTTTCAATCCTTTTTCGCCATCAATAAGTTCTTCGGGGTTGTAAGTGGTCCACTGGCCGTCTTTGCCGAGTTTTAAAATGGTGGCCTTACGTCCGCCCGCATTGACCATCCAGAGGTTACCGTCTTTATCGAAATTGATGCCTTCTACAAGGTTGTAGTTTTTGGCATTGAAATGACTATTGCCAAGGGTTGAGGAAAGGGGACTGTTGTCGATGGTGTATTCTTGAACGAATTGATTGTCTTTGAACTCATATAGACCTGTTTTTCCAGATACAAAAAAACGGCTGGGATCGGTAGGGTCTATATCGATGTCGAGTGCATCCAAATACTCATGGTTAGTTTTCTCTGCTACATCCTCACCCAATAATTTCCATTCATTGCCTTCCAGTATCTGAATAGTGGCAGGCCTGTATAATTCCGAGGCACAGTTGTAACCGCCGCCAACGGTATAGAGTTTACCGTTGATATAGCGCATCATACCGAAGTTGTTGTAGCGGGGACCGTCGGGGTTCAGTGTCTTCACCAGTTCGATATACTGGTTGTAGTCGGTATTGGTTACATCGAAAATACCTTCGGGAACGGTGGCAGCTGTGGTCCAGTTGTGCGGATCGATCAGGTTTTCAGACAACTGGGCAGTGAGTGTGCCGGCATTGGTCTTGGCATAGATAGCTTCATCCTTGATGCCCACAGCGGTGATTTCCTGATCCAGGATATAGCTTTCGGAAATCTCGTTTCGTTTCATGTTCAGTTTCACAATTCCGAAGGCTGTGCTGAGGTAGGCATATTCATGATAGATATAGATGCTGTTCACCTTCTTGCTCTGAGTCATCGTCTTCAGATAGTATGAACCGATGTTGAACACCTCGTCGTTGGACATGAGGAGGTCGATATTGTAATTGTCGTAGAGGATGAGCAGTTTCTGGACTGTCGGGTTCCAGGCAATCATTTCGATATAGGTATCGCTGAGTTGGCGAATCTTGTCGTAGGTCTGAAGGGTTGCATCGTTCAGATTATAGGAATACAGACCGTTGGAGGCTCGCACGTAGAGGCGTTCGCCACCCTTTACTATCTGTTGCACCTCGTTGTAGGCCATATAGGCTCGCCAACTGCCTGTCTGGGCATAGGAAGTTGAAAACTGAAAACTGAAAACTGAAAATTGCAGACAGCAGACGGTCAGCAATAGTGTTTTCTGAATCAACTTTCTAAGATTGTTTAGTGTAATCATACTTTTTAATAGTTTTTGATAGTTCCTATAGTTTCTATAGTTCCTATAGTTTGCCCATTAAGCCCATATCGCCCATTAACCCCATCAAATCCCTCATCAAATCCCCCATCACCCCTCTCCTCTCAGGAATTCACAGAGTTTCTGTGTAGCTCTGGCACGATGACTGATCTTGTTTTTGATGTCAACACCCAGTTCGGCAAAAGTCTTGTCGTAGCCATTGGGACGGAATATTGGGTCGTAGCCAAAGCCCTCTGCCCCACTCCGTTCACGGGTTATCTCGCCATCGACGATTCCTTCAAACAGATGCTCCTGTTTGATGGACGTGCAGCCACATGGACACACATCTTTCTTTTGTATTAACGCAATAACAGTGCGAAATCGTGCCTTACGGTTGTTATTTTCTCCTAAATCGTTGAGCAACTGGGTCATATTGGCCTCGCTGTCGTGGCTTGCAGGAGGGGTGGCTTGTTGGGTTTGTTGGGTTTGTCGGGTTTGTTGCGACTCAGTCGCAACATACTGGACGGCGGCCTTCTGAGCGGCGGCATAGCGAACGGCGGCATAGCGGGCACTAAACACTCCTGGTGCACCATTGAGGGCCTCTACCTCCAGACCGGTGTCGTCGGCAAAACAGGGAAGGTGGTAGTGCTCCCATACATAGCGGGCCTTCTGGAGGGCATTCTCTTCAAGGGTGTTGCCGGTTTCAGGAATATCGACATCGCAGCCGATGTCCTTCAATGACAGTACTTCTATCTTATCGCCCAGAATGGCCTGTATCTCCGACAGTTTGTGGGCGTTGTTGGTACAGAATACGAGCCTACCCACAGCCCCTCCCGAAAGAAGGGGGGATTTTTGAGTCAGTTCGCCTATTTCTTGATTTATATTTTTGTCCATTTTTCTATTCTATCTTTAAATTTATTCCTCCTATTCTATCTTTTTACTCCCTCCTTTCGGGAGGGGTTGGGGGTAGGCCTTTCTCCCCTCCTTTTGGGAGGGGTTGGGGGTGGGCCCTTCTCCTCATGGTCGGGGCTAGGTGTGGGCCCTTTACTTTATCCTATCAAACCCTTCACCGAACACACCGATAACGGCGCTCTGCGATACAAAGGCCTGGGGGTCGATGGACTTGATGATGCGGAAGATGATGGCACTCTCGTTCTTCTTGGCAAGGATACAGAGCACCTTGCGTTCATGACCGGTGTACCAGCCATGACCGTCGAGAATGGTGACACCGTGGTCCAGCTCCATACCAATGGCATTGGCTATCTCCTGCCATTTCTTTGAGAATATCATGAACTGGACAGACTGGCGCTGACGGTTCATGAGGAAATCGAGCATGAAGTTCTCGATGACCATCGTACAGAGGCCGAACACCACCATATAGGCACGCTGCAGCATGTCGCCAAACTGCGGGATGAGCAGACACGAGCCAATGATAATCAGGTCGATGAAGGCAAGTACGGTGCCTAAGCTGACATTGCGGAACTTGTTGACCGAGGCGGCAATGATATCGGTACCGCCGGTAGAGCCGTTGTTCAAGAACACGATGCCCAAGGCAGAACCTGTCATGGTACATCCCAGGATGAGCGACATGAAGTTCTGTCCCTCACCCAGAATCTTGATGAAATGGCCTTCTTCATCGCGTGGAAGAAGAGTCTGGAACAATCCTAACAGGAATGATAGCATCAGGATGGCATAGATGGTCTTGGACAGGAATTTCCATCCTAGTATGCGCAGGGCTACTGCCAGGAGTGCCACGTTGATAATCAGGTAGGTGTATTCCAACTGAAAACCAGTGGCGTAATAGACGATAGCTGAAATACCGGATACTCCGCCCGTTACAATCTCGTAGGGCATGAGGAACACGGTAAAACCAAAAGAATACAAAAGGAGGCCCAGGGTTATGAATACATAATCCTGTACCTCCTTGAGAATGAGTTTATGATCTAATGAATTCATTAACTACTTAACCACTACGTTCACCATACGTTTGGGAACGATGATTACCTTCACGATCTGCTTGCCTTCCACATACTT
Organism: Prevotella sp. E9-3; assembly: GCF_022024015.1. Classification (NCBI taxonomy): domain Bacteria; kingdom Pseudomonadati; phylum Bacteroidota; class Bacteroidia; order Bacteroidales; family Prevotellaceae; genus Prevotella; species Prevotella sp. E9-3. The sequence continues at coordinate 10,896 of NZ_CP091786.1, forward strand.
GGCAGTGCGCTCGTCGCTGCGTACAGCGGCCTCGATAGTGGCGTTGTCGGCATCGGCAGGGAACTGAATCTCAAAGCGGGTCTTACCATTGAAGGCTACACCCATCTTCACCTCACTCTCTACAAGGTAAGCCTCGTTCCATTCAGGCCACTGGGCATCGCAAACAGAGCCTTCTCCGCCAGCCATCTCCCACAGCTCTTCGGCCATGTGGGGGGCGAAAGGAGCAATGAGGATGATGAGGGTCTTCATCACTTCGATGTTCTTGCACTTCAGTTGACTGAGCTCGTTGGTACAGATCATAAAGGCCGAGATGGCGGTGTTGTAAGAGAAAGCCTCGATATCGCCAGAAACCTTCTTGATGAGCTTGTGGAGAGATTTGAGTTCCTCAGCTGTTGGTGCGGTCTCGTTTGTGGTTGTGTCACAGTTACATACAGAGCTGACCATATTCCAGAACTTCTTCAGGAAGCGGTGAGAGCCTTCGATATTGTTGGTATCCCATGGCTTTGACTGCTCTACCGGACCGAGGAACATCTCGAACAGGCGCAGGGTGTCGGCACCGTAGCGCTCAACAATCATATCGGGGTTCACCACGTTGTACATAGACTTCGACATCTTCTCGATAGCCCAGCCGCAGATGTACTTATCGTCCTCGAGGATGAACTGAGCATTGTTATACTCAGGGCGCCATGCCTTGAAAGCCTCTATGTCGAGCACATCGTTGGCAACAATGTTCACATCAACGTGGATGGGGGTAACGTTGTATTTATCTTTCAGGTTGAGACTGACGAACTTACCTTTGTCGGCACCTTCGTCCTCGATACGGTAAACGAAGTTGGAACGTCCCTGAATCATACCCTGGTTGATGAGTTTCTTGAAAGGCTCGTCCTCGCAGGTGTAACCGCTGTCGTAGAGGAACTTATCCCAGAAACGAGAGTAGATCAGGTGACCGGTGGCATGCTCAGAACCGCCTACATAGAGATCGACAGAGCGCCAGTACTCGTTCTTTTCCTTATCGGTGAGCGCCTGATCGTTGTGTGGATCCATATAGCGCAGATAGTAGGCTGAAGAACCGGCAAAGCCAGGCATGGTGTTCAGTTCGAGTGGGAAGACGGTTTCGTTGTCGATTGCTGAACAATCGACTATTGTGTTGGTCTTGGTGTCCCAAGCCCATTTCTCGGCGTGGCCGAGAGGTGGCTGTCCGGTGGCAGTAGGCTTGTATTCCTTCACTTCAGGAAGTTCCAAGGGCAGACATTCCTTTGGAATCATATAAGGCATATCGTCCTTGTAGTAAACAGGGAACGGTTCGCCCCAGTAGCGCTGACGTGAGAAGATGGCATCGCGCAGACGGTAGTTCACCTTCACACGACCGAGGTTGTGCTCAGTAACAAACTTCTTCGTGGCAGCAATAGCCTCCTTGACGGTGAGACCGTTGAGGGAGAAGCCGTCAATGGCGCTCTTGCCCTCAGCAGGACTGTTGCTTACGATACCTTCCTTGGCGTCGTAGCTCTCCTCGCTGACATCGGCACCCTCGATAAGGGGGATGATGGGCAGGTTGAAGTGCTTGGCGAAGGCATAGTCACGACTATCGTGAGCAGGTACGGCCATGATGGCACCAGTACCATAACCGGCGAGCACATATTCTGAAATCCAGATGGGGAGTTTATCGCCTGTGAAGGGGTTGATGGCGTAAGAACCTGAGAACACACCCGTTACGCTGTGGTCCATCTGGCGCTCACGCTCGGTGCGTTTCTTCACATAAGCCAGGTATTCGTCAACAGCAGCCTTCTGCTCGGCAGTGGTCAGTTGCTGAACGAGTTCGCTCTCAGGAGCCAGTACCATAAAGGTGACACCGAAGATGGTATCGGCGCGGGTGGTGAAGATAGTGAAATGCTTGTCGGAATCAGCTACCTTAAACTCCATCTCTGTTCCTTCCGAACGGCCAATCCAGTTGCGTTGAGCCTCCTTGATAGAGTCGCTCCAGTCGATAGTGTCAAGACCATCGAGCAAGCGCTGTGAGTAGGCTGACACACGGAGGCACCACTGGCGCATCTTCTTCTGCTCTACAGGATAGCCACCGCGTTCAGAGACACCGTTGACAACCTCGTCGTTGGCCAATACAGTGCCCAGTGCAGGACACCAGTTGACCATTGTTTCGGCCAGGTAGGCTATGCGGTAGTTCATGAGCACTTCCTGCTTCTTCTTCTCAGAGAAACCAGCCCATTCGGCAGCGGTGAAATGCAACTCCTCGGTACCCTGAGCGCCACAGTTTTCAGTACCCATGAGTTCGAAATGCTCAATGAGTTTGATGATGGGCTGTGCCTTCTGTGACGATGTGCTGAAATAGCTGCGGAACATGCGCTGGAAGGCCCACTGTGTCCATTTGTAATATCCGGGATCGCAGGTGCGCACCTCACGGCTCCAGTCGAACGAGAAACCAATCTTGTCCAACTGCTCGCGATAACGATTGATGTTCTGTTCGGTGGTGATGGCAGGATGCTGACCGGTTTGGATGGCATACTGCTCGGCGGGCAGACCATATGCGTCGTAGCCCATAGGATTCAGCACATTGAAACCTTTCTGGCGCTTGTAGCGGGCGTAGATATCAGATGCAATATATCCCAGCGGGTGACCCACATGAAGGCCTGCACCACTGGGATAAGGGAACATATTAAGTACGTAGAATTTTTTCTTCTTGCTGTCTTCAACTACACGATAGGTGCCATTTTCCACCCAACGCTTCTGCCATTTCTTCTCAATGTCTCTGAAATTGTATTCCATATTGTGATGTTGATTTTTGTTTTTTCAAAAATTGAAAGTGATATAAAAATGGACTGCAAAGATACAATTTAATATTGAAATTCTCAAAAAAAATGACTAAATCCTTATCTTTTACCAATTTAAATGACTTTTAATTTTGACGTTTCAGATAAATTGTATAATTTTGCGAAAAATATCTTGCATTATTATTAACGTTTAAATCAAAAGTCTATGATTAAAAATTTACGCTTTTTTGTATTAAGTATTTGTGCTTTGTTGGCTGGCACAGCCATGGCCGGAAGTATCACTTTTGGCGAATTGGGTCTTGAGAACACTGTACAGTACACGGATCCTTTCGACGGTGGCGATTTTACTGTAACCTTCGGTGGTGGTGGTAATAACGGAAAGTATTATACTACCGGTGAGGGTATTCGTGTTTATGGTGGCGGTACGATGACCATCGCAGCCAAGGAAGGTAAGTTGAAGAATATCCTGATTACTTATGACGGCAGCAACAAACCCACTGAGGCTACAGTAGTGGATGGAGGAACTTACGATCCTGCTACGGGTCTGTGGACTGGTGATGCTTCTCAGATTGTGTTTACTCGTCCCAGCGGAAGTGGTCACTGGCGTGTTAAGAAAATTGAAATGGGCGATAACGTGGCTCCAGTAGTGGTTACAGAGGGTCAGACACCTGAGACTGCTATTACTGTTGACCGCGCCCTGGAACTGATCAATGCTTTGAACGACGGCGGCAAAACTTCTGAAAACTATTATGTGAAGGGTACTGTGACAGCAGTAACTGAAGTCTCTTCAAAGTATGGTAATGCTTCCTTCGTGATAGATGGCAAACTGACTGCTTACCGCCTCAAGGGTTTGGAAAATAAGAAAGTGACCAATGAAGATTTTATTGATGTTGACGACGAGGTTGTGGTTTATGGTCAGCTACAGAAGTATGTGAAGGATAATGTGACAACTCCTCAGGTGGCTCAGGATGGTTATGTTTATTCTGTAAACGGTAAGACCAAAGATGAAAGTGTTGTTGAGCCTACTATCGAAGGTGGTACCACTCCTGAGACTGCTATCACCGTTGAAGCCGCTGTGGCTGCTATCAACTCAATGATGAACAACCAGACTACTACGAATAGCTACTACATCAAGGGTGTTGTGACCGCCGTTGCTACAATTGATACAAGCTATGGAAATGCTACCTTCACTATCCGTTCATCTGCCGAGGCTCAAGACTCATTGCTTGTTTATCGTGCACTGGGCTTGGAGAATAAGTCAATCACCGACAGCGAACTGCTGGAAGACGGCGATGAGGTAGTGGTGTATGGTAAGTTGCAGAAGTACTTAAAAGACGAGAAGATTACTCCTGAATTGGCTCAGGGTGGCTATATCTATAGTATCAACGGAAAAACTAAGGGCGATGATAAACCTATCGTACTGGAAGGTGACGGAACGATTGAAAGCCCTTATACTATAGCCGACTTGAAGGCAATGCCTGTTCCTACTGAATCAAGTGCTGTAGAAGGTCAGGAGATGTTCTGGGTGAAAGGTTTTATAGCTGGTTCTCTGAACTCAAGCGGCAGTGAGATTTTGGAAGGTGAAAAAATTGTGGCAAGCAATATCGGTCTGGCATCTACTCAGGAAGTTGCAAGTGGCACTGAATGCATTCCTGTTCAACTGCCAACAGGTAATCTGCGTGCTGCTCTGAACGTGCTTGACAATCCTACTTATGTGGGTAAGGAAGTGCTCGTTTATGGCTATATTCTGAAGTATATGGGCAAGACTGGTATTAAGAATACGGCCGACTTCATCTTAGATGGTGAGCAGTTTAGCGCTGGTATCAGCGAGACAAAGACTGACAACCGCTTCCAGGGTGCTATCTATAACCTCCGTGGCCAGCGTGTAATGACTCCTGCAAAGGGTCTCTACATCATGAACGGAAAGAAGTTCTTCGTGAAGTAATCATTAAAAAAATAAAAAGCACCGCAGCAGATACCTTCTGTTGCGGTGTTTTTTATTTACCTTTGCACTCAAAACAATAGAACAATGCGCAAACTCCGTACTATAGAGATGAAGCGCCTTACGGTGGAAGAGTTCCGTGAGGCCGATAAACTGCCGCTTGTAGTGGTGTTAGACGATGTCAGGTCGATGTACAACGTGGGAAGTGTGTTCCGCACTTGCGATGCTTTCCGTGTAGAGAAAATCTGTCTCTGTGGCATCACCTCCACCCCACCCCATGCCGAGATTCACAAGACGGCACTGGGCGCTGAGGATAGTGTAAGTTGGCAATACTGCAATACTGCTCTCGAGGCTGTGAGGGAACTGAAAAAACAGGGCTATACGGTCTTTTCGGTTGAACAGGCGGAAGGTAGCACTTCCCTACCCTCGTTTGTGCCTGAGAAGGGCCGTAAATACGCAGTGGTGATGGGAAACGAGGTGAAAGGTGTTCATCAGGAAGTGATTGATGAGAGCAACGGCTGTCTGGAGATTCCTCAACTGGGCGTGAAACACTCCATGAACGTGAGTGTGACCACGGGAATTATCATCTATCATTTCGCGAGGGAATTGGTGCTGTGATTTTGATGGGTTTGATGGGTTTGATGGGCTGAATGGGCTGAATGGGCTGAATGGGCTGAATGGGTTTGATGGGTTTAATGGGCCCATTAGACCCATTCAGCCTATTAGCCCCATTAAAAATCAAACAAACTCCACTATTTTTTCCACTACCCTCTCCGGGGCGATGCCGCAAAGGCAGGCATAATCGCCACGCAAGCAGGGCTTATTGCCGTAAATGCTGCACGGACGACAGTCTAAACTGCTGACTTGTAGTGAGTTGTTAACACTCTGCCCCCACCCCATGAAACCAGCATAGGGATGAGTAGCTCCCCAAATACTGACCACTGGAATGCCTACAAGCGATGCTAAATGCATGTTGGAAGAATCCATGGAAACCATCACCTTGAGCTTGCTCATCAGCAGAAGCTCCTGATTCATGTCTTTGGCTATACTTGAAGCTGTAATGCAGTTGGACCATTTGGCTGTGCATTGCGCAAAGAACTCATCTTCCTGCTGACCCCTTCCAAACAGAATGATTCGGGCCTCCGGATGCGACTGTATCAACAGGTCAATAACCTTTTCCATCAGTTTTGGAGGATAGGTCTTACCACGATGTGCGGCAAAAGGAGCAATGCCTACACACGGGGATTGGAGTATCGTATGCTGGAGAATAGCCGTATGTTCAGGTGTTTCCGGGAAAGAAAGGCTCTTGAAACACAGATTTGACGGGTCGATGGGATAGCCTAAACGGGCAAACACATCCAGGTAGTTTTCGAATGGTGTGGAAAGTGGTTGCAGCACTTTACGCGGTTGACGAGCCACAAGCATCCGTCGCTGATAGCGGTGCTTGTTCAGGTGTTCTACGCGGTAGTGTCCTAAATGGAAACGCAGGCGCAGATAACCGCTGCGCAACACGTTGTGAAGGTCGGCAACAGCAGTGAACTGCTTGGCTGTGAGACGACGATAGAGGGCATTGAGTCCTTTCACTCCATGATACTCACTCTTTAAGTCGGCCGACATGAAATTGACATTGGGAGCCAGATTCTCAAAAAAAGAACGGGCAAACGGACGACTCAGAACGGTGATGCGCACTTCTGGATATTGGCGTGCTAATGCCCATATTACAGGTACTGTCATGGCTACATCGCCAAGAGCCGAAAAACGTATCACTAATAAATGGTCGTGCTGCATATTTTTTAATTGACAATTGAGAATTGAGAATTGACAATTGACAATTGAGAATTGAGAGGTGAGAACTGAGAGGTATGATAAGTTTTGCTATGAGGGCATTATGGAATACTGTGTAATCATACCTCTTATCTCTCAGTTCTCATCTCTCAGTTCTCAATTCTCACCTTTTTTATAAAGCACTGGGTTTGTGCTTGGATCGTTGTACATCTTCATCTGGCGATAAACCTTCATCACCTTACGGCCGGCCTGATAGTCATCCAGCAGTTGATCGATAGCCAGGGAAAGGTCTTTCTGCTGTTCCAACAGAACATTCAGCTTCATCAAACAACGCTCATGGTGCTCTGCATTGGCATCCTTGCGGTCCACCTGTTCCTGCATGTGGTAAATCTTCAGTGCCAGGATACTCAGGCGGTCAACAGCCCAAGCAGGACTCTCGGTGTTCAGACGAGCATCGGGTAGGGGAGTTACCTCACTGTAAACCTTGCGGAAATAGGTGTCAATCTCCTCAACAAGGTCGGTACGATCCTGATTGGAACGGTCTATACGGCGCTTCAGTGACAGAGCCTCTTGCGGATCGATATGCGGATCGCGGATAATATCTTCATAATGCCACTGAACAGTATCAATCCAGCACTTCAGATAAAGGCTGAACTCAATGCTGTCGCGTTCGTAAGGATTATGAATGGGGGTGTCAACATTGTCGGTCAAATGATAATCGGCAATGACCTGACGGAAAATTTGATTTGCTTGTTCTGTAAAACTCATATTTTGTTGCAAAAAAGTCTTGATAACAGGTAAGTGATAGTATTATCTAAGTGCAAAACTACGCAATCTTTTTTACATCTGCAACAATTCAATATTATTTTTTAGAAAAAATGTGTATCTTTGCAGTCTAAATTTCTATTGATATGGCAAAGAAAGACGGGCAGCTGACCCCTATGATGCAGCAGTTTTTCGATTTGAAAAAGAAACACCCTGATGCGGTGCTGCTGTTTCGCTGTGGCGATTTCTATGAGACTTATTGCGACGATGCTATTGTGGCCTCACGTATATTGGGCATTACGCTGACAAAACGCAATAATGGCTATAATAAAGGCGACGAGATGGCCGGCTTTCCCCATCATGCCCTTGACACTTATCTGCCTAAACTGATCCGTGCCGGAAAGCGCGTGGCTATCTGCGATCAGTTGGAAGACCCTAAACTGACAAAGAAACTGGTGAAACGCGGTATCACTGAACTGGTGACACCTGGCGTGGCTCTGACCGATAACGTGCTGAATTATAAGGAGAACAACTTTTTGGCATCAGTAGATTTCGGTCGTTCTGCCTGTGGCGTGAGCTTTCTCGATATTTCTACCGGTGAGTTTCTGGTGGGAGAGGGTACACCCGATTATGTAGAGAAACTGTTGGGCAATTTCCAACCGAAAGAGGTGCTCTACGAGCGTAACCGCCGTCAGGATTTCGAGCGGTTCTTCGGTACTCGCTATATCACTTTTCAGCTTGACGACTGGGTATATACTGAGGAAACAGCTCAACAGAAACTACTTCGCCATTTCGGGGTGAAGTCGTTGAAGGGTTTCGGTGTTGCCCATATGCATAGCGGCATCACCGCTGCCGGTGCTATTCTTCAGTATTTGGAGATGACTCAGCACACACAGATAGGCCATATCACGAATCTTGCGAGAATAGAAGAAGAGAAATACGTCCGACTGGATAAGTTTACCATTCGTTCACTCGAACTGGTACAGCCCATGCAGGAGGACGGGCGCAGTTTGCTCGATGTGGTAGATCGTACCGTGTCGCCAATGGGATCGCGACTGTTGCGCCGCTGGCTGGTTTTTCCACTGAAAGACCGTCAACCTATTGAACAACGACTGGATGTGGTGGAGAGTTTCTTCCGCGAACCGGAATTCCGACAGATTATTGACGAACAACTGCAACGGGTAGGCGACTTGGAGCGCATCATCTCTAGGGTGGCAACCGGACGTGTGTCGCCCCGCGAAGTGGTTCAACTGAAAATTGCCCTTCAGGCCATAGAACCCATTAAAAAGGCTTGCCTGATGTTAGGAAAGAAGTCTGAGAATTCTGATAGTTCTGAGAATTCTGAAGTTTCTGAGAATTCTGAATATTCTGAGAATTCTGAATATTCTGAGTATTCTGAAAATTTTGAGCTTTCTGATCTTTCTGATAGCGGCAACCATTTCTCTGGCTATTCGGCCATCCGCCACATTGGTGAGCGCCTGGAACTGTGTGAGGAGATTCGTGAACGGATAGCCCGCGAAGTAAAGCCAGATCCTCCTCAACTGGTACAGAAGGGTGGGGTGATCAGCGATGGTGTAAGTGAGGAACTCGACCAGTTGCGACATATTGCCTACTCAGGAAAAGACTACTTGTTGCAGATTCAGGAGCGTGAAGCTCAACTTACAGGTATTCAGTCGCTGAAGATTGGCTATAACAACGTGTTCGGCTACTACCTCGAGGTGCGAAATACTTATAAGGATAAGGTGCCGCAGGAATGGGTGCGTAAGCAGACGCTGGCACAGGCCGAGCGTTATATCACTCAGGAACTGAAGGAATACGAAGAAAAGATTCTCGGTGCCGAAGACCGTATCCTATCGCTCGAAGCCCAGCTGTTTGCTGCCTTGGTGGGCGATATCCAGAAGTTTATCGCAGAGATTCAGGTCGATGCCGTACTGCTGGCCCGTCTGGATGTACTCTTAGGCTTTGCCAAAACCGCCGAAGAACACCGTTATGTGCGGCCGGTAGTGGATGATTCTGAAGTGATTGATATCCGACAAGGCCGCCATCCTGTTATTGAAACCGAACTGCCCGTAGGCGAACAGTATGTGCCGAACGATGTGATGCTCGACAACGAGCGACAGCAGATTATGATGATTACCGGACCAAATATGGCTGGTAAATCGGCGCTGTTGCGTCAAACGGCTTTGATAGTACTGTTGGCCCAAGTGGGCTGTTTTGTGCCCGCAGAGGCCGCGAAAATCGGTTTGGTGGACAAAATCTTTACACGTGTGGGTGCTTCCGATAATATTTCATTAGGTGAATCAACCTTTATGGTAGAGATGACTGAGGCCTCTAACATCCTGAATAATGTTTCACCGAAGAGTCTTGTGCTATTTGATGAGCTGGGACGCGGCACTTCTACCTATGATGGTATCTCTATTGCCTGGGCAATTGTGGAGTACCTGCACGAACAACCGAAAGCGCGGGCTCGCACGCTCTTTGCTACGCACTATCATGAACTGAACGAGATGGAAAAGAATTTCTCTCGTATCAAAAACTATAATGTGAGTGTGAAAGAGGTGGAGGGAAAAGTGATTTTTCTGCGCCGACTGGAACGTGGAGGCAGTGAACACTCGTTTGGTATTCACGTGGCCGAGATAGCTGGTATGCCTCGTAGTATTGTGAAGCGTGCGAATGTCATTCTGAAACAGCTTGAAGCCGACAATGAAGGGGTAGGGAAGGCTGGTAAGCCAGAACACGGCCCCGAGGCTCGTACGGCCGCCACAATAGGCATTGCTGATAGTCGTGAGGGTATGCAGTTGTCTTTCTTCCAGTTGGACGACCCTGTACTGTGTCAGATCCGTGACGAAATTTTAGGACTCGACATCAACAACCTCACTCCTGTTGAGGCTTTAAACAAACTGAACGATATCAAAAAAATAGTTTCCGGAAAGTAATTTTCGGAAACTATTTTTTTAGGCGTATAGCTCATTTTTTTATTCTACTTCAGTGGGAGTGTAAGGATAAAGCGTGCACCGTGTGTGTAGGTTTTATCAAGAACAAGGTCACCGCCTAATTTGCGTGCAATTTTCTTGCTGATCACCAGTCCGAGTCCGATGCCAGGTTTGAAGACATCGGCTTTGTTGAAGCCCTCAAATATCTTGTCCTGCATATCCTTTCTCACACCTATGCCGGTGTCGGTGATGCTCAGGGCCAGATATTTCTCATCGGCCGTCACCTCACAGTGCATGGTGATAGCGCCTTCCTTAGTGAACTTGATGGCATTCTTGATAAGCTGATCCAGAATGCGGCTCACCCCCTCTTTATTAGTGTTTATTTCAAAGCGGTTCAGCACCTTCGTGGTGTAGTTCAGTTGAATGGCACCGCTCACATGGTCGCGATGGGCATAGAGTAGGGTGGGGAAGTACTGGTTGCAATACACCGTCTCGGATTCTGAATACTCGTTCGACTCGCGGTCGGCTACACGCAGCATCTCGTCCACAATATTGGTGATGGCCTGCACATTGGTCTTGATACGGTTCAGCAGGTCGGCACGCTCTGTCTCCGAAAGGCTAACGCCAGGGGTGTTCAGCAGTTGGTTGAAACCATTGATGGCATTCAGCGGTGTGCGTATCTCATGACTCACTGAACGAACGAATTCTGATTTCATTTTCTCACCCTCTTCAGCCATAGCCAGGGCTGAGTGCAACTGGTTGTTCTTCTCGCTCAGTTGTTCGCGGCTCTTTCGATAGTGCATGATGGCAAAGATGAGCAGCGCGATGATGATGATTGCCATTGTAAAGGTGACGACAAACATGCGTTCGCGCTCTTTGGCTGCTGCCGACTGTGCACGGGCCACGTCGGCCTGGGTATTCAGCTCGTTCAGGTTGTCGAACAGCATGTCTGAATTCAGTGAGTCGATGCACTCTGAGCGCTTGAGAGAGGCCTGAAGTGCCAGGTCGTCGCGGTTCATCATCTTGGAAATGATGATTCGCATGTCCAGATAGCCTATTTCGTTCAGGTCGGTAGAAGAAAGAGAGTCCAGTTCCTCTATGGCTTTATCGAATTGGCCTGTAATGGCCAGATTGGCCACTTTCAGTGTCTCCATACCGTAGTTGTCCAGATAGTCTTTATATTCTTCGTGGTGTTTCAGATAGGCCTTGTAACAACGGTCAAACTCGAGCTTATTGTCAAGTTTGAAGTTGATCATGGTTTCTATGAAATAGTACACCTGACGGTATTCTGGATAGTTTGCGCTCTCTTGGTAGTATTTCTTATTCCACTCTTTGGCTTCAATAGGGTCGCGAAGCATCATCAGAAATGCCAGGCGCGAATAGATGCCTATTTGGGTGGAAATATCGTCGGGGAGTGCACTGTTGATGCTGTGTTCATAGTAGTAGCGTGCCATGCGATAATTGCCGCGGCTCTCAAAAATGGTTCCTAAAGCCAGATACACCTGACAATAGCCGTCAAAATTCTCAGCTCTCATCTTCTCCAGCATGTTGGCAGCGCGCTTCATGGCTTTTGCCGGAAAATTGTGTTCTGTTTCGTATAGACAGATGTTCAGTTGAGTTTTGTAATAGCCAAGTGGCTGGTCTTTTTCCAGATAGTACTCACTTAACTGCTCTCCTGCCTCAAAAAATTCGTCCTTTACTTCTACCTCATTATATAGGTCGAAGAATCTGTTAGAGAGTCTTTGGAGAACAGAATCCGCTTCCTGAGCCGACATACCAAGAGGTAGAATCAGGCTCAAAAAAAGTAGCAAAACAATCTTTTTGGTTTTCTGCATGATTGGTTGAATCTATTGGAGCGCAAATTTATAAAAAAAACGACTGAAATCGATTTTTTTTCAGTCGTTTTTTATTATGTTTTATAATTTTAGGAAATATCAGTTTTTCGATATTATACCTTATTATTACTGCATCAGTTTCTGCCCTTTTTTCCATCCTTTTACCATATACCATCCTCCAATGAGTATAAATGGTATTGAAAGCAGTTGACCCATATCGAACATCAGTCCTTCTTCGAATGCTTCCTGCACCTCTTTTGTGTACTCGATGAAGAAGCGGAACGTGAAGATATAGAACAGGCACAGACCGAAGTAGAAGCCCGTTCCCACAAACTGCTGATGCTTTCTGTAGATAAACCACATCAGGGCAAACAGCAGGGCATAGGCAATGGCCTCGTAGAGTTGTCCGGGATGACGTGGAACCATGTCAACGCGTTCAAACACGAAAGCCCAGGGCACATCGGTAGCACGTCCGATGATTTCGCTATTCATCAGGTTTCCCAAGCGTATAAAGCAGGCTGTTGTTCCTGTGGCTATAGCGATATTGTCCAATACGCGCCAGAGTCCCACTCCGGTATGTCTCACATAAAGCAACAGGGCAAGGATGAGTCCCAGTGTTCCACCATGTGAGGCAAGTCCCTGATAGCCAGTCATGTGCCATGAACCGAAGGGGTCTATATGGATAGGCAGGAACATTTCTATCACTCCTTTCCATGAAGTGAGGAAATAGTCGGGCTGATAGAAGATGCAGTGCCCCAGTCGGGCGCCAATCAGGATGCCAAGGAAACAGTACATAAACAAGGGGTCGAAGAGTTCGTCCTTGATTTTCTGCTCTTTAAACAAGCGCCTCACCACCAGATAGGCCAGCAACAAGCCTATCAGCCAGCACAGCGAGTACCAGCGGAAGGCCAACGGCCCAATATGGAATGCCTCTAAATCCGGGTTCCAGAGAATGTAACTGATGAGATTCATTTTTCTTCTTTTTTCTAGTTTTTTACTAGTTTCACTAGTTGAACTTGTTCCAACTAGCTTTTCCTGGTTTCCCTAGCCTAAACATTAAATCTGAAGTGCATGATGTCGCCGTCTTGTACTACGTAGTCTTTACCTTCCACAGCCAGTTTGCCGGCTTCGCGAACGGCAGATTCTGAGCCGTACTGCAGATAGTCGTCGTATTTGATGACCTCGGCACGGATGAAACCTTTCTCAAAGTCGGTGTGGATGACACCGGCACACTGTGGAGCCTTCCATCCTTTCTTGTAGGTCCAGGCCTTCACTTCCATCTCGCCGGCAGTAATAAAGGTCTCTAAGTTCAGCAGGGCATAGGCCTTCTTGATCAGGCGGTTCACGCCACTCTCTTCCAAGCCCAGTTCCTCGAGGAACATCTGCTTGTCTTCGTACGATTCCAGTTCGGCGATGTCTTCCTCTGTCTTGGCGGCAATCACCATGGTCTCAGCACCTTCCTCACGGGCAATCTCTTCGATTTTCTTGGTGAAGGCGTTACCGTTCTTGGCGTCATTCTCACCTACGTTGCATACATAGAGAACGGGCTTGGCAGTGAGCAGAAACAGGTTGCGGGCGCAGTCCTGCTCTTCCTTGCTCTCAAACTCCACCACACGGGCATTCTTGCCTTGGTCGAGTACCTCTTTATAAGCTTTCAGAACGGTCACTTCTACCTTGGCGTCCTTGTTGCCGGCAGCGGCAGCCTTCTCAGTCTTTGCCAGTCGGCCTTCGATGGTCTCCAGGTCTTTCAGCTGCAGTTCGGTATCGATGATTTCCTTATCGCGAACGGGGTCGATAGTGCCGTCAACATGGGTGATATTGTCATCCTCAAAACAGCGCAACACGTGGATGATGGCGTCGGTCTCACGGATATTTCCCAGGAACTTATTGCCCAGACCTTCACCCTTTGAGGCACCTTTCACCAGTCCTGCAATGTCCACAATTTCGCAAGTGGCAGGAACAATACGTCCGGGATGAACAAGCTCGGCCAGTTTGGTCAGTCGCTCATCGGGCACGGTGATAACGCCTACATTTGGTTCAATTGTACAAAAAGGGAAGTTGGCTGCCTGCGCCTTAGCGCTCGACAGACAGTTAAAGAGCGTGCTCTTGCCCACGTTAGGCAAGCCCACGATACCACATTTTAATGCCATTTTCTTCTATAAACGTTTATAAACTGGGTGCAAAGGTACAAAAAAAATTTGATTGGTTATTTATACTTCGCAGATTTTAGCAGCAATATCGTTGAGTTGCAGGCAGCGTTGGCGCATGTTCTCTATCTTTTCATTCTGCCAAGGGTAGGGGCTGAGCATGAGCAGGCGACCTTCAGCACAGGCTGAAAGGTAGTGGGGCTGTGGCTTAAAGAAGGGAGGAAAGCCTTTGAGAAGCAGGACGATAAGGGGGAGCTGGGCCTCCAAGATGGCGGTGGCTATCTGTTTCTCGCCAGGGCTGATGCAGGGAGAGACTATGACGGCACCTTGTTGGGCTGCATTTAGGAAGTACTGTTTGCGTTGTTCTATCTCGTTTTGGTAGAGATGGCGCGAGCATTGCACCTGCAATTTTACAGGCTTTTCAAGAAGGGCTGTATTGCCCATTGCTTCCATCTCGATGCCTGATACAGATAGTTTGCCTAAAGGCTTAAAGTATTGAGGGTGTGCCTGTTTTAAAAGCAGACGACGGGGATTGTCGTCAAGGTAGTCTAACATTCGTTGTAGTTGGCCTTCCTGCAATAAGATACGGTCGTTGTAGCCCTGTTCCCAAAGGGTACCGTGGGATTGAGGCGTATGGGACTGAGGCTTGTGGGACTGAGGCGTGGGAGACTGAGGCGTGGGTGACTGAGGCGGTGCCTCAGTGTACCTGACCGGGGATGGTTGGGTGGATGGCGACATTGTCGCTGTGATAATTCCCAGTTCTCGTGCTGCCATTCTCGTACCACTCTTGAAGCCATTGATGATAGTGCCAAGGTGGCGTGGCATGTTTTCTTTGACAAAGAGCACGCCATGAATATGGTCAGGCATAATGCAAAGCTTGATGACAGACACTTCTGGGTAGTGACCATGAATGTCAAACCAGCAGGCTTGTACCCGTTCTCCTAATGGCGAAAGGATAACGTGTGGTTTGTTATTTCCATTGGTGGCCAAAGGGTCGCCTTTTAATGTGCCGAATAATGGCAATCGTCCCTCGGTGGCCATTGTAATCATGTAGATGCCTCGCTGGGTATAGTCGTGTTCATCGCAGCGGCGCTTCATTGAGGGTTTCTTTTCCTGCTTTTTTGCCCACTCTATACGCCTTTTCTTATTTTCAGTCATGTGGTTGAATTTTTGAGGGGGGACAGCGACTGTGTCGCTGTTTACCGGACCGTTAGTGGGCCTCGAGCCAGTTGATGCCAAAGCCTGAATCGGCCACAAGAGGGACGTCGAGGTTCATGGCGCCCTGCATCTCTTCGAGAACTATTCGCTCTACCTTTTCTTTTTCCTCCGGATAAACGCTGAAGTTCAATTCATCGTGTACCTGCAGAATCATTTTACTCCTGATATTTTCTTTTTTGAAGCGCTGGAAGATGCGTATCATTGCCACTTTGATGATGTCGGCTGCCGTGCCTTGAATGGGGGCGTTGATGGCGTTGCGCTCGGCAAAGCCGCGCACGGTGGCGTTCTGCGAGTTGATATCGGGAAGATAACGGCGGCGGCCGAAGAGGGTGGGGACATAACCCTGCTGGCGGGCTTCCTGTTTGGCCTTTTCCATGTAGTCGTGCACCTTGGGGAAGGTGTCGAAGAAGCCGTCGATGAGCAGTTTTGCCTCGTCGCGCGAAATGTCGAGGCGTTCGGCCAGACCGAAGACGGTGATGCCGTAGATGATACCGAAATTGGCACGTTTCGATTTTGTTCGCTCATCGCGAGTCACCTCTTCAATGGGCTTCTTATATATATTAGAAGCGGTGGCGGCATGCAGGTCCTTGCCTCCGCGGAACACGTTGATCATGTTTTCATCGCCACTCAGATGGGCCATCACGCGCAGTTCAATCTGACTGTAGTCGGCTGAGAAGAACAGGCATCCTGGTTCGGGCACGAAGGCCTTGCGAATCTCTTTTCCGTCCTCGCCGCGGATGGGGATGTTCTGCAGATTGGGGTCGCTACTCGACAGGCGACCGGTGGCGGTGATGGTTTGATTGAACGAGGTATGGATATGTCCGGTGCGTGGATTGATCAGTTTTGGAAGGGCATCGATATAGGTGCCGATGAGTTTTTTTAACCCTCTGTGTTCCAGGATGTCAGCCACTATCTCATGCTTGTTTTTCAGTTGCTGAAGCACCTCCTCGCTGGTCACGTACTGACCGGTCTTGGTCTTTTTGGCCTTCTCCACAATTTTCAGTTTGTCGAACAGAATCTCTCCCACCTGTTTGGGCGAGGCGATGTTGAACGACTGACCTGCCAGCTCGTAGATGCGCTGCTCTATGGTGTTCATTCTCTCGGTGAGAATCTTCGATGTCTCGGCCAGTGATGCCGTGTCCAGACACACACCGTTCATCTCCATCTCGGCCAATACCGGCATCAGTGGCATCTCTATCTCGTAGAATAGTTTCTCACAGTCCAGCCTCTTCAACTCGGGTTCCAGTTTCTCTTTCAGCTGAAGGGTGATGTCGGCATCTTCGCAGGCATACTCATATACCTCGGTAGGGGATAGGTCGCGCATTGAGCGCTGGTTCTTTCCTTTCGGTCCTATCAGTTCGTCGATGTGAACGGTCTGATAGTTCAGATACACCTCGGCCATGTAGTCCATGTTGTGTCTCAACTCGGGTTGAATCAAATAGTGGGCTATCATAGTGTCCCACATCGGGCCAGCAAGCTGAATGTTATAATTTCTTAAAACTTCTAAATCGTACTTAAGGTTCTGTCCGATTTTCAAAATTTCGGGACTTTCATAGATTGGTTTAAAGATATTAACAATTCTTTGAGCTTCTTCACGATTTGACGGAATGGGCACATAAAATGCCTCGTGAGGCTTCACTGAGAAGCTCAAACCCACCAATTCGGCATCAATTGCGCTTGTTGAAGTGGTTTCTGTATCTAGACTGAGAATTTTATTTGTCTTGAAAATCGAAAAAATTTTGAGCATTTCCTCCTCAGTATCAACGAGTTGGTACTTATGAGAGATCGTTTTAAGGCTCTCAAAACTCGAATTTTTTGAATCACCTTGGCTCTCGTCCGCAAATATTTCAAAGAGAGAGAGCTCTCCATTAGCAGGTTTTGGCTTATTTTCAGACTTTTTAAATATTTTCGCTTTCAGACTCTTGAATTCGAGTTCGTCGAAAATTTTGGTGAGCTTTTCCTCGTCGGGTGACTTGATAGCTAATTCGTCGAGGGTTACTTCAATAGGTACATCAGTTTTGATGGTGGCCAGGAAGTAACTCATCTTGATATCGTCCACATGTTCCACCACTTTTTTCTGAAGTGCACCTTTCAGCTCGTCCGTGCGCTTCAACATTTCTTCGATGGAACCGAACTCATTGATCAATTTCACGGCAGTTTTCTCGCCAACGCCCGGACAACCGGGGAAATTGTCGGCCGAGTCGCCCATCAGTGCCAAAAGGTCGATGACTTGGGCCGTTTTTTCAATTCCGTATTTCTGGCACACCTCCGTTGGTCCCATGGTCTCATAGCCGCCTCCATGTCGTGGACGGAATATCTTCACCTGATCACTCACCAGTTGGCCGTAGTCCTTGTCGGGGGTGAGCATATAAACTATGGTCCCCCCTTCTGCCCCCGAGGGGGCTACTTTAGTTTGGCTATCTATAGAGGCCCCTTCGGGGGCGGTAGGGTGGGCCGTTAATTTTGTTGCCAGTGTACCTATCACGTCGTCGGCCTCGAAGCCGTCGGCCTGCAGCACGGGGATGTTCCACGCTGCCAGCAGGTCTTTGATGATGGGTACTGCCTTGCGGATATCCTCGGGGGTGGCTTCGCGTTGCGCCTTATATGCCGGGAAGGCATCACTGCGGAAGGTGGGGCCATGAGGGTCGAAAGCCACGCCCAAGTGGGTAGGCTTCTCCTTTTCGAGTACCTCTTGGAGTGTGTTCACAAATCCGATGATGGCCGATGTGTTCAGTCCCTTTGAGTTGATGCGCGGGTTCTTGATAAACGCATAGTAAGAGCGGTAAATCAGTGCGTAGGCATCCAACAAGAAAATTTTGTTCATTATTATAGGGGTTTTTGTTTTTTCTTTTTTTATAGTTCCTATAGTTCCTATAGTTTTATAGTACTATTTTTCGTGTAAAATTACTAAATTATTTCTCATATACCGAACTTTTTCACTAATTTTGTCACAAATTTTAATTCTCCATGGACTATCTAAAACTGATTAAAGAACCCATTGAGCAGGATTTGCTCGATTTCATCGATCTTTTTAACCACGCATTAACTCACGAAGACGGTCTTCTTTCTCAAGCGCTTAGCCATATTCGGCAGCGCGGTGGAAAGCGCATGCGTCCTATTCTTATTCTGTTGATGGCTAAGAACTACGGAACTATTAGTTCGGTCACCCAACATGCTGCGGTAGGTCTTGAACTGTTGCATACGGCTTCGCTGGTCCATGACGATGTGGTTGATGAAAGTTCTGAGCGCCGTGGTCAGGCTTCGGTGAATGCTACTTATGATAATAAAGTGGCCGTGCTGGTGGGCGATTATATTCTTTCTACTGCTTTGTTGCACGTGTCGAAGACGGGTCATCAGCGCATTGTGGAGTATCTGGCTGAATTGGGTCGTACATTGGCTGCCGGCGAGATTCTTCAGTTGACCAATATTCAGAATCAGGAGATAGCTGAGGAGGTATATTATCAGATTATCAAAAACAAGACGGCAGCCCTTTTTGAGGCATGTGCCAGCATTGGTGCCCTTTCGGCTGGAGCCAGCAATGAGGATGTGAAACTTGCCGCTCAGTTTGGTCAGGATCTTGGTATTATGTTCCAGATTCGCGACGATATTTTCGACTATTACGACTCGAAAGAGATAGGCAAGCCCACTGGCAATGATATGGCTGAGGGCAAGCTCACGTTGCCTGTGATCTATGCTCTTAACAGTCATCCCATCGACTCTATGATGACGCTCGCCCGCAAGGTGAAAGCAGGTACCGTGAATCCCGATGAAATCGCCTGTCTTGTGGAGTTCACCAAGGAGCAGGGCGGTATTGAGTATGCTGAGAAGAAGATGCAGGAATTTCAGTCGAAATGTCAGCGATATATCGATGAGAACGTGAAAAATGATGATATCAAATCCGCTCTCACCGCCTATGTTGACTATGTGATAAAGCGTAAGAAATAATCAATAACTTAAAAACTGAATATTATGAAGAAATTACTTAGTTTGTGGTCTATGACCGTCTTGTTGCTCTTCGGAGCAATTGCCGTAACCTCTTGTGGAGGTGATGACGACGATGATTTTTCTGATAAGAAAGATGATAAGGAAAAAACTGTTGATGATGATCCCACTAAGGCCATACCTGCAGGCTACTATGCCTTTGAGTATGAGGCTGATGGGAAGAAATTGTATGGTAATCTTGATTTAGAGCTTTACATAAATACTCGCGATGCTGCAGCTGCCGGTGATACCGGTTATTTCACTGAAGAGTTGTTTAAGAAATATGAAGGTTATCCAGATGCTTTAGGTGCCTATGTCTATGTGAAGAATGGCAAACGTTATATTTCGATTCTTTGGGAAGATATTACTAAAAATGAGACGGAGCGCACCTATACAAGTCGTACATATTCTTATCCAGGCGGCTCGGTAACTGTCTATTACAATATCTTCGATGTTGATAACTTAGAGCCCATCAATTCGAATTCTGGCTATTCATATAGTAATGGTTATCTTGACTGTACACATAATAATTCTACAACTCGCTATAAGCTTCTTAGTTACAACAAGAAATTTGATTGGATTGAGGAATACTGCTCTAAAGAGGTCGATAAGTTGAATGGTGACTACTAATAGTCAAATCGATGCGATAAGATTACTGTTTTTTGAACAGTTGCAATAATAAATTCAGTCCTTCCTACTCATGTTTGAGAAAGGAAGGACTGATGTTTTTGTGCTATTTGAGAACTAATCCGTGCTTTTTTAAATCTGAGATGTCGGGGAAGTCTTTTAGAAGAACTTCACCTCTTCGCCTACCACTTCAGAAAGCAACATGTTGGCCAGTCGGCTGGTACCCAGACGCAGGTATTTGTTGGTGAGCCATTTCTCGCCCAGAACCTCTTTCACGATGGTGTAGTAGATTAGTGCGTCCATCACGCTGTTAAGGCCTCCAGCGGGCTTAAAACCGATCATAATGCCCGTTTGATCGTAATACTCCTTAATGGCCTGGCACATTACATAGGCTGCCTCGGGAGTTGCGGCAGGCTCCAGTTTGCCGGTAGAAGTCTTGATATAGTCGGCACCGGCATACATAGACAGGATAGAGGCTATCTTGATGTTCTTGGCCGTCTTCAGACAACCGGTCTCCAGAATCACCTTCATATCGTGCTCGCCGCAGGCCTCTTTCTGCTGCTGAATCTCATCGACAACGGTCTCGTAGTCGCCTTCCAGGAACGAGCCTACAGGCATCACGATGTCTATCTCGGTGGCGCCGTCTTTGATGGCCAGCTGGGTCTCGATGGTCTTCACTTCGATGAGCGACTGTGATGAGGGGAACGAACCGCTCACGCAGGCTATCTCTACGCCCTCAACCTCCAATGTTTCGGCCACGGTCTTTGCAAACTTTGGATACACGCAGATGGTGGCCACATGGGGCAGGGTGGGGTAAGCCTCTTCGAACTGGTTCACCTTCTCGGTGAAGGCCATTACCGATGTCTCGCTGTCGGTGGTCTTGAGGGTGGTGAGTTCCACGCTTCCCATCAGGAATTTCTTTACTTCCGGCGTATCGTTTTCGTGTACTTTCTCAGCGATGATTTTCTTTACAGCCTCGCGCACCTGCTCGTCGGTGATCTCGAGGTTGTACTTCTTCAGAGCCTCTTCTATACGGCTCTCGGGCTGAGCATGATGATGATGTTCGTGCTCATGCTCGTGGTCATGATGATGTTCTGCCATAGTTTTTAATTTACGATTTTATTGTTTTGTTGAATATTTATTCTTCTTCTTTATTGAGTGTGAAACAATACTTTTCTTTTGTATTTCCAGGCTTTTATTCCTGTTTCAGTTTCTCGTTGTTGACGTGTCTGTCCTTGTCGCGCAGGGTCTTTTTCTCGATGTTCTTCCTTAGTTCTTCCGTCAGGTCAACGCCTGTTTGATTGGCCAGACAGAGCAGTACCCACAGCACGTCGGCCATCTCGTCGCCAAGTGCTTTTTTGCCGTTGTCGGCAGCGCGTGGATCGTCTTTTTTCCACGACTGTTCGCCGTATCTGCGGGCGATAATCTTTGCCATTTCGCCCACTTCTTCTGTGAGCACAGCCATATTGGTGAGTTCAGAGAAATATCTTACTCCGTACTCCTTAATCCATTTATCGACAGCCTTCTGCGCCTCTTCAATTGTCATAATATAATATCTAATTATATTGCGAATGATATTGCAAACTTAGTCTATTTACTCCCCTCCATTCAGGGAGGGGCTGGGGGAGGGTCCGGGAGTCCCTTGTGTCCGTTGGGTCTGTTGGGTCCCCTTACTCCTTCCTCTTCGTATCCATACAAATAGTCACAGGCCCGTCGTTCACCAGGCTCACCTTCATATCTGCGCCAAACTCGCCTGTCTGAACCTCTTTTCCCAGTGCCTTACTCAGTTCCTTACAGAAGTATTCGTACAGGGGGATGGAAATCTCGTGTTTGGCAGCTCGCAACCACGATGGGCGGTTCCCTTTTTTATAGCTTGCAAATAGAGTAAACTGGCTCACTACCAGACAGTTACCGCCAACTTCCATGATACTTCGGTTCATCACCCCGTTTTCATCGTCGAACACGCGCAGCGCAGCCACTTTCCTTACAAGCCAGTCGGCATCCTCGGTGGTGTCTTCCTCGCATACTCCAATGAGTATCAGATAACCCAGATCGATGGCCCCATGAACGGCACCCTCAATGGTTACGCTGGCTTCACGAACTCTTTGTATAACTATTCTCATTATATTAATTTTCTCAAGTTGCAAATATACAACTTTTTTGTTGATTCTCACCTCCTTTCAAACATTTATTTTATTATGTTGTTGAAAGTTTTGTTTCCTTCACTTGTTTTAGTCAACCTGTTTTTAATAGAATTTCCGTTGTGTTTCAATTGAATGTTGGCTGTGTTTCAATTGAACGGTGATTGTGTTTCAATTGAACGGTGATTGTTTTGCAATTGAATGGTGGTTGTTTTGCAATTGAATGGTGGTTGTTTTCCAATTGAACTGCAGTTGTAGCACAACTGCAGTTCAATTGCGTTATGGTAAAATTTCTATTTCAGACTCCTAAAATAAAAGCTATTCTTCTGGATGGAAATACTGATAGACAATTGCAGCTTTTGAAGCACCGATTGTATCGTTAAGCGTTTGAATATCAGTCTCTTTGATGCGTTTTACACTCTTCAGTTTCGACAATAGTTCATCTCGTGTCTTCGGACCGATGCCTTTGATGCCGTCAAGCTCTGACTCCAGGGCGTGTTTCGACCTTTTGTCGCGGTGGAAAGTGATGGCAAATCGGTGCACCTCGTCCTGTAGTTGGGTGAGCACATGGAAAAGTTCTGAGTCGGTTTTCAACTGTACTGATCGGGGTGGAAAACCATAGAGTAATTCGTTGGTGCGGTGGCGGTCGTTCTTGGCCAATCCGGCAATGGGAATGTCAAGATTCAGCTCGTCTTGAATCACTTCGCGAATCACCTCCATCTGTCCTTTTCCACCGTCGGCCACAATCAAATCGGGTAGGGGTTGTTCTTCTTCCAACAGTCTGCTGTAGCGCCGATAAACAACCTCTTTCATTGATGCGTAATCGTCGGGGCCCACCACGGTTTTGATGTTGTATTTCTTGTAGTCTTTCTTGCTGGGTTTCATACTTTTGAACACCACGCAAGCGGCTACGGCATCCGTTCCGGAGATGTTTGAATTGTCGAAACACTCTATCTGATACGGCATTTTGGGCAGTCCTAACTTATCTTGAAGCTCCTTCATCAGGCGCACCTGCTTCTGTTCTGGATTCAGTTTCTCAGCCTGTTTCAGACGGTCAAACTTATACTGTTTTCCGTTCATTTCCGAGAGTTCCAGCAGGGTCTTTTTATCCCCTCGCTGAGGTACTGTAAACACCACATTTTCTAGTTCCATTTCGGGCTCGAACGGTACGATAATTTCCTTTGAATGACTATTGAAACGTTCTCGCATTTCTACTATACCCAACTGCAGCAGTTCCTCGTTGGTCTCGTTCAGGCGCTTCTTGAATTCAAAGGTGAACGACTGGTTGATACTGCCGTTAGATACGTGTAAGTAGTTGATATATGCCACTTTCTCGTCGTTGGTGATGCTGAACACATCTACATCGTTGATGGTGTGGGATACCACTTCGCTCTTGCTTACGAATCCGTCTAAGGCAATGTATTTTTTCTTTACTTCCTCAGCCTCTTCAAAGCGCAAATCTTCGGCTAAAGTCTGCATTTCCGAGTGCAAATCTTGGAGTATTTTTCGGGTGTTTCCCTTCAATATCTCTCGTGCCTGAGCAATGTTTTTTTGATACTCGTCCCAGCTTTGTTTGTTGACGCAAGGACCTGCGCAGCGCTTAATATGATAGTCCAGACAAACCTTGTATTTTCCGCTCTCAATTCCCTCTTTTGTGATGGGCTGTCGGCAGGTGCGAGGCTTGTACAACACCTTGATTAAATCCAGCACCGCATTCATCGATCCTATATGCGAATAAGGGCCGTAGTAAGTGCCCCACTTCTTATTGATGGTATGGGTTTTGAATATTCTGGGCAGGTACTCGTTGGTGATACAAATGCTGGGGTAGGTTTTACCGTCTTTCAGCAATACGTTGTAACGAGGATTGTACTTCTTGATGAGCGAGTTTTCCAGCAGCAGAGCGTCCTCTTCAGTGTTTACAACGGTATAACTGATGTCCCATATCTTAGACACCAGTACCTTTGTTTTGAAACGATCTACCTCGGTATGGAAATAGGATGAAACACGGTTCTTCAGATTCTTTGCCTTGCCCACGTAGATGATGGTGTGGTTCTCGTCATAATATTGGTAACTGCCAGGCTTCTCTGGCAGACGTGAAACTATACCCTTCAGATAGGCAAGTCTTTTCTCGTTTTCTTCCTTTGTCATCTCTCAAAAACGTTTGTGAATAACGGTTTTATATAATTCTCGTTTCACGTGAAACATAGTTGTTCCTCACTCAATTTTTGTCTCTACTGCTTCAAAAATGGTGGCGTGAAACTTATTTGGAAATCCCTCCTTTTTTAGGGGAGGGATTCTATGCATATTTGTATAGGGTAGGGGTGTGACTTGTTTAGATCGTCATCAGTGTAGTCAAATCAATGTCTTTGAACAAATCACGACCGTGCAGACCTTCATCGGTGATTTCGATGATGAAGTTCATATATACCTTCTTAGGGTTGAAATGTTGAACAAGGTTGTAGGCTGCTTTAGCCGTTCCACCGGTGGCCAGCAAATCGTCGTGAATGAGTACCACGTCATTTTGGTCGAGAGAATCGAGATGCATCTCAATGGTATCTACGCCGTACTCTTTTGAGAATTGCTCCTTGATGACAGTTGCTGGCAACTTGCCTGGTTTGCGTGCCATTACCAAACCGCACCCCAGTTTTCCAGCCAAAGCAGAACCCATAATAAATCCACGACTCTCGATTCCAACGATTTTTGTAATGCCTTTGTCTTTGTAAATTTCATACAATTCGTTGAGTATAATCTGGAAACATTCCGCATTTTTGTAGAGTGTGGTTACGTCACGAAAGTTGATTCCTTTTTTCGGAAAATCAGGAATGCATCGAAGATTTTCCATCAAAATCTCTTTGTTCTTCTTAATCATGATGTTTGTATTTTAATTGAAATGATTATACGTTTCACGTGAAACAGTTAGACTCTTTTCGTTTTTCCTTTCTATAGCGGGAGCAAATTTTTACTTTTCACTCTTTCTTTTTCCCCTTCTCGCTCATCTTCCCATGAGCACTAAAAGGGCGTTTATATCGCTCGGACTCACGCCAGGAATTCTGCTTGCTTGGGCAAGCGTTGTCGGTTGAATGGCCGAAAGTTTCTGACGGGCTTCGGTGGAAAGGCTTTGAATATCGTTGAAATTGAACGACGATGGAATCCGGATGTTTTCCAGTCGGTGCATCTTGTCTGCCACCAATCGTTCGCGTTCAATATAGCCTTTGTATTTCATCTTGATTTCAGCGGCTTCAACGATTTCCTCTCTTCGTTCGTCAATGCGATGGATTCGTTCATTTAGCTCGGGGATAATTTCCTGAAGGTTGGCGAAGTTCAGTTGCGGACGCGCAATGAGTTCGTCGAGCTTCACACCAAACTGGAGTGGGGTGGTGCCTAACTGTTCCAAGGCGGGATTGATTTCCTTTGCCTTGATGGGGAACTCCTGACAGAAGGCTATCAGATCTTCTATCTCCTGTTTCTTCTTTAGCCAGTAGTCGTAACGTTCGCGCGTGGCCAGTCCGATGTTGTAGGCACGCTCAGTGAGTCGGGCGTCGGCATCGTCTTGTCTGAGGAGGATGCGATACTCGGCGCGTGAGGTGAACATGCGGTAGGGTTCGTCAACGCCCTTTGTTACGAGGTCGTCGATGAGCACGCCAATGTAGGCCTCGTCGCGGTTCAGGGTGAAGGTAGAGTTGCTGGCGCCAGCTTTCAGTGCGGCGTTGATACCGGCAATCGTGCCCTGTCCAGCTGCTTCCTCATAACCAGTGGTTCCATTTACCTGTCCGGCCATGAACAGACCGTCGATAATTTTCGATTCCAGCGTGTGAGTGAGTTGGGTGGGGTCGAAATAGTCGTATTCGATGGCATAGCCCGGACGATAGACACGTGCGTTCTCCATTCCCGGAATTTTGCGCAGGGCATTGATCTGCACATCCATCGGCAGCGATGATGAGAAACCGTTCAGGTACATTTCGTTGGTATCGCTCCCCTCCGGTTCGAGGAACAACAGGTGCTGTTCGCGTTCGGGGAAGGTGACCAGTTTGGTTTCGATGGAAGGACAGTAGCGCGGACCGATGGAATGAATCTGTCCGTTGTAGAGTGGCGAGTCGGCCAGTCCGGAACGGAGTGTTTCGTGTACCTCGGGATTGGTGTAGCATTCCCAGCAGGGGAGTTGTGGGAGAGTGTTCTGAGTGTTCTGAGTATTCTGAGTGTTCTGAGTGTTCTGAGAATTCTGAGTGTTCTGAATATTCTGAGTGTTCTGAATATTCTGAATATTCTGAGAATTCTGAATGTTCTGAATGTTCTGAGTATTCTGAATATTCTGATTACTCCGATTACTCTGATTCTTGAAATAAGAAAATCCGTAGGGGCGCTGTTCGCCGTCCTGTCTTCTCATCTTCGAGAAGTCGACACTTCGTCTATCGATACGGACGGGCGTACCCGTTTTCATTCTGTCGCTGCGGATGCCGTGACGTGTAATACTCTCGGTGAGGCGTTCAGCAGCAGGTTCTGCAATGCGTCCGCCTTTTACCATCTTCCGGCCAATATGCATCAGACCGTTGAGGAACGTGCCGGCAGTGATCACTACACAGCGGGCGCGCAACTCGCAACCCCAGATGGTGCGCACACCAGTGACACGCACCGCTTGTCGCGATTCAGTTGCGACAGTCCGTACAGATGAAGAGGAAGTGGATGAAGAAGCCCCGTGAGTGGATGCGTTGTTGGCGGGTTCTACCAGCAGTTCATCTACCTGGTCCTGCCAGATGTCGAGGTTGGGTGTTTCGTCGAGGTGGCGGCGCCATTCCCAAATGAACTTACCGCGGTCGCACTGGGCACGAGGACTCCACACGGCGGGGCCCTTGCCTACGTTGAGCATACGAAACTGAATAGTGGTGGCATCGGTGACCAGACCCATCTGTCCGCCAAGGGCGTCAATCTCTCTGACTATCTGACCTTTGGCAATGCCGCCCACTGCAGGGTTGCACGACATCTGTCCGATCTTGTTCATGTCCATTGTTATCAGGCAAGTTTTCGCTCCCATACGAGCAGCAGCACTTGCAGCCTCGCAGCCGGCATGTCCGGCTCCGATAACAAGGACGTCATAATTTTGTATCATCATAAGAAAACGTTTTCTGCCGCAAAATTACAAACTTTTTTTCAGTCGCAATAAGTAATACCGTCTATTTTATTCTTTCTTAAAAGTGAAGAATGAAAAACTGAGAGGTGAGAGATGAGAGGTGAGAGATGAGAGGTGAGAGATGAGAGGTGAGAGGTGAGAGATGAGAACTGAGAGGTATGGTTAGCTTTTAAATTCGTGAAGTCACTAATCATACCTCTCAGTTCTCATCTCTCAATTCTCACCTCTCAGTTCATAGTTGTCTGGAAACTGTAAAAATAATGCAAGTAAAAACACTTTTCCTATAGAAAAGGTTTGGCGTTTCATGATTTTTTGTTACTTTTGTAGCCTAAATGCGCACATGCGTACTTACTTTTAAGTATTTATACTGAACCCGTGAGGGGCTTTGCTAACAGGCATAAATCTAAAAATACAATATTTAATTAATTAAATTTCAACAACTTATGTGGTTAATCAATTCATCAATTGGTAGAAAAGTTGTAATGTCATTAACCGGCATTGCGCTCATTCTGTTCTTGACATTCCACTGTGCAATGAACATTGTAGCGCTCTTCTCGGGTGAGGCTTACAACATGATTTGCGAAATGCTGGGTGCTAACTGGTATGCCATCGTGGCTACTTTGGGCTTGGCTTTTCTTGCAGTAGTTCACATCGTGTTCGCTTTCATCCTCACGGCACAGAACCGTAAGGCTCGTGGCAACAGCCGCTATGAGGTATCTACGACTGTGAACGGTTCGAACGTTGTAGAGAAATGGGCATCGGGCAACATGCTCGTGCTGGGTCTGATCATCCTGTTGGGTCTGATCATGCACCTGAAGGACTTCTGGTACAACATGATGTTCGCTGAGATTGTAGGCATGGCTACTAAGCTGAGTCCTACAGACGGTTTCGGTTGGATTGAGGAGACATTCTCTAACCCTGTATTCGTAGTGCTCTACCTGGTATGGTTCTGCGCTATCTGGTTCCACCTGGCTCACGGTTTCTGGTCAGCTATGCAGACCCTCGGTGTGAGCGGTAAGATCTGGGCAAAGCGTTGGAACTGCATCGGCCTGATCTATGTTACCCTGCTCATGTTGGGCTTCACTGCCGTAGTACTGGGCTTCTACTTTGGTTGCGCTCCTTCACTCGACTGCTGTGGTGCTGCCGAGTGTTGTAAAGAGGCTGCTGCTGCCTGCTGTCAGTAAAAATTGAAAAGTTGAATAATTGAATATCGAAAAACTATGGCTAAAGTATTAGATTCAAAGATTCCTGCAGGTCCAGTACCTGAGAAATGGAAGGAATATAAAGCTCATCAGCGTCTTGTTAACCCCAAGAACAAGCTGAAGCTCGATGTGATTGTGGTTGGTACCGGTCTGGCTGGTGCTTCTGCAGCTGCTTCACTCGGTGAGATGGGCTTCAACGTGATTAACCTGTGCATTCAGGACTCTCCCCGTCGTGCTCACTCTATCGCTGCTCAGGGTGGTATCAACGCCGCCAAGTGCTATCAGAACGATGGTGACTCTGTCTATCGCCTGTTCTATGATACCGTAAAGGGTGGTGACTATCGTGCTCGCGAAGCCAACGTTTACCGTCTGGCTGAGGTATCAAACAATATTATCGACCAGTGCGTGGCTCAGGGCGTTCCCTTCGCTCGTGAGTACGGTGGCATGCTGGCAAACCGTTCGTTCGGTGGTGCTCAGGTAAGCCGTACATTCTACGCTAAGGGTCAGACCGGTCAGCAGCTGCTGCTCGGTGCCTACTCTTCACTGTCTGCTCAGGTGCAGGCTAAGAAGGTGAAGCTCTACACCCGTTATGAGATGGAGGATGTGGTGATTGTTGACGGCCGTGCCCGTGGTATCATCGCCAAGAACCTCGTTACCGGTAAGCTGGAGCGTTTCTCTGCCAATGCCGTAGTAATTGCTACCGGCGGTTACGGAAACACCTACTTCCTCTCTACCAACGCTATGGGCTGTAACTGCACCGCTGCCGTTCAGTGCTATCGTAAGGGTGCTGTGTTTGCAAACCCCTCTTACGTGCAGATTCACCCCACCTGTATCCCTGTTCACGGCGACAAGCAGTCTAAGCTGACACTGATGTCAGAGTCACTGCGTAACGACGGCCGTATCTGGGTTCCAAAGAACATCGAGGATGCTAAGAAACTGCAGAAGGGTGAGATTCAGGCTTGGGATATCCCCGAGGAGAACCGCGACTACTATCTGGAGCGCCGCTATCCCGCCTTCGGTAACCTCGTTCCCCGTGACGTGGCTTCACGTGCCGCTAAGGAGCGTTGCGACAAGGGCTTCGGCGTGAACAACACCGGTCTGGCTGTGTTCCTCGACTTCTCTGAGTCTATCAACCGTCTGGGTCTCGACGCCATGAAACAGCGTTATGGCAACCTGTTCGATATGTACGAGGAGATCACCGACGTTTATCCTGGCGATTTCGGTAAGGAAATCAATGGCGTGAAGTACTACAAGCCTATGATGATCTTCCCTGCCGTTCACTATACCATGGGTGGTATCTGGGTTGACTACGAGCTGCAGACCACTATCCCCGGTCTGTTCGCTATCGGTGAGTGTAACTTCTCTGACCACGGTGCAAACCGTCTGGGTGCTTCAGCACTGATGCAGGGTCTGGCCGATGGTTACTTTGTACTGCCTTACACCATCCAGAACTACCTGGCCGACCAGACTATCTGGGGCAAGGTTTCTACCGATCTGCCTGAGTTTGCTGAGGCTGAGAAGAAGGTGGATGCCGAGATGGATCGCCTGCTGAATATCAAAGGTAAGCGCTCTGTTGACTCTATCCACAAGGAACTCGGTCACATCATGTGGGAGTATGTAGGTATGGGTCGCACCGCTGAGGGCCTGAAGACCGGTCTGAAGAAGATGCACGAACTGGAGCAGGAGTTCGACAAGAACCTCTTCGTTCCTGGCACTAAGGAAGGGCTGAACATCGAGCTCGACAAGGCTATCCACCTGCGTGACTTCTTCACCATGGGTCAGCTCGTAGCATTCGACGCCCTCTCTCGTAACGAGTCTTGCGGTGGTCACTTCCGTGAGGAGTACCAGACCGAGGAAGGCGAGGCTAAGCGCGACGACGAGAACTACTTCTACGTAGGTTGCTGGGAGTACAAAGGCAAGGGCAACGAGCCTGAACTCATCAAGGAACCTCTGGAGTACGAGGCTATTAAGGTACAGACACGTAACTATAAGAACTAAGCCTCACCCCCAACCCCTCTCCAAGGGGAGAGGGGAGTAGATAGTTCTGCTAAATAAATAATAATAGAGTAATAACCAAATATAAAAAAGTCCTCATGACCAGTCCCTCTGCGACAGCGGAATAGCAAGAGTAACCACTCCCCTCTCCCCATCGGAGAGGGGCTGGGGGTGAGGCTTTTAATTGTTATGGCAAAGAATATTTCATTTACAATAAAGTTCTGGCGCCAGAACGGCCCTAAGGACAAAGGTCATTTCGATACTCACGAAATGCACGACATTCCCGATGATACCTCTTTCCTCGAGATGCTCGACATTCTGAACGAGGAACTCATCAACGAAGGCAAAGAGCCTTTCGTATTCGACCACGACTGCCGCGAGGGTATCTGCGGTATGTGCTCACTCTACATCAACGGTACACCTCACGGACGTACTGAGCGCGGTGCTACCACCTGTCAGCTCTACATGCGCCGCTTCAACGACGGCGACGTAATCACCGTTGAGCCTTGGCGTTCAGCTGCATTCCCCGTAATCAAAGACTGTATGGTTGACCGCTATGCCTTCGATAAGATTATTCAGGCTGGTGGCTACACCACCATCCGTACCGGTCAGGCTCAGGATGCCAACGCAATCCTCATTCCAAAGGAGGATGCCGACGAGGCAATGGACTGCGCTACATGTATCGGTTGCGGCGCTTGCGTAGCAGCATGTAAGAACGGCTCTGCCATGCTCTTCGTATCAAGCAAGGTGTCTCAGCTCGCTCTTCTTCCACAGGGCCGCGTAGAGGCTGCCCGTCGTGTGAAGAACATGATTGCCAAGATGGACGAGCTCGGCTTCGGTAACTGCACCAACACTCGTGCCTGTGAGGCTGTATGCCCCAAGAACGAGTCTATTGCCAACATCGCTCGCCTGAACCGCGAGATGATTAAGGCAAAGATGGCAGACTAAAGTTCAGCATATTCAAAAAAGCGAGGGAGATAGATTCAAAGTCTATCCCCCTCGTTTTTTTGATATATATTGTGTGTTGTATGTTCTCGCAGGATGGCCGACGAAGCTGTTTGCGTGTTGCTATGCCACAGCAACGAACTCCATGGGCATCATCTCGCGGAACGCTTGATTGCAGGCCTGCTTTACGCCCAGTAGCACCTTGCCTAAAGGCTTCTCTATCTTTTCTTTCACTTCCTCACTTTGCCCCACCACTTTGCCAAACAGCGGCTTCCGTTCTTCCGTCACCATCGTAATCATATACATCCTTCTCGCTGTGTAGTCATTGTCCACACAGCGCCGTTGCATTGACGGTTTCTTTTCACCGGCAAATGGTTTCTGGCTTTCGAATGTCTCTCTATCCATTGCTACTACTTTGTGCGCTTATCGGCCAGGTACATGCCGATGAGGATGAGGAGGGTGCCTATGATGAAGAAGATGGTGATTTGTTCGGAGAGAATGAGCCACGCAAAGAGAATGGTGGTCACAGGATTGAAATAGACATAGTTTGTGGCCACTACAGCGCCCAGTTTCTTCATTGCCCAGTTCCAGGCAAGGAAACATAGCATTGAGGCTACACAGCCCAGAAAAAGCAGGTTGCCGATGAGCTGAGGCTGTTCTATGAGCAGGTGGGTGTTGAGTCCGGGCTTCCATAGGAAATAAGGAATCATGAATATGAGTCCGTAGAAAAACACCTTTCGCGTAATAAACAATGTGCCATAATGGGCTGAGGCTGGTATCATCAGCAGACTATACACCGCCCAGCAAAGACATGCCGTGAAGGCCAGTGCATCGCCCTTTGGCGAGAGATGGAGTACGAAGTGTCCGTTCATCACCACTACAGCTACACCAGTGGCCGCCATCAGTGTGCCTAACACCTGTATGCGGTTCAGTCGTTCAGACTTATAGAACAGGCTGATGAGTGCCGAGGCAAATAGTGGACTCAGGCAAATAATCAAGGAAGTATTCGTAGTGGTGGTATAGTTCATGGCCGAGTTTTCTGCAAGGAAATAGAGCGAACCGCCCGAAAGGCCGAGTCCGGCCATGATGAGTTCGTCTTTCCACGTGTCGGACACCCAGCGAATGCCTTTCGTCATACTGAATGCCAGCAGCATCAGATAGGCTATGACAAAGCGGAAGGTGAATATCTGTGCGGCAGAGAGGCCACCCAACAGCAGCAGTTTGGTAAACACAAAGGTAGAACCCCAGATAGCCACTACCAGAAAGGCCACAGCGTGATAGAGAAATCTTAGTCTTTGCATTTTAAAGATATGGTGTTATTCCTGAATCATGATTCCTGTGAAGATACGGCCTGAGTGAATGCCTAAACGGCGAGCCGAGAAGTAGTCTGTTGATTGCTGAAAAGTGCATACGGGCGAAACGCTGATCTGACTTTCGGGAACGCCCGAATCCCTTAGTTGCAGGCGGTTGCACTCAGGCAGGTCGATATGCCATTTTTTGATGGAAGATGGAAGATGTAAGAGGGAAGAGTCCTTTGCAGGGAACTTTTTGCTGATGGCTTTCATATCGAATCCTTCTTTTAAAAAGGTCTCATACACCTCGTCGCCCACTTCGAAACTCTCCAGATGGATGCCAGGACCTATCTGTGCTTTTACCTGTTCAGGACGTGTGCTGTAGGCTTTTCCCATCTCTGCCAGTGCCTTTTCAACGATTCGGCCTGCGGTGCCACGCCATCCGGCATGAATGGCACAAACGGCATGATGACTCTCATCGCACAGCAGAACAGGAATGCAGTCGGCCGTGGAAACACCGATACAAACGCCCGAGAGATTGGTCATCAGTGCGTCGTAGCCCTCCAGTGCCTCCGTTTTTTCTTCTTCTGAAAGAGTGAGCAGCGCCTCGTCTATTCGGACGGTCTTTGTCAGATGCACCTGATGAGGCATCAGCAGACGGCAGTCGTCAATGCCAAGCAGTGAGCAGAGTGTCTCACGGTTCTTGCGAATATCCTCTACGTCATCGCCGCAGAAGCGATTGATGTTGAATCCGGCATAATTGCCTTTGCTGCATCCGCCGTGTCGGGTAGTGCTGAAGGCTATGATGTTTGTCCCTAATTGATAGCGATTCAATAAGTCCATTCTATCGTGCTTTTTGAGTAATCGGCGCAAAGGTACTCACTTTTCATCATACCCCCAATTATTTGGCGTGAGAACCAAAGATAATCTTTGTTAAAGTATAGTTTCTTTATCGTATTCTATAGGATAATTTACTTACTTTTGCAACTCCTAAAATTATCAACTTTTTCATCACAATGAAATTATTCTCAACTATTATCCTAACCTTCGTTAGTACCATTGTCTATTCACAGTCTCTGTCTCAAAATGTGAATGTTGTTTTTCCTCATTTAAATAAAATCGACCAACAGGAAATTCCTGCCGATACTGCCGTTCGCCGTGGTGTGCTCAGTAACGGACTAACCTATTACGTGTTGCGCAATACAAACCCCGAGAAACGAGTCTTTTTCAGTCTGTTGATGAAAGGCGGTTCTGTGCTGGAGAAAGACAACGAGCGTGGCTTGGCCCATTTTGTTGAGCACATGATGTTCAAAGGCACCAAGCATTTTCCCGGCAATGACGTGAAGACGTTCATGCTTCACAATGGTATTCGCTTCGGATACGACAGCAACGCCTTTACCCAATTCAATTCCGTACGCTATTTCCTAAACAATATTCCCTCCGACAGCGAGCAGACCCTCGATTCCTGTCTGCTTCTGTTGCGCGACTGGTGCACAGATGCCACTTTTGCCGACCGTGATATAGAAAACGAGCGCAATGTGATTATGGAGGAATGGAGGGTCAGAAACGGTTCTACCATTACTACTGAAGTATTAAACGACCTCTTGAATCATTCTGTCTATGCCCACCGCTCTCCCATAGGCGATACAACCATCATTCGCAACTGTTCCCCCAAGCTGGTTCGCAGTTTCTATCAGCGCTGGTATCAGCCTCAGAACCTTGCCGTGGTTGTGGTGGGCGATATAGATGCCGACCAGATGGTAGCGAAGGTTGAGAAGATGTTTGGCAATATGAAGCGCGGAAAGAACATTGCCCAGCTTCCCCCTGCGGTTCCCGACTACGGATCCCTTCAGTATCGCACCTATCACGATTCCCTGGCATCCTTCGGAAGCGTTTGCCTCTCCTTTAAACTGCCAGCGCTGAGTGCACAGGCGAAGAAGACCATTGGCGGACAGCGTTCACTGGTTCTGCGCGATGAGATCAAACGACTGTCCGAGGATATTCTGAAGGAGCGTATCAAGGGCGACAAGCAGATCTATTCCTGCTTTCCCATAATGCTGGAGTTTGTTGACTATAAAGCTCCATTCATGATGCTGCAACTGAACTGTGCCCCCGACCACTGGAAACAAGCGCTGGAGCTGCTGGTCAGCCAAATGGAACAGTTCCGCCGAAAGGGTTTCGGTGAGTATGAAGTAAAGGAAAACTACTTCTCTGCCTACAATGCCGACTCTTCAGCCATATATTTCAACAATCTTCCAGATTTCTCCCAAGGAAGCAGTGAGCTGGTTCAGCGTATCACCAAGAATTTCTATACCGGTGAAACCATCTTTTCACCGAAGGTTAAACTGGGTGTTGATGACCATGTTAAGCGTACCATTACTCCTGAGCAGCTGCGCGATGAGTTCAGAAAGATCTATGACGATCGCAACATCATCGTAAGTCTTTCGTTGCCCCAGGCTCTCACCCCTTCCTACACCGATGAGATGCAGAAGGTGGTCAACCGCGTGAGAAATCTGTCGGATGACGAACTATCGGGCATGGCAGCACGGAAAGCCGAAAAGTTGAAGTCCCTGAAAGCCGACAGTATCTTCTTCGCCACCGTTCCCGGCACTGTCAGACAGACCACCGTTGTCAACGACAGTACCACCGAGCTACTGCTCTCCAATGGCGTGAGAGTGGCACTGATACAAGATACTGTGAAGAGTGATTTCAAACATGTGGATTTCTCGTTCCGTCGTCCTTCAGGATTCTCTGTGCTCGGCGACGATGATATTTACTATCAGAGTGCCCTCTCTTCCTGTGTCAGGAAATACGAACTTAATAATTCATCGTTCCAGCAGTACACCCTCCCCTTCAGTGATGAATGTAAAGCGTGGGCTCATGTGCTCTATTCACGCAATCTGGAAGACTATCTGAAAGTCATCTACGCCTCGCTCACCACCACCGAGGTTGATTCTGTTGCTTTCGCTGAGTGGAAGAAAAACCTGACGGCCCAAGCCGCTGCTATGAATCCATTTATTCTGTCCAATTTCAAGGTGGCCAATCTTCCTTTGATCTCCACCAAGCGTATGATGCCGGCCACTGCCGAGCAGGCAGCCGCACTCAACATCGATCGTTTCCGTGAGATTCTCAGCGACTACCACTCCAACTACAACGGTTCGATGCTGGTGATGAAGGGCAGTTTCGATACCGACAGTCTCATGCCCTATGTGCTTCAGTACATTGGTGCCCTGCCTTCAAAAGCAGAGCCTGTGAAGCGTATCGCCTGGCCTTCCGACCACTTCAAGACCGCCGATAGTCATCTGGTGGAGAAGATAGAGGCGCCCGCTCCCATTTCCCATACCTATGTGCACTATGCCTGGGAGGAAGGTTTCCAGTACACTCCATCCTCCAATGCCCACAATCAGGTGTTGCAGTTTGTGTTTGGCGAACTCCTTTTCCGTGTTCTTCGTCAGCAGCACGGCGATGTCTATACCCCTCAGTGTTTTGTGACTACAAATCAGTATCCCTTCCCCCGTATGCTTTGTAGTATGATTTTTTCGTGTGCTCCAGACCATCGCGAGCGAATCCTTCAGGATGTCACCACCATCATGCACGATATGGCCTATGGCGATCTTATTAGCCAGGAACTGATCGATGGCTCTATCAAGGCAATCGAAAAAACCGACCCCTTCCTGTCTCTCATTGCAAAGGGCGCTCCGCAGAACGAGTATCTCGACCTGGCCCTTGATGGTGTGGTGGTGAAAGCAAATGATGTAGAGATGATGAAGAAGGTGACGCCTGCCTCGCTCAAAGCCCATCTGCAGCAGTTATTGGAAAAAGGCAATGTGCATATCGGCTGTCTGACCACTGAAGAATAGGAAAAGCCAACCCACTTCTTGCCCTCAATTCTTTAAGAAAATGGAGTGCGTATTCAGATTATTTTGTAATTTTGCACACGATTATCGAGTATTGGCTATATTACTTAGATTATTGTGACACAAGAAAAAATAACCGAACAACCATCGCACTACGACCATTTGGAACAGATGTCGGTAGGCGAACTGTTAGAACACATCAACGAAGAAGATTTCCGTGTGGCTGAGGCCGTACGGAAAGCGATGCCCCAGATAGAGGCTTTGGTTGAGGCTGTTGAGCAGCGGATGAAACGTGGCGGCCGACTCTTCTATGTCGGTGCCGGCACCAGTGGCCGTTTAGGTGTGTTGGATGCCAGCGAACTGCCCCCTACCTTTGGCGTTCCCCCCACTTGGGTTGTCGGTCTTATTGCCGGTGGCGACAAAGCGCTGCGCCAGGCTGTAGAAAATGCTGAAGATGATGCTGAACAGGGTTGGAACGACTTGTTGAAACACGAACCAACACCCAACGACGCAGTAATCGGTATAGCCGCCTCGGGCACCACCCCTTATGTTATTGGTGCCATCCGAAAGGCTCGTAAGAACGGTTTGCTTACGGGCTGCATCACCAGCAATCTCAATTCTATTCTTGCACACGAATCTGCTTTCCCCATTGAAACCATCGTAGGACCAGAGTTTGTAACAGGGTCCAGTCGCATGAAGAGCGGTACGGCCCAGAAAATGGTGCTGAACATGATTTCTACGGCTTTGATGGTGCGTATGGGAAAGGTGCAGGGCAACCGTATGGTGAACATGCAGCTGACCAATGCCAAGCTCGTTGACCGCGGCACCCGAATGGTCCAGGAACTGCTGGGCGTCAGCTATGAAGAGGCCCGCAACCGACTGCTCGAAGCCGGCAGCGTCTATGCAGCCAATAAGATGAAGAACGAAGAAGAATGTTAACTATGAACTGAGAGGTGAGAGTTGAGAGTTGAGAGATGAGAGGTATGATTAGTGACTTCACGAATGTAAAAGCGAATCACAACTATGAACTATAAATTGTGAACTAAGAACTATGCACTATAAATTATGAATTATGCATTATGAATTATGCATTATAAACTATGAATTATGAACTGTAAACTGCTTATCAAATTCTCTTTATTATCCCTATTTTGTCTCTCTTCGGTTGGAGTAGAGGCACAGTCTGTCAACAAAGTTCCCGAAAAAGGCATTTCCAGCCCGCTGAGCGTCAATCCCAACAAGTTCCTGGGTAATATTACTACCAGCGGACGCGTGAACCCTCACGGCCTTGAATATGCGTCAATGTGGAATCAGCTCACGGCCGAGAACGAGTCTAAATGGGGCTCGGTGGAAGGTGCCGCACGCGGAAAGTTCAATTGGCAGGGTAGTGACAATGCCTATCGCTACTGCAAGGACCACGGTATTCCCTTTAAGTTTCACTGTCTGATATGGGGCGCACAGTATCCCCGTTGGATGGACTCCCTCTCTGTCGATGAGCAGCGTGCCGCCATCGAAGAGTGGATGGATGCCATCAAGGAGCGCTATCCCGACCTGCCCATCATCGATGTGGTCAACGAGGCCGTGAAAGGCCATCAGCCCGCTCCTTTCCGTGAAGCTCTGGGCGGTGAAGGCAAGACGGGCTTCGACTGGATTATCCGTGCCTTTGAGATGGCTCACGAGCGTTGGCCGGATGCCATCCTTATCTATAACGACTACAACACGTTCCGCTGGCAGAAAAACGAGTTCATCCAGTTGGTGAGCACCCTGCGCGATGCCGGTGCTCCTATCGATGCCTACGGATGCCAGTCGCACGAGCTGACTGATATGCCTTTCGACGAGTTCCGTCAGGCCATGACCGATATCCAGTCGGCTCTCCGCATGCCGATGTACAGCACCGAGTATGATATAGGTACCGAGAGCGACTCCCTTCAGCTGGCTCAGTATCAGCAGCAGATTCCTTTCATGTGGCAACAGGATTATTGCGCCGGTATCACGCTCTGGGGCTATGTCTATGGCCGTACCTGGACGCGCGATGGCAATTCGGGCATTATCCGTGACGGTAAGGAGCGTCCTGCCCTCACCTGGCTGCGCCAGTATATGCGTTCTGCCGAGGCTCAGCAAGCGCGAAGCCCCTTCCCTGCTATGAGGAAAGAGGCTTCGCTCTATATCAAGCCTTCGGCCCTTTCAGTGGCTTGTGGCCAGTCGGTGACTGTCGATATCAATGCTCGTCTGCGTACTAAGACCATCGATCATATCGACCTCTATATGGACGGTGTGCGTCTGTTCACGCTGACCCGTGCTCCCTTTACCGTTCAGGTGAAGCCAGCCACTGCCGGTCGCCACGAACTGCGTGCGGTGCTCACTGCCACCGACGGAAGCAGCTACGAGCGATATGGACTTCTTTTGGCTAACTGATTGGGGGTAATGGGTCTAATGGGGTTAATGGGTCTAATGGGGCTCCCTTATTTTTTATCCTTTGCCTTCTTTGCAAACTCAAAGAGGGCGGTCGGCAGATGGCAGTAGCCGTCGGGATTCTTGTCCAGGTAGTCCTGGTGGTATTCCTCGGCGGTATAGAAATTCTTCAAGGGCACTTTCTCTACAGCGATAGGCTCGGAGAGCAGTGCCTGCTGTTCGGCAAAAACTTTCTCGATAACGGGTACCTGGTCGTCAGAGGTGTAGTAAACACCGGTGCGATAGCGGGTGCCCTCGTCGTGTCCTTGTTTGTTGAGGCTTGTGGGATCGATGGCTTTGAAGAACATGTTCAGCAGGAATTCCAGACCTACCACCTGTTCGTCATAGACCACGTGAACAGTCTCAGCATAGCCAGTCTGGTCGGTATAAACTTCCTTGTAGGTAGGGTTCTCCGTTTGTCCGTTGGCAAAGCCCACTTCGGTGTTTGTAACGCCTTCTATCTGTTTGAAGTAATGCTCGGTGCCCCAGAAACAGCCACCGGCTAAGTAAATCTCTTTCATTTTAATGGGATGTTTTTGTGTGATAATGTTTTGTAAACGGCCCCAAAGGTACGACTAATTTTGGGTTTTAGCCTACTTTTTTAGTTTTTTTATCTAAGGAGACCCCTTCACTCAAAACTATTGTCCTCTATCTTCCCTTCCCTTCCCTTCTCTTCCCATCCTCTACCTTCTTTCCCCCCAAAAAAAACAGACCATGCCAACAGTTGCCTGTCTCATGATCTGCTTTTTTAAAGAAATGCAATTAAATTATCTGATGAATAGTAGTTCACGGTATTTCGGCAGAGGCCAGAGGGCGTCGTCGACAATCAGTTCCAGTTTGTCAATCTGGTAGCGAATCTCGTCGAGCTTAGGCTCTACAGTGTCGTGATAGGCAATGGCCTTCTCGTGCTCACTATCAATCTTGTTGGCCTTCTTGCGGGCTTCCACAAGGTCCTCAACACCCTTCTCGATGGTTGAGGTGCGCTCGGCAATCTCCTCAATGAGCTTCACGTTGCGAGCCGATAGCTTGTCGGCCTTGTCGATGGGGAAGATGGCAGCCATGTCCTCAACATTGTGCAGCAGCTGACTCTGATAGCGGGTAGCCACGGGGATGATGTGGTTCATTGACAGGTCGCCCAGCACACGGGCCTCAATCTGAATCTTCTTGGTATAGGTCTCCCATTTCACCTCGTTGCGGGCTTCCAGCTCCTTCTTGGTCATCACGCCCAGACTCTCAAACATCTTGATGCTGGCCTCGTCGAGATAGCGCTCAAAAATCTTCGGACAGCTCTTTTCTACGTCCAGACCGCGTTTCTCAGCCTCTGCCACCCATTCGTCGCTGTAGCCGTTGCCGTCGAAGCGGATAGGCTTGCAGGCCTTGATGTCTTCGCGCAGCACATCGATAATGGCGTGGAAGGTGGCGGTGTGGCCAGAGCCTTCTGAGTACTCTGATTTTTTTGAGTATTCAGAGATTTTCTGATCTACACGCTTTTTGAAGTCAACCAGCGCCTCTGCCACGGCACTGTTCAGTGCTATCATGGCACTGGCGCAGTTGGCCTCACTACCTACGGCACGGAACTCGAAGCGGTTGCCGGTGAAAGCAAATGGAGAAGTTCTGTTGCGGTCGGTATTGTCAATAAACAGTTCAGGAATTTCAGGAATGTCCATCTTCATGCCCTGCTTGCCGGCCATAGTCAGGATATCATCTACATCGGCCTTCTCAATGTGGTCGAGCAGTTCGCTCACCTGTTTGCCAAGGAAACTTGAAACGATGGCAGGGGGAGCCTCGTTGGCGCCCAGACGATGGGCGTTAGTGGCACTCATAATCGAGGCTTTCAATAGTCCGTTGTGACGGTAAACACCCATCAGGGTCTCAACGATGAAGGTGGCAAAGCGGAGGTTTGCCTCAGGAGTTTTGCCAGGGGCATGGAGCAGTACGCCAGTGTCGGTGCTCAGGCTCCAGTTGTTGTGTTTTCCAGATCCGTTGATGCCGGCGAAGGGTTTTTCATGCAGCAGCACGCGGAAGCCGTGCTTGCGGGCTATGCGCTTCATCAGCGACATGAGCAGCATATTATGGTCAACAGCCAGGTTGGTTTCTTCAAAAATAGGAGCCAGCTCAAACTGGTTCGGAGCCACCTCGTTGTGGCGGGTCTTGGTGGGGATGCCCAGTTCAAGGGCGGC
Organism: Prevotella sp. E9-3; assembly: GCF_022024015.1. NCBI lineage: Bacteria > Pseudomonadati > Bacteroidota > Bacteroidia > Bacteroidales > Prevotellaceae > Prevotella > Prevotella sp. E9-3. The sequence goes on from NZ_CP091786.1 coordinate 52,100, forward strand.
AAACTCCAGGTCCTTCATGAATGCGGCCACACGCTCGGGGATAGCGCCAAAGTAGTGGTCGTCCATCTGCTGGTTCTTGGCAGAGTCGTGACCCATCAGCGTGCGACCGGTCAGCAGCAGGTCGGGACGGGCGGCATACAGACCCTCATCCACCAGGAAGTACTCCTGTTCCCAACCCAGGTTCGAGGTCACTTTCTTCACCGTGGGGTCGAAATAGTGGCACACCTCAGTAGCAGCCACGTTCACAGCATGCAGGGCGCGTAACAGCGGAGCCTTGTAGTCGAGTGCCTCACCGCTATAAGAAATAAATACGGTGGGAATCACCAGCGTGTCGTCGATGATAAACACCGGACTTGTGGGGTCCCAGGCAGAGTATCCGCGAGCCTCGAAAGTAGAGCGGATACCGCCAGAGGGGAATGAAGAAGCATCAGGTTCCTGCTGAACGAGCAGCTTGCCAGAGAATTCCTCTACCATACCGCCCTTGCCGTCGTGCTCAATAAACGAGTCGTGCTTCTCCGCAGTACCTTCTGTAAGAGGCTGGAACCAGTGGGTGTAGTGAGTCACTCCGTTTTCCGTGGCCCACTGCTTCATGCCGGCAGCAACAGCATCGGCCACACTGCGATCCAGACGAGCACCATTATCTATAACGTCGAGCATCTTCTCATATACATCCTTAGGAAGATACTTATACATTTTCTCGCGATTGAACACCTTCTTGCCGAAATATTCACAAGGGCGTTCTGATGGTGCTTTTACGTCGAGTGCCTTCTTCTTGAAAGCTTCACCGACAACCTGAAATCTTAATGCTTCCATAATCGTTTTGCGTTAGTGTTGTGTCATATTGTAATTCACGGATGCAAAGTTACGGCAAAGTGTCACATTTATCATCAAATCATTAGCAGTTTAATTTTAAAATAACACGCAAACTTACAATTTGTGAAATATTAAAATAGAAAACTTATAAATTAAAACTTTCCCCTCCACTTTTTCTGCATGATTGAAAGAACGGTTCGGAAAACACTCTCTGCAACAAACTCTTATTCTTTCAACCAGGCAGTCTATCTATCGTCAGATTGCTATGCAACTCGATATTATGAAGCATCTTAAATGAAAGCAAGCTCTTTTGATCCAATCCCTTACTTTCTTATTTTAAAACGACGGATTTTTTACGACCACAGATTGCACGGATTGCACGGATTTTTATAAGATTTTCCTTTTCGATTTTCCGTCAGATTTTGAGGAGTGCAACGACGACCCATAGTTTTATGGGCGCTCCGCTTAAAATCTGCCGAAAAATCTGTTTTTAAAATCTCCACCACTGCGCAGCGGTTTTCCAGGACCGTAGGTCCGATGTTTTTCATTTTGTAAGAAATGGGTATTTTATGGTTTTTGTTTAAATATCCGTTCCATCCGTTTCATCCGTGTTCGTAAAAAAAAGAGATTTTCCTTTTAGATTTTTCTCCTCTTTTTCCATCTTTTTCTCTCTCATTCTCTTCCTTCTTTTTTTTCGAAAATCAAGACAAATAAAAATCTCAATCTAGAACGGGACCCCCTCGCTTTTAGAGCGGACCCCCCTTGTTCTGGCCCCTCCATCTGTACCATCCCCCCATATCTTGGAGCTGAAAAATACCTATTTTCCCCCTTTTTTCCTACTTTTTTATAGAAAAATGCATGTTTTGGCGCACTTTTTCTTGAAAGCATGGAATTGCCATAACAGCTATGGTGAAATAGCCCTTTTCTTACACCATAACTGAACGTCTGCTATACTGCAACTGAACGGTGGTTGCATCGCAACTGAATGGCAGTTGCATTTCAACTGAATGGTGGTTGCATTGCAATAGAACGGTGGTTGCGGTATAGTAGAAGTTCCATTGCGGCATCATAGAACTTCTACAACAGAAGTATCTCAGAAGAATATCAACATTCTCTCAAACGCTTGATATTCAGATAGTTCTAAAAATAGCCCAGGCCCTTCAAAACTCGCGTATTTCCGTCCCATTTCCCGTTTGCTGAATTTGGCGCGAGTTTTGAGCCCAGTAAGCAAGAAAAATAACGATAAAAAGCGCTTCAAATTGGTGTCTTTTTCGGTAAATCGAAAAAGTCATGAGGACAGTTGGTCGATATCTCTAAGAGACTCTCTCATAAATCATCTTCATATCTTTTGCCGCTGCTGCAGCCCCAGCACTTTGTTGATAATCGGATCCATATAACGGGAAAAAAGCTCTCTTACGTGAAATATTCCTCCAAAAGGAGTGACTTTCTCAGATTTTAGTTGTATCTTTGCCATGTCATTGATGATTTTGCTTGTCTTGAATTGCAGCACTAAGGTAAGTGAAATATCTGACTTATAAAAGCTATTAACTAAAGTGCTGTGGAATCTAGCCATAACTACAATGAAAAAACTTACACTAATCCTTCTGACCATGCTCCTGTCTTGCAACTTTGCAAAGGCACAATCAGACGAGTCGATGGCCACTTTCCGCACATGGGCTGCGACACCGCCTATGGGATGGAATTCATGGGACTGCTACTATAGCAGCGTGACGGAGAAAGAGGTGCTGCAAAATGCACAATATCTTGTAGACAACGACCTGGTGCGCCATGGCTGGGAGTATGTGGTCGTGGACATTCGCTGGTATTGCAACCACCCATCGCTGGGCGGCGGCAACTACAATCAGCGTGGCGACCAAGACTACGTGCTCGATGAGTATGGACGCTATCTGCCTTCGCCCACCCGTTTCCCGTCCTGCATGGTAGGAGGAAAGAACATGGGATTCAGGGCTCTGGCCGACAAGATTCACCAAATGGGGCTGAAGTTTGGCATACACATCATGCGAGGCGTGCCCAAGAACGTGGTGGGCTCTAACTACAAGTTGAAGGGCAGTGAGCAGACGCCATGGAGCCAGGTGTACGAAGGCACCACATCGCCTTGCACATGGCTGAAGGACAATCTGCTGGTGCGCAACAACGCGGCCGGCCAGCAGTACTACAACTCGATTATGGACCTTTATGCCGAATGGGGCGTTGACTTCCTGAAGATCGATGACCTGAGCCGCCCCTTCTACACCGATGAGATTCACATGATTCGCAAGGCCATTGACCAGACGAGCCGTCCCATTGTGCTCTCACTTTCGCCTGGCAAAACAAAGTATGAGTATGCCGAGGAATGCCTGCAAAACGCCAACATGTGGCGCATGATGGACGACCTCTGGGACAACTGGTCGCACGTGGACGCTGTGTTCAACGAAGCCCATGCTTGGGAGAACATCACCCGACCCGGCAACTACGCCGACTGCGACATGCTGCCCCTGGGGCAGATTGCCATGACCGTGGCCGATGCTGGCTACACCGCAGCCGACAAGGGCCGATGGACCAACCTTTCGCAGAACGAACAACTCACGATGATGACGCTTTGGGGCATTTGCCACTCGCCACTGTTCTTTGGCGGCGAGATGACCAAGAACGACGCCTTCACCCTGTCGCTGCTGAACAACGAGGAATATCATCAAATGCACAAATACGGACAGGATGCCCATCAGCTGTGGGCCGACGAAGATCTGGGCCGCGTGGTATGGACATCACACATTGGCGACACTCGCTTTCTGGCCATGTTTCAGCGCAACGACAACCGATGGATTGTGGGACAGAAAGCGCTCTACAAAAGCGAGACTGTGGCCTACACCACTGACGGGCACGCTGTAGACGTGGACGTTGAATGGCCTAAAGGCTCGAAGACGTTGGTACTGGTGGTTGACGACGGTGGCGACAACTTCAACTATGACCATGGTGACTGGATCAACCCCACACTTGTGCTGAGCAATGGCACTGAGGTGGAACTTACGGGCAAATTCAAAACGCGACAGTACACCAAGTCATACTTCAACCGTGTGTATGAAAACAAGAACGTTGACAATGGCGGAAAGATGAAGGTGCTGGGCACTGCCTACGACCGTGGCTTCTCTACCGATGCCAATGCGGCTATCTTCTTCCAAATACCCGACACAATGGATGTGGTGCGATTCCGTGCCATGGCCGCTGCCGACGATTCGGGCATTGGACAGACGGGAGCAACCACCTCGCTGCGTTTCCTGGTGTTCGATCAGAACCCCTTGACCGACGAGCAGGACAATGCAGCTGCACGCTCAGGTCTCATCAGTCGCACTGGCACCAAGAGCAAGATGCTGGAGGCCGACATTACGGGGGCTGAACAGCTGAAGATTGTTGTGAGCAACTGGGGTGACGGCTTTGCTTATGACCGTGCCAACCTGATTGATCCTGTGCTGATTGATGCCAACGGCAACGAAACATCGCTCACCACGCTGAAGCAGACTTCTTACTCGGCTGAATGGGGCACCCTGCATGTGAACAAGAATGTGGAGGGTGCAACGCTGCGCGTTGACGGCAAATCCTACAACACAGGACTGGGAATGAATGCCCAGTGCACGCTGATCTACGATCTGCCCACGGGCCACAATTACAAGACGCTGCGCGCGCTGTGTGGCTACGACTCGTCGTGCGACACCGACAACACATCGTCGACAGGCACCACGATGGAGTTCATCTTCTACGTAAGCAAGAAAGCCCCCTATGTCGTAGACCTCACCCAACTGGGCTACGGTGCAGGCGAAGCAGTGCCCGTGCACGACGTATGGACTGGCGAAGACCTGGGCACCGCAACTGGCAGCATCAGTACCTCTGTGCCCACACATGGCGTGAAGCTGCTGCGCCTGGGCAACAAGGTTGAAACGGGCATCGACGATGCACCGCAGAGCTCAGCCAACAGCCACTTCACAAAGACCAACACAGCCTACACGCTTACGGGTCAACCTGTGGTTACGCCTTCGAAAGGCATCTACATCATCAACAACAAGAAGATGGTGGTAGCAAAATAATTTCACCCCACCTATTTTTATTATATGTAAGCGTCGATTATAATAACAAATAAAAACAAGGAAAACAAATAGTGCCACTTTGTTTTCCTTGTTTTTTTATTCGACTTCCCTGTTGCCTGAAGCAAAGCTTGCCTCAACAACAAAAAAAAGGACTTCTGGTATACAACCCAATGGGACAATGATACCAATTTGTATGAAGATCAATTAGGATGGAGAGAGGCAAATCGAGTGGATTTTACTAAAAAAGGTTGTAATGTTACAACCATTTGAAAATGTTTTGTATCTTTGCAGCATGATAACTGCGAGAATGCTCCCGCTCGGCAAATGAGAACATGTTCTCTTTGCACTCGCTTAATCGCATCTTTGTGACGTTAATATAATATATTGTGACCGTATGAAGTATCTGAATATTAAGAAAGCATTGGCAGCATGGCAAAATTTACAACCATTGTCTGAAAAAGACAGGGATAGACTTAGCCGTCGTTTCACTGTGGACTTCAATTACAATAGCAATCATATTGAAGGTAATACCCTGACTTATGGTCAGACGGAAATCCTGTTGCTATTTGGTAAGGTAATTGGCGAGGCTGATGTGCGTGATGTACAGGAGATGACAGCGAGTAACGTTGGACTTCGTATGATGTCTGAAGAGGCATCAGTGAAGGAGGTTCCGCTAACACAGAACTTTATCCGGACGTTACATAAAACCTTGCTACGTGAGGACTATACTGTCTATCGAGAGCTTCCTGAGGGTGTACAAACAAGCTATGTCATCCATGCGGGACAATATAAGACTCGCCCCAACAGTGTCATCACTCGCTATGGCGACCGATTCGAATACGCCTCACCAGAGGAAACTCCTAGTTTGATGACAGATTTGGTGGACTGGTATAACATGGCTGAGCAGGAAGGAAAACTTTCTCCAGTTGAGTTAGCTGCACTATTCCACTACAGATACATCCGTATTCACCCATTTGAGGATGGAAATGGACGTATAGCCCGACTGATGGTAAACTTTATTCTTACTCGTCACGATTATCCGATGATTGTAGTGCGCAGTCGTAAAAAGAGTGAGTATTTAGAGGCTTTACATCAGACTGATATGGAAGTCGGCCCAGTACCTGCTGATGGTGCACATGCTGATATTAAGGACATCAAACCGTTCTTGAAATACTTCAATGAACTGGTAGCTACAGAGGTATATAATGATGTACTCTTTGTGAGTGAAAAGGATGAAAATGTGTGGTGGTATGATGGAGAACGGATAGCTTTCCGTACACCTAACTATACTAAAATACTGAATGCTATGCGAACACAACCTACGCTTACATTGGCTGATATGAAAGAAATAACTGGCATCAGTATCGCCGCTATTCAAAAACTCCTTGACCAACTGATTCAGAAGAAGTATGCTGAACGTGGAGAAAAGGATGGTAGTTGGAGAGTGTTTATGACACAATAAGTAATGTAAGATGCTGAGTATACTAACGATATACAATTCCTCTTGAATCCCGCCATTTAATTGATCAAACGTTATTTAAAAGTGTATAATAATATGCAAAAGAAAACTTTTGTTACTATTCTGTTCTCTCTGCTTACAATTTTTGCATCTGGACAAATTAAATCGGAAGTATCTGAGACAGTAGAACTGATTAATGTTCTTCACAGATCATGCTTTCCTGGCAAACCAGCGGGCGATGACGGCTCCGCTCAGGTTGTGCCATACGCTGAAGATGGCACCGGGAATAGTGGCCATGGGGTAGGTGGCGAAATGGAGTGTTGCAAGACTGCTGGCCAGACCGGAGTTCTGCATGCCTACCTCGATGGCAACAGCACGGCGCTTGGCAGTGGTCATGCCCAACAGGCGGCTGATGAGATAGCCAAACGATAGTCCGCAGAGGTTGTGAAGAATGACCACGGCAATGATAACGGTTCCACCCGATAGCAGTTTTGAGGCATTGGCGGCAATGATGATGGCTACGATGGTGCAGATGACTACCGATGAAAGAGCAGGGAGATAATCGACGGCACGCTCGGTTTGACGGGGCCACAACTGTTTTACCGCCAAACCGGCTACGATGGGCAGAATGACCACCCAAAGAATACTGAGGAACATACTCACCACATCGACATCGACCGATTTTCCTGCCAACAGCCATACCAACAGGGGTGTCAGCAGCGGGGCCAAGAGGGTGGAGACGCCCGTCATGCCTACACTCAGGGCCAGATCGCCTTTGGCCAGATAGGTGATCACGTTGGAGGCGGTACCTCCCGGACAGCAGCCTACGAGTATCACGCCTACGGCCAGTGCCTCGTCGAGCGAGAAAATCTTGCCGAGCGCCCAGGCTAAAAGGGGCATCACCGTGAACTGTGCCAGACAACCTATGATGACATCCTTCGGGCGACTGAACACAATGCGGAAATCTTCCAGGTGGAGGGTGAGTCCCATACCAAACATCACTAGTCCCAACAGGGGATTGATGACCGTGGGCTTTATCTGTCCCAGTACTTCGGGCCACATCAGTGCGGCTATCGATACCACCAGCACCAGAATGCCCATATAGTCGGCTATGAATTTGCAGATATTCTTCATCATGGCGGCAAAGATACAACATTTTATACGAACAACGGATTCCGAAGACTGTTTTTTTCGTCTGCGAAATCCGTTGAACTGTTTTTATATAAAAAGGAAATCAGATTATTTTCCTGCCCATTTAGCTATTCTGTTCAGAGCCTCGTCGGTCTGTTCGTGACTGCCGAAAGCGGTGAAACGCACATAGCCTTCGCCCGACGGTCCGAAGCCCACACCCGGCGTGCACACCACGTTGGCTCCATAGAGCAGTTCCTCGAAGAACTGCCACGACTTACTGCGGTTGGTGTTGCGAATGTTGCTGAGGCTGTCAACGGTAGGTGTCTTCATCCAGATATAAGGAGCATTCTCGCCTCCGTAGCACTCAAAACCGAGACCGCGGAAGGTGTCGAGCATCTTGCTTGCATTCTCCATATAGTAGTTGATGGTCTGTTGCACCTGCTCTTTTCCTTCAGGCGTGTAGATAGCCTCGGCGGCACGCTGTGAGATATAGCTGGTGCCGTTGAACTTGGTTGACTGTCGGCGGTTCCACAGTGGATTGAGTGGGATGCGCTCGCCCGTCAGCGTGGCGGCCGTCAAATCCTTGGGAACGATGGTATAGCCACAGCGTACACCCGTGAAGCCGGCCGTCTTAGAGTACGAGTGGAACTCGATGGCGCACTTGCGGGCACCACGAATCTCGTAGATAGAGTGGGGAATCTCCGGATCCTTAATATAAGCCTGATAGGCTGCATCGTAGAAGATGAGCGTGTCGTTCTTCAGTGCGTAGTTCACCCACTTGCGCAGTTCCTGTTTCGAGATAACGGTACCCGTGGGGTTGTTGGGGAAACAGAGGTAGATAACATCTACGCGGCGGTCGGGCAACTTTGGCACGAATCCGTTCTCGGCCGTGCAGGGCATGTATATTACATTCGACCAGCGGCCGTCCTCGCCTTTCACACCGGCACGGCCAATCATCACGTTTGAGTCGATATATACGGGGTAGATAGGATCGGTAACGCCGATGGAGTTGTCCCAGCGAATCAGTTCCTGAATATTTCCCGTGTCGCTCTTCGCACCGTCGTTGACAAAAATCTCGTCAATGTCCAGATGAATGCCGCGGGGCAGGAAGTCGTTCTTCAGAATGGCCTCGCGCAGAAAATCATAGCCCTGTTCAGGACCATATCCGCGAAAACCCTGACGGGTAGCCATCTCGTCGGCAGCACGGTGAATGGCGTTAATAACGGCGGGGCACAGCGGTTGGGTCACATCGCCAATGCCCAGCGAGATGACGTCGGCCTTGGGGTGCATCACCTTGAAGGCGTTCACCTTCTTGGCAATGTCGGCAAACAGGTAGTTGTTGGGGAGTTTAAGAAAGTGGTCGTTTACTAATGCCATATTTTTTCAATTCATAATTTATAATGCATAATTCATAATTCTATTTCGCCGTCACAGACGAATTCTGCAGGACCAGTCATATATACGTGATTCTTTTTAAAAAATTGTGAACCAATTGTAGAATCTTTTTCACACCATTCAATTTTTAAGGTTCCACCGTCCATCACGATTTGCGATGTTCGTCCGGCCCTACCGGTGACGCAGGCGGCAACAGCCGTGGCGCAAGCACCTGTTCCGCAGGCCAGGGTGATACCACTGCCACGTTCCCAAACACGGGTGCGGAAGGCCTCCCCCGATCCCTCCGAAGGGAGGGGAGTCGCAAACTCAATATTGCAGCGCTGAGGAAAGGCAGAATGGCGCTCGAGCTGAGGCCCTGTCTTACCCACCTGGTCTATATCGTCGGTGAAAATGACGTAGTGAGGGTTGCCCATGGAGACGAAGAGACTCTCCCCCGACCCCTCCCTGTGAGGGAGGGGAGTGGATAGACCTTTTGCAATTTGTGGGTTGAAGAGAGTTTCGTCTTCAAATACAGGCTCACCCATATCCACAGTAACGGATTCAACTATATTATTAACAATATGAAGATAGAGATTTTTAATCCCAGAGAGTGTCAACAAGCGTATTTCAGCTTCTTGGTAACCACTCCCCTCCCTCACAGGGAGGGGTTGGGGGAGAGTCTTCTGGGGGAGAGTCTTTTCATACAAATACTTTCCGATGCACCTCGAGGCATTGCCGCACATCATGGCCTCAGAGCCGTCGGCATTAAAGATACGCATGGAGAAGTCGGCCTCGGGTACAGGACTCTTGTCTATCAGCACCAGACCGTCGGAACCGATGCCTTTATGGCGATCGCTCCATTTAATGGCTGCCTCGGCAGGATTGTCGATAGGGTGCTCCATGACATTGACATAGATATAGTCATTGCCACAGCCGTGCATCTTGGTGAAGGGAATCTTTTTCATGAAACTGAGACTTTAGAAATGTCTTCATAGGGTGGAAAGATATGCATCAACTTCTTCATAGGATGGAGAGATATGCATCAACTTTCTTCGCAGTCTCCTTACCGCTGGCCATTGCGCGCACTACCAGTGAGGCACCGTTGGCGCTATCGCCACAGACAAACACGTTCTCAGGGTATTCAGGATGCTCAGGCTTGAGGAATCCCATAGCGAGAAGGACGAGTTCGGCCTTGATAATCTCAGGCTTGCCTTTCTCAACCATGATGGGGCGACCGCCTTCAGGATTGGTTTTCCAGTCTATCTCCTGCACCTTTACGCCAGTCAGATGACCGTTCTCACCCAAGAACTCCAGTGTGTTGATGTTCCAGCGACGGGTGCAGCCCTCCTCATGACTGGAAGTTGTTTTGAGTGTACGCGGCCAGTTGGGCCAAGGGCTCTGCGGGTCTTCTGGACCTTCAACAGGTTTGGGCATAATCTCTATCTGAGTCACGCTCTTGCATCCTTGGCGGTGGGCAGTGCCAATGCAGTCAGAACCTGTATCGCCACCACCAATCACCAGCACATCCTTACCTTTGGCAGTGATACGTTCGTCCTTACTAAATTCAATGCCTGCCAGCACACGGTTCTGCTGTGACAGCAGTTCGAGGGCGAAGTGAACGCCCTTGAGTTCGCGACCAGGAGCTTTCAGGTCGCGAGCGGTTGGGGTGCCGGTAGAGATGATGACAGCGTCGAAGCCGGTTGAGAGCTGCGATGAAATCGCATCAGAAGAAATGGGACTGCCGTATTTGAACTCGATGCCTTCTTGTTCGAGCAGGGCGATGCGACGATCGATGACGGCCTTATTCAGTTTGAAGTTGGGGATGCCGTAGCGCAACAGTCCGCCGGCGGCTTCGTTCTTCTCGAACACCGTTACCGTGTAGCCCATCAGGTTCAGGTCGTTGGCAGCAGCCAGTCCGGCAGGGCCGGCACCAATCACAGCCACCTTCTTGCCATTCTCGCCTTGCGAGCGTCCTTCAGCCGAGCGGCGCTTGATGTTAATGTGAGGCTGGATAAAGCCCTCCTGAAAGGCCATCTCGGTGATGGCACACTCATCCTCACGGTTGGTGGTGGGCTCGTGGTTAAAGCGGTTCAGCACACAGGCCTTCTCACAGAGTGCCGGACAGATGCGACCAGTGAACTCGGGGAAGGGGTTGGTGCTGCTCAACAGCTTGTAGGCCAGTTCCCAGTCGCCCTTATACAGGGCATCGTTCCATTCGGGGGCTTTGTTGCCCAGCGGACAAGCCCAGTGGCAGAAAGGTACGCCGCAGTCCATGCAGCGCGAAGCCTGCAGTTTACGTTCGCGGACGCTGAGCGTCTGCTCTACTTCACCAAAATCGTGTATTCTATCGTGAATGGGGCGGTAGCCAGCCTCCTGTCGATGTATCTCTAAAAATGCTTTTGGATTTCCCATCTCAATTATCAATTATCAATTATCAATTGTCAATTATCAATTTAATAGTCGCGCTGGACGTTCTCGATTTTTTCTTTCAGCTTCTGCATCTTTTCCTCCTCGAGAACGCGCTTGTACTCGATGGGCACCACCTGAATGAAGTCCTCAATATAGCGATGCCAGTTGTCGAGCATCCTTCCTGCAAGGGCCGATCCTGTGTGCAGATAGTGCTGACGAATGAGTTCGAGCAGTTCTTTGCGCGATACAGAGTCCTCGACCAGCGATAGCTCCACCATATCCATATTACAGAAATAGTCGAATGTGTGGTCGGGGTCATAGACATAGGCCACACCGCCTGACATACCAGCAGCGAAGTTGCGGCCCGTCTTACCAAGAACCACCACACGACCGCCAGTCATATACTCGCAGCAGTGATCGCCGGCGCCCTCGATAACGGCGATGGCACCCGAGTTGCGCACACCAAAGCGTTCGCCCACCTTACCGTTGACGTAGAGTTCTCCACTGGTGGCGCCATACAGACCGGTGTTGCCAGCGATGATGTTTTCCTCAGCATGGAAATCCTCACTACTTCTGACAGGAGGAAGAATAGAGATGCGACCACCTGAGAGTCCTTTTCCAAAATAGTCGTTACACTCTCCTTCGAGTTTCAGGTTCACACCCTTCACGGCAAATGCACCAAAACTCTGACCGGCTGAGCCTTTGAACTTGATATTGATAGTACTGTCGGGCAGTCCCTCTTCACCATATTTCTTGGCGATGGCACCTGAGAGCATTGTACCCACGGCACGGTCGGTATTCTTAATGGCGTACGAGGCCTCACCTCCGTTTCCTCTCTCAGAGGCGAGGGGAGTAGATAGAATTTCATTGAAGTCCGCCAATATCTGCTTGTTGAGTTGGTTGCCGCTAACCTCTGTGTATGCCCCGCGGTCCCAATAAAGCGCCTTGTCAGTGTCAGGCTTGTGAAGCAAGCGACCGAAGTCAATGGTCGCCCATTTGTCGGTGACACTACTCCCCTCTCCACTCGGAGAGGGGCTGGGGGTGAGGCTTTCAATCAGTTCGGTCCGTCCTATAATCTCCTTCAGACTCTTTACGCCGATTTCAGCAAGGTATTCTCTCACCTGTTGGGCCAGGAACGTAAAGTAGTTTACCACATACTCTGCACGACCTTCAAAGTGCTTGCGCAGCTCAGGATTCTGAGTAGCCACACCCATGGGACAAGTATTGGTGTTGCACTTACGCATCATCACACAGCCCAGCACAATAAGCGGCAGCGTACCAAACGAGAACTCGTCGGCACCGAGCATCGCCATGATAATCACGTCCTTGGCGGTTTTCAGCTGTCCGTCGGTCTGCAGGCGCACCTGATTTCTCAAACCGTTGCGTACCAGCGTCTGCTGAGTCTCGGCCAGTCCTATTTCAGGTGAGATTCCTGCGAATCGCATACTTGATGCGGGACTTGCACCCGTACCACCTTCGGCACCGCTGATTACAATGAGGTCGGCCTTAGCCTTCGCCACACCGGCAGCAATGGTTCCTACGCCACTCTCGGCAACAAGCTTTACGCTGACGGCAGCCGTGGGGTTGATGTTCTTCAGGTCGAAGATGAGCTGTGCCAAGTCCTCGATACTATAGATGTCATGATGAGGTGGGGGAGAGATGAGCGAGATGCCGGGGATGGCATTACGCGTCTTGGCAATGATGTCGTTCACCTTAAAACCGGGCAGTTGACCGCCCTCACCGGGCTTAGCACCCTGGGCCACCTTAATTTGTATTTCTTCTGCGTTCACCAAGTATTCGGCAGTAACGCCGAAACGACCAGATGCAATCTGCTTAGTCTTACTGCTGAGGCTTACGCCGTCAACCTCAGTATGATAACGGCTGTTGTCCTCGCCACCTTCACCAGTATTAGAGCGCGTACCCAGTTTGTTCATGGCCAGTGCCAAAGCCTCGTGGGCTTCAATGCTCAAAGCACCAAACGACATGGCACCGGTGACAAAATGCTTCACGATGCTCTCTACAGGCTCAACCTCAGCCTCACCCCCAGCCCCTCTCCGATTGGAGAGGGGAGTAGATACTTTCTTGAAGCGAAGGAAATCACGCAGGAAAATGGGAGATTCTTTTTCATCTACTGACCTAGCCCACTCCTTAAACAGTTCATAGTTGCCTGTTCTGCAGGCGATTTGCAGTTTGGCTATGGTCTCAGGATTCCAAGCGTGTTGGATGCCGTCCTTGCGCCAAGAGAATTGACCGTGGTTAGGAAGGTAACCACTCCCCTCTCCAATCGTAGAGGGGTCGGGGGTGAGGCTGAATCGTATTTGATCCCTCGCAATCTCCTTCAGGCCCACACCGCCGATGGTGCTTACTTCAGTACCGAAGTAGCGGCGCAGCAAGTCCTCGCTCAGTCCGATGCTCTCGAAAATCTTGGCTCCACGATATGAGCGGATGGTAGAGATACCCATCTTACTCATGATCTTCTTCAAGCCCTTGTCCACGGCCTTGATATAGTTTTTCTCGGCAGTAGCATACTCCTCCTGAATCTTGTGTTTCTTCACCAGATCATCCAGCACGGCAAAGGTCATGTAAGGACAGAGAGCGCTGGCGCCATAGCCCAACAACAGGGCGGCGTGCATCACCTCGCGAATCTCACCACTTTCCACAATCAGAGCTGTCTGCACACGCTTGCCCACGCTAATCAGGTAATGGTGAACGGCCGATACTGCAAGGAGAGAAGGGATGAAAGCCCACCCCGTCCCCTCCCCAAGGGAGGGGTCTTCGTTTACCTTATCTGTAAGAATGATATAGTTGTAACCATCATCTACTGCCTGTTCTGCATTCTTGCAAAGATTATCCAAAGCAGTTCTTAAATTCTCACCAGCCTGATTCCAATCTGGCTCCCCTCCCTTGGGGAGGGGCTGGGGGTGGGCTAATGACAATTTTATTGTCTTGAATCCCTTGTAGCGGATGTTACAAAGAATATCGAGTTGTGTGTTGGTCAATACGGGTTGTGGCAGGCGCACCATCTTACAGTTAGAGGCATCGGGTGTCAGGATGTTCGTTCCCACGGCGCCGATATACTCTGTCAGACTCATCACCAGCTCCTCGCGGATGGGGTCGATGGCAGGGTTGGTGACCTGTGCAAACTGCTGACGGAAGTAATTGAAAAACACCTGCGGACGGTCTGAGATGATGGCCAGTGGAGTGTCATTACCCATAGCTGCCACAGGTTCCTGTCCGGCGGTAGCCATGGGGATGATGGTCTTGTCGATATCCTCCTGACCAAAGCCGAAGGTTACGAGCTTCTGCTCAAGGTCGCTTACTGAGTTATCTACCTTTCGGCCGCTCTTCAGCTTCTCCAGTTGCACGCGGTTCTCAGCCAACCACTCACGGTAAGGATGAGCCTTAGCCAACTGTTCCTTGATTTCTTCGTCATAGTAAATCTTGCCTTCCTGGGTGTCAATGAGCAGAATTTTTCCAGGTTGCAGGCGACCTTTCGATACCACATCGCCCGGTTCAAAATCCATCACGCCCACCTCAGAGGCTACCACCATCATACCCTGTTTGGTGATGGTGTAGCGACTGGGGCGCAAGCCGTTACGGTCGAGCATACCGCCTGCATAGCGACCATCGCTGAACAGCAGAGCGGCAGGACCATCCCAGGGCTCCATCAGGATAGAGTGATATTCATAGAAGGCTTTCAAATCTTCTGAAATGGGGTTCTTGTCGTTGAAACTCTCAGGCACCAGGATCGCCATGGCCTGTGGCAGCGAGAGTCCGCTCATCATCAGGAACTCGAACACGTTGTCGAGTGATGCCGAGTCGCTCATTCCTTCCTGTACGATGGGGCGCAGGTCTTTGATGTCGCCCAGTGCCTCACTGTTCAGCACACTCTCGCGAGCCTTCATCCAACCGCGGTTGCCACGAATGGTGTTGATCTCGCCGTTGTGGGCCAACAAACGGAATGGCTGGGCCAGCTTCCATTTAGGGAATGTGTTTGTGCTGAAACGTGAATGAACCAGCGCCAGTCCGCTTGTGAAATAGTCGTTCGAGAGATCAGGGAAGTAACGACGCAGCTGTCCGCTGGTCAGCATACCTTTGTAGATGATATTCTTTGAGGAAAGAGAACAGATGTAGAAGTCATCAACAGCCTCACCCCCGACCCCTCTCCCAGAGGCGAGGGGAGTAGATGCCTTTGCTAATTCCGCAACTCTATTCTCGATTCTTTTCCTTATTATATATAATACACGCTCAAATGCCTTTTCTTCTTCGACAGGGTTGTAATCACTCCCCTCGCCCTTTGGAGAGGGGCCGGGGGTGAGGCTTCTCTTCACAAAAATCTGCTTGATGTCGGGTTCCACCTCGCGGGCAGCCACACCCAGCACTTCAGGGTTGGTGGGCACCGTGCGCAGATGCATCAGTTGTAGTCCTTCGCGCTCAATCTCCTCTATCATTATAGAGAGAATCTGCTGCTGTGCCTGTTCGTCCTTAGGCAGAAACACCAGTCCTGTACCATACTTTCCTTTCTCTGGCACGGGAATGCCCTGCAACAAAATAAACTCGTGAGGAATCTGTAACATGATACCGGCACCGTCGCCTGTCTTGTCGCGTGTCTCAGCGCCACGATGCTCCATATTCTCTAGCACTTTCAGTGCATTGTCCACCAGTTCATGACTCTTACCGCCGTGAATGTTCACCACCATGCCCACACCGCAGGCATCGTGCTCGTACTCGGGCTGGTATAGTCCTTTTCTTTCGCTTCTTTCCATATTATCCTATATAAAAACTTCTCTTATCTTAAAATCGGGCGCAAAATTATAGCAGTATGTAAGAAAACCAAACTTATTTCCGACTTTTTAATCTACTTTTTTGGCAAAAGTAACAAATTGTAAGCAAAATGTTATGATTTCGTTACAGATTGTTATTTACCTTAAAAATCTACATTGAAAGGCATGAAAAGTGTATTTCTATGTTGGCAAAACACGGTAACTTTGCCCTCGAATTCAGAAAAGTCACAGTGACAAGTAGTATTAACTAAAAGGTTTTAAGGTATGAAAAAGATTGAAGCAATTATCCGCAAGACCAAGTTTGAAGAGGTCAAGGAAGCCCTGCTGACGTCAGACATCAACTGGTTTGAGTATCACGACGTGCACGGTATCGGACAGAGCCGACAGGAACGTATCTACCGTGGTGTGATGTATTCAACGGATGTCATCGAGCGTGTAGCTATTACTATTGTTTGTCGTGACCAGTTTCTCGACCCCACCATCAAGGTGCTGCTTGAGGTGGCCCATACCGGTGAGGTGGGCGACGGACGTATTTTCGTGAGCGATGTGCTGGAAACCTATTCTATTCGCACAGGCGAGAAAGGTGACACCGTATTGAGAGACAAGAAATAGTTCGACATTAAACATTAAAAATTAAACATTAAGATTTTCAGGACTATGAACGAAATAGGAATTTCACTTGATACTGTATGGATGCTATTGGCAGCCATGCTGGTTTTCTGGATGCAGCCCGGTTTTGCGCTTTGTGAGGCAGGTTTCACACGCGGTAAGAACACGGCAAACATCCTGATGAAGAATTTCGTTGACTTTATGTTCGGCTCGCTCTTGTTCTTCTTCCTCGGCTTCGGTTTTATGTTTGGTGCCGATACGCTGGGAGGTTTTATGGGTATGCCCAACTGGGGCGACCTGAGTTTCTATGAGAGCGATCTGCCCGTTGAGGGTTTCTTGATTTTCGAGACCGTTTTCTGTGCCACCAGTGCTACCATCGTCAGCGGTGCTATGGCCGAGCGCACCAAGTTCTCGATGTACCTTATCTATAGTGCAGTCATCTCACTGATTATCTATCCCATCGAGGGTCACTGGACCTGGGGTGGCGGCTGGTTGTGCAACGATGCTGTTGACAGCTTTATGATGACCACCTTTGGCGATGTGTTCCACGATTTCGCTGGTTCTGCAATTGTTCACTCTGTAGGTGGTGTGCTGGCACTGATTGGTGCTTTGGCACTGGGTCCCCGTGTGGGCAAGTATGACAAGGATGGTAAGAGTCGCGCTATCCCTGGTCACAACCTGGCCATGGCTGCTCTGGGTGTCTTCATCCTCTGGCTGGGATGGTTCGGTTTCAACCCCGGTTCTCAGTTGGCTGCCAGTGGCGAGGTGAACCGCGTGGCTATCTCTCATGTGTTCCTGACCACCAACCTGGCTGCTGCTGCCGGTGGTGTGGCAACAATGTTCCTCACCTATATCAAATACGGCAAGCCATCACTCTCACTGACGCTGAACGGTGTATTGGCAGGTCTGGTAGGTATCACAGCCGGTTGTGATCTCGTATCACCCTTCGGTGCTATCATCATCGGTCTGGTTTGTGGCGTCGTACTGGTTTTTGCCATCGAGTTCATTGATCACAAACTGCACATTGACGACCCCGTAGGTGCTTCTTCTGTACACGGTGTCTGCGGTATTCTTGGAACCGTCATGACGGGTCTGCTGTCTGTCAGCAACGGTGCTTTCTACGGTCATGGATGGGGCTTCTTCGGTGCAGAGTGCTTCGGTGTCTTGGTGATTGACCTTTGGGCAGCTGCCTGTGGTGTGGCTCTGTTCTATGGAATAAAATATATTCATGGTTTGCGCGTTAATAAACGTATAGAGGAAGAGGGACTTGATGTCTATGAACATGGCGAAAGCTGCTATAACTAATTGAGAATTGACAATTGAGAATTGACAATTGAGAATTGACAATTAATTATTGGGCGAAGCCGAACGGACAAATTTATAATTGATAATTGATGATTATGAAAAAGACAATTTTATTTGCTATGGGCCTGGCCATGAGCATGATGGCCTTTGCACAGGGAGAAGACAAAGTTGAAACGACACTTGGTGCAGATTTCGTGAGCAGTTATATCTGGCGTGGTCAGGATTTGGGAAGCACAGCCGTTCAGCCTACTTTCGGCGTTGGCTATAAAGGATTGTCACTCAGTGCCTGGGGCAGTTACGGACTCGTGAATCCTGCCGACACCAAGGAGTTTGACCTTACGCTGGCCTATACCATCGGTGGACTGAACATCGGTGTGTCAGACTATTGGTTTACAACTGGTGGCGATCCCGATGGACGCTATTTTAGATACAATGCCCATGGCACCAACCATGTGTTCGAGGCCAATATCGGCTACGACTTCGGAGTGGCCAGTCTGCAGTGGTTCACCAACTTTGCCGGCAACGACGGTGTGAACAAAGACGGCGATCGTGCCTATAGCAGTTATGTAGAGGCAACCGTTCCTTTCACCCTCGGTGGAGTGGATTGGACAGCAACAGCAGGTGTCGTTCCCTTTGCCACCGATTTCTACGGCACCACAGGGGCAGCCGTTACCAACCTCTCACTGAAAGCTACAAAAGAAGTGAAAGTGACCGACACCTTCCGTCTGCCCGTCTTCGGCCAGGTGGTAGCCAACCCATGCTCACAGAAAGCCTATATGGTGCTGGGCGTGTCGCTCGCTATCGATTGATATTTCGCGATTGTCGCGAACCATAATCTTTTTTTTAACTGATTTCCTGCCCCCTCTTCCGCGTGATGCCGAAGAGGGGAGCTTTTTTTAATTGATAATTGATAATTCATAATTGTTTTCAGTGAACAACTTATAATTAGACTTGCAAATGCATTATGAATTATGCATTAATAGAACGTTGGTTGCATCGCAATTGAACGGTGGTTATGTTGCAATTGAACGGTGGTTGTGTTGCAATTGAACGGTAGTTATGTTGCAATTGAATGGTGGTTATGTTGCAATTGAACGGTGGTTGTAACATAATAGAACGGTGGTTTGAATGAACTTTTAATATGAATCTTCCCTTTTGGTAATATGCGCATTCTCTTGTAAGTATTGGCAAAGTCTGTCATAATTAGCTTCTTTGAGTAATACTTGCTTGTCTTTATCAAGCAAATAGATTGATGGTAGCCGTTGTATGTCATATAGTTGTTTTTGGTAAATCTCCTTGTTTTGGTCAAATCCTGTTATCCAATTCTTAGGATATTGATGTTCTTTCCAATCTGCTATTTCCGAATTAGGCGTGATGGCAAGAATCTTTAGTACTTCATCCTTTACCATATTTTGAATGTGGGCATTATTTTCAATTTTTTCTTCTGTTGAGTGACAAAGAGAACAATCCGGGTTGTTGAAGATAAGTAGCAAAAGAGGAGTATTAATGTCGTAAAGACAATGTACTTGCTCCTTCTTGTCGATAAAGGAGAAGTTGTTGGCAGCTTTACCTATTGCATTTTTTTTCATCATTTTCACACGTGCTGCAGGAGTCATTTTCATTACGGAATCGGCATCGGAACACAGCACCGCATTCATTAGAAGCATATATACTCTTTCATCGTATTGCGGTGATGAAGAGTCATACAAAATATTGTCCAACCAGTAGATAATTTGCCCTAAAGTATGTTTCTTTCGGCATGCTAATTCAATGAAAGAATTGGCATAAGCCTCCGCTTGTTTTTCGTCTAACTGCTTCAACAAGTATTGGTAGTCAAGCAATAATCGCGGATTCTGAAAATTCAACGTGTCACTGATGCTTTGCTCATTCCAGAAGTGTTCAGCCATATAGGCGACACGCCTTTGACGATCAAGAATACTGTCAGGTGGCATAGGATAAGAGAAAGTTTGTCCTAACAGAACGACAGGACAGATATTAACAATTATGAGGAAAACGATTTGTTTCATTTGCTTTTTACTGGAATACGGAAGGTGTAGCCGAGTGTCAGCGAGAAGTCACTTTCTGTACCATATTGCATACCTATATCCAGACTGCCTGGCCCTACGAACCAACAAGCACCCGCCAGTAGGCGCAACTCGGAATAGCTCTCAGGAGCAAATGCCCATGATATGCCAGCTCCTGCATATGGAGCAAGATTGACTCCTTTAATATTGAAAGGAAGATAGGCTCGGCTGTCGATACCTATATCGCCTGCAAAATCACTTTCATCTCCAAAATTGTTATAGCCAAGATTCAATGTAATGGAAGCATCTAAAATATTCTTGTAGAGGTATGAGCCGCCACGCAGATTTAAACTACCATTTGTGTAGTTATCGCCTCCATTGAATGTTCCGCCAACATAGTAGAATACTTTTGTGTCGCCACTCCTTTGCAGTTCCAATGGCATGTAGTCTTCAATTTGAAGGCTGTCGTTGTTCCACTGACTTAGCATTTTCACCCCCTCGGGCGACGAAATCCATAGTTCTCGTTGCTGACCTCCAGGATAGATATTCATGTCATAGTCTGCAAATTCTTTTGCTACTTTGCTAAGCACATCTCGCTTCTGTTCAGAATTTAACTTGCCGTAATCAGCATTAGTTATCAGATTCAATTTCCCGTCCTTGGCAAATCCTCCACGCAGATATCTAACTACTGTCGGGTCAGACAAGCTCTTATGTTTTGGTACTTCTTTCTTTTCTGCAACTACGGTATCAACTTTGGTAGGTTTCTGTGTTTTCTTCACCTGAGTTGTCTTTGCTTTAGTTCGTTTTGGGGTCGTCTTTCTTGTCTGAGCGTCCACCGATATGCACACCATTAATAATAGCAGGCACATCAAAATATTTTTTATTTTTCTCATTTCAACAGTCCGTTAAAGTCGAAATAAATGGTTTTACCAAGTGAGATACTATAGCTGAACTTTTGTTCAGAAGAGAAGGGTATATAGCCAGTTATCGTAATGTCGAACGATGACGTCTGTGCTTTGTTGAGGAAAGAGAGTCCAATTGATGGCGACAGATTCAGCGTACTACTTTCTTTGTTGAACATGTCTGTCAGTCCGATTCCTCCAACGAAAATGCCCCATGCTTTATAGACCGAAGCACCGATACTACCAGAGAACTCCTCATTATAGTAGTTGATACCAATATTTAGCGAAGCGCTAAACTTATTGCTGGTATAGAATCCCAGTCGGCTGTTCAGTGAATACATATCCTTAGCTGCTGAAGCTCCGATGTACGTCATCATTTTAGGAGGATTCATACCAAGCAATTGTTTCAGCCATGAAGCATTCTCGAATTTCAATTTTAGGTCGTTGACTTTAGTCAGATGGTGTTCAAAAACCTGTTTGTTTTCTGCCAGTTCTTGAGGCATAAGAGAGATACCCTTTTGCAGTAGTTGAGAAGCATAGGCGTAATGACCCAATGTTTCCCAAAGGGCGCTGTTATCTATATATACGATATAGGTGTCAGAGTAACGTTGCTTCAATTCCTCAAACAGAGCTATTGCCTGTATCGTCTGATGATTGGCTGCAAGTTTGTTGGCTCGCTTCAGTGCATCGGAAGGAGCGTCGTTGTTGATGCTGGTCTTAGTCTTGTACTTTTCATTAAGACCCTGATAAACTCCGTCTATCCACTCAGGAACTTTTGCTTGTTTCATTAATTGCTGTGCCGCATCTTCGTAGCCCATCAGCGTCAGCACCTGGGCCGAATAGAAATCAGCATATTTCGTCCCAACCATTCTGGCGCGATCGATATTCATCAGAGCTGCCTCGAAGTCATGGTGTAGGGCAAGGGCATAGGCATATTCAGCTATAAGCTCTCCGCTGACGCCACGACCCGCATTGCGGGTGTCTTGGGCATGAGATAGGGCTGAGGCGTATAACATCAATGAACTCAGTACTTCTCCTTGTTTTAGGTAAGCCCTAACTGTCTTAGACGAATAGTCAGTCAATGTCTTTCCTATTATTAATTCACCAAGAGACTGAGAAATAGCCTGTTGCGTTGTGATAACAAAAAGCAGTAAGAATATCTGAACCTTTTTCATATAGTTATTCAAATGATATGTTGATAGACTCTATAGTTCGCATACTTATTTTAGCTCTCTCTGCATTCAGTTTTGCTACTGCATGTAAATAGTTATCCCATTTTTCCTGTGTATTACTGTTTTGGTTTAGTATGTGATTAACAACATGTGTCATTCTATGCCCATCAAGACTTTGTATGGAATTTGTAATTCCACTAAGTGCAATCACGCTTCGACCTGCCTTGTAAATAACATTGTCGTTAAGCACCCCCAAGTCAACCTCTGTCCCAATAGCTTTTGCCACATAAGTGTTGCTCTTGTCCGAAGGGTCAAAAACTCTTCCTGTCACATTTTGCGCAACCTTTTGGGATGTTGTTAGAGCATCATTGGATGCATGATAAGCTGTTATATTGAAGTCACCATTGTTCTTCTTTTCAAAAAGATTGTTGTCTTTGAGTATCTTGTCTGAGAGTCCCTCTGAGTTGAATGTGTAAGTTGGTTTTCCTGTAGATAATCCTACATAAGTTGCTAATGCACCGCCAAGAGAATGCCCCGTTATATTTATCTTTGTTTCAGGAGGTAATTGATTAATTGCATTTGCTATTGTATTTGCAAGAATAAACTGAGGACCTATCACACCTGCTGCTTGAGTTGCATTATTAAATGCCCAGTCATTCCATGCGTCTGCAGATATATTCATCGCAGAACCCTCGAAGCCTATAGCATATTCATTAGTTAAATTATTATGATATAGAACTGCGTGAAAACCTGTTTGTTTATTACATGTTTCTATCGCTTCTGCTAATTGTCTGATTGGATCGTCTTCTTTAAGCCATTTAGATTGAATCATGGCATAATTTGTTTTAGACATCAGCTCTTCATTATCTCCTCCATAACAATCGAAAGCTAATATAGCCATATCTGTTTCTTTTTTTTCAACAGACATGTCTATTTCCATCCTTTTTTCTTCTATCTGCTTGTTTGCTTCATTAATAAGAGTTTTTGCAAATTCACGATAGTTAGCCATGGCTTGTCTTTCTGCTTCTGTTGGAACTCCTTGACTCACAATCCTGTCTATATTCATTCCTGATGCTTGATAAAACTGCTGTTTTATCCATGAGATGTAATCATCAGCTTGAATGAGAGAGGGCATAGATGTTTTATCGACTTGAAGAAGATAGTTTGCCACCATTATATCATTTGCAGGATGCTCTTTGGGCGCGATGAGATCCTCTGATACAATGGTACTGCTGCCACCTTCTCTCATGTTCAAGGACACATAAGGCTTGTCTGGGTCTATGACAGGCAGTGAACTATTTCTGGCGCGGTCATACTCATCGTCACCCGTTGAGACAGATGCGGTCATCTGTTTTTGTGCGTTCTTTTTCAAAGCCAGTATTTGCTCCATATAGTTGTTGCTCCAGTCATTGATTTCCTGAGCGCCATTAGTAGAATAGAAGCTGGTACCTTGGTTGACTCCTTTTATGTTGGGTACACCAATGTTGATGGTAGATCTATTCATGGGCCGACCAGTACAGGGAGAGGCTGTTAATTTGAAATAGCAGTTATATTTCTTCCTATCTATCGTTCTTCCTGTCCTTGCGTCGTAGATAATCATTTCTGCCTGTGCCTTTACGCTATTGACAAGATTTCTTACCTGTTCGCAAGAGCTTTGGTCGGGGAAGCCAGATATAGCCTGTCCTTTTAATTGTTGCAACTGAGTGTTCAATTCTCTCACTCCAATTACCCTCGCACAGTCGCCACTGAATCCGCCGTCAATAGTGAAGGTGTATTGAGCATTGGCGGGAATTAATCCCGCCAATGCTAATAATACAACAAGATATTTATTCATATAGTACCTGCTTTATTTCTTGTACCAACGCAGTGTAGGATAGGTTTTACCTTCTGTTATCTTCCACGTTTTTACGAAATCCCAACCTTCATAATTTGATTGTGTCATCATCTGCTGAGTGGTTCGTGCATTCTGAGTGTCATACAAATTGGTTGCCCCAATAATGGTTTTGTCATAGTAAGTATATATACCACCACATGTAAATTTACCATCCATAATATTACTATTAGTGTTAGACACTTTTCCTGCATAATAGCATTGTGAATGCGTTCCACCAAATGAAACACCATCACATAACCCTCCTTTTAGAGAAGCCTTTGAGTAACATTCCGTGATGGTTGTTAAGTTTGGACTTGCAACACCAACTATTCCGCCAACATAATCATAACTTTGGGTCCCCGTTATACTGCCTTCCGAATAGCACTCAGAAATAGTAACAGATCCATTAGTTTCTCCACAAATAGACCCTATATATTCGTTTCCTGCAATATTTCCTTTTACGGCACATTTGTTGAATGAGGAATTGCCCTGACCATACCCACAAATACCTCCTACAGACTTGGCACCTTTTATTCCATTATCGTCCGTTTCCAATATAACTCTGCTAATTGTAGCATTATTAATATAGCCAAACAATCCAACGCCATTAGTGGTAGGGCGCTTCATCCACATATTTTTAATCGTATGGCCTTGGCCGTCAAGCGTACCCGTAAACGGATTCTCTTTCTTGCCTATCGGATCCCATCCACTGCCATTGGCATCTTCATTCAAGGTGATGTCGGCAGTCAAAACGAAATGGGCGTTGAGGGCTTTTGTGATAGACTTCAGCTGATTCGCATTCTTAATCTGATAGGGGTCTTCTTTTGTACCGCTTCCTGCTTGGAACATAGGTGAAGAGGCTCCTTTCTGAGTAACAGTAATCTTGACCGTACTAGATGTGTTTGATAGTATGATTTCTCCTTGGCGTTGTTCTGCAGTCAGGTTTTCCGAGACTGTCACAGCGATAGTATTATCTTTTGTTGTCACCTCACACCAGTCAGGCTTTTCTTCTACTGTTACAGAAGTAGGATTCTCCAGAGTTAATGTCATAGTCTCTCTTTCGCTACTGAAAGATAAAGAGGTCTTGTCCAATTTGATAGGTAATTGGAATGGAGCCTGATATTTGATAATTGCGCCAGAATTGCTACCTGTCGTCGTTCCAAACTCATCAGTAGTAGCCGTTGTTAGATAGTCAACAACATAGATTCGGGCATACTCAACTGGCCTACCATACCCACTCCACGGGGTGTAACGCATCACGTAGCCTGTACCAGGCACTACAGCAGCACTTTTAGACCAGCCAGTTACAGGAATCTGGGTTATTCTGGCAAGACCATCAACTCTGCCTATGTTGACGAACTCTATCTTATAATCGCTTTCCTTCCCTCTAAAATTGTTTGCCGCATCTACATGAATCTCTCCCAGGTCTCCAATTGTGTAATAGTTACCATCAGCACCGCTAATCAAGTTCAGTACAATTGTGCCTTCAGGATCCTGATTACTCAGATTTTCTGTATTTTCTTGCATGTCACTCTCTTCTTCCTCATCTTTACTACAGGAGACAAAAAAGAAACTAAGTAATGCTGCCACTGATAAAATCAGCAGATGTGAACACTTATTACTCTTCATAGCAATAATGGTTTTAGTTTGCCTCCTGAACTCCCGAATTCAGCGTTAGTAGATGATTTGTTTTAGGTCTGGAAATAAAAAAGACGTGGGAGTTTGTTCCTCCGCGCTTATCCCAGATCTCATGCCTTAGCATTGCCCCCTTTCAAGGATAAGCAACGCAAGCCAACCCACGCCGAGTGATATGATTATAATTCAGTCAGAAAATTAACCATAGAAAACAACAATGGCTATTACATAACCTCAATATAATGCACCCACGTGAACGCTTCGTTGCATTACCTCTGTGAAAGGATAGATCACAGATAATAACGTTCGAAAACGTCCTTTTTCCCTTGGCTTGCCTTACAAACGGTATTATTAGCCTAGGGATTCCATCGATGTTATTTCAACCCGCCCTGTCCTTTAGCCCCTATCTTTGTTGGTCAAGGGTGGCTGGACTGGCTTGATCGGTTGCAAATATACAAAGAAATATGAGAATCGCAAAACAAATATTAGAGAATATTTTGTACCTTTGTGCCGTTAACTCAAAAATAATGATATGACGATAGAGGAAATACAAGCGTTGATTCATGATGATGAGACTCGCACGTTGGAAATGAAAAAGACCACTGGCGAGTTGAAGGATGGTTTGCGTACCGTTTGTGCTTTCCTCAATACTGCTGGTGGCTGGCTGTTCTTCGGCATTGCACCGACAACACTGAAGATTATTGGCCAGGAAGTGACTGACAACACACGGAAGGAGATTGCCAGAGAGATAGCCAAATTGGAACCATTGATTGACCTACCAGTAGAATACATTGATGTGCCAGACCGTCCGGGCTTTCTTGTTATTGCAATTCATGTGAATGCTGCTGGTTATTGGAGTGCCCCCTACACTTACGACAGCAAACCATATATACGGATAGAAAGTACTACCGCTGTTATGCCCCGTGATATGTTTGAAGACAGATTGATGCGGAGCAAGAACAATCACTATAAATGGGAAGACCAAGTATGCGAGGGCATCACCATTGACGATCTGGAGGAGCAACGAATAAGGGGCGGTGTACGCCTCGGCGTTGAACGTGGTCGTATGCCAGCATCTTCATTGATGGAAACGACTGAAAATCTTGTCGAGAAACTGAAACTTACAACTTCCGATGGAAAGCTGAAAAATGCAGCAGCAGCCTTGTTTCTGCATGATACTAGTCAGTTCCCTCAGTTCCTTCTTCGCATGGCTCGTTTCCGTGGTACCAACAAGAACGAGTTTATTGACAACCAACGTGCTTATGGTAACTTCTTCACTCTTTTGGATGCAGGCATGGCATTCTTCTTTAAACACCTCTCGATTAGCGGGAAAATTGTTGGCTTTACGAGAGAGGAGAAACTGGAAGTTCCTGCTGAAGCTCTGAGAGAAGCCTTGACGAATGCGCTCTGCCATCGATTCTTTCACAACACAAGCAGTTCTGTTGGCATCGCCATCTATGATGACCGCATTGAAATTGAGAACTCTGGTCATTTACCAGAGGAGTTGACAACTGAGACCATCAAACAGTCACATCATTCCTTCCCACAGAACCCAACTATTGCTGACGTACTTTTCAAAACAACATTCTTGGAGAATTGGGGCAGTGGCGTTGGTCGTATCATAGATGCTTGTAGAGATGCAAACCTACCCGAACCGGAGTATAGCCAAAACGCATCTTTTGTTTGGGTGACATTCAAACGGGATACCATACAACCATACAACCATACAACCATACAAGTTCACCATACAACCTCTATGCACGCATCTAAGGCTAAACGTCTAAAGAAGTTTTTGTCGGTAGTTGGCGAAAAAGGTGCAAACATGAAAACCTTGATGGAAGAAATGAATTTGCGTAACAGGTCGAGCTTTGTTAATACTTACATAGCCCCGAACTTGGCAGAAGGATATATTGCAATGCTATACCCAGAATCGCCTAATCATCCTATGCAGTCTTACTACTTGACGAATAAGGGAAGGGAAGTCTTAGATAGTCTTTGATGGCAATTACTATTGTTTTTAATTCTACAGGCATGGTAAGAATGTAAACATTTTGATACTGATGTATTACAATTTGTCAGAAAATAACGTAAAATATTTACAAATTATCAAATTCTCTTTATTTTAACAAATAAAATGATTTGACGTTTCCAGATAATCTTTCAGAAAGAGTTAACTTTGCAGTCCATAAAATACAATTGTTTTATGGATACAAAATATATCTTTATCACCGGAGGCGTTGTCTCATCGCTTGGCAAGGGTATTATCTCTGCATCAATAGGAAAATTGCTCCAAGCGAGAGGTTACAAAATCACTATTCAGAAATTCGATCCTTATATTAACATTGACCCAGGTACGCTGAACCCTTACGAGCATGGAGAATGCTATGTAACGGCTGACGGCATGGAGACCGATTTGGATTTGGGTCATTATGAGCGTTTTACAGGTATTGAGACCACTCGCAACAATAGCGTGACAACGGGTCGTATCTACCTGAGCGTGATAGAACGTGAGCGCCGCGGTGATTATCTGGGCAAGACCATTCAGGTGGTGCCACATATCACCGATGAGATAAAGAGACGTATGCTGAGGGAGGGGGCGGGTGAGGCCTACGACTTCGTGATTACCGAAGTGGGAGGCACCATTGGCGACATAGAGAGCGCACCCTTCATGGAGGCCATCCGACAGTTGCGCTACCAGTTGGGGCGCAACGCCGTATGCGTACACCTTACCTACGTACCTTACCTGAAAGCTGCCGGCGAACTGAAGACCAAGCCCACCCAGCACAGTGTGAAAGAACTGCAGTCGATGGGCATACAGCCGGATATACTGGTACTTCGCACAGAGCAACATCTGGACGATAACATGCGCATGAAGGTGGCTTCATTTTGCAATGTTGACCTGGAGTGCGTGGTGCAGAGTGAAGACCTGCCATCCATCTACGAGGTGCCCGTTAACATGCAGCGTCAAGGGCTCGATGCAGCCATCCTGCGCAAGATAGGCATCCCTGTGGGTGAGACACCAGCCATGAAACCCTGGCACACATTCCTCGACAAGCAGCGCAATGCTACCCGCGAGGTTCATGTAGGTTTGGTGGGTAAGTATGATTTGCAGGATGCTTATAAGAGCATACGCGAGAGTCTCAACCTGGCCGGTATCTATAATGATGTGAAACTGAAGATTCATTTCATCAATAGCGAGGAAGTCACCAAAGAGAATGTTGCCGATAAACTTAAAGGCATGCAAGGCGTGGTGATCTGTCCAGGTTTCGGCAGTCGTGGCATTGAGGGTAAGATTATCGCTGCTGAATACACGCGTACTAACGATATTCCCACCTTTGGCATCTGTCTGGGTATGCAGATGATGGTTATCGAGTTTGCCCGTAATGTGCTGTGCTACAAGGATGCCAACAGCGTTGAGATGGATGCTGATACAAAGCACAACGTCATAGACATCATGGAGGAGCAGAAATCCATCACCCAGATGGGCGGTACCATGCGATTGGGCGCCTACGACTGTGAACTGGTTGAGGGTAGTCGCACATGGGAGGCCTATGACGAAGAGAAATTGATTCGCGAGCGCCACCGTCATCGCTATGAGTTCAACAACGAGTATCAGAAAGAGTACGAGGCTGCCGGCATGAAGTGCGTTGGCATCAATCCCGACGCTCAACTGGTGGAGATCGTTGAAATACCCGAAAAGCGCTGGTACATCGGTACCCAGTTCCATCCGGAATACTCTTCGACAGTGTTGCATCCGCACCCCCTGTTTATGAGCTTTGTCAAAACTTGTTCTGAGTAATCTGAGTAATCCGAAAAGAAATGGAGCAACTGAAACATGAGTGTGGTGTGGCAATGATTCGCCTGCTAAAACCACAGGAATATTACGAAAAGAAATACGGCACTATAGCCTATGGTTTCAACAAGCTGTATCTGATGATGGAGAAACAGCACAACCGCGGACAGGAAGGTGCAGGCTTTGCTGCAGTGAACCTGTGCACGGAGCCTGGTTCGGAATATATGTTTCGTGAGAAGGCTGAGGGAAAAGATGCGATAACAGAGATTTTCAAGAGAATAGGCAACGGAAAGCTGAGCGATGGAAATGACGATGCTCAGTTCTCTATTCTCAATTCCCAGTTGCTGATGGGACATCTGCGCTATTCCACTACCGGCAAGAGCGGACTGACCTATGTGCATCCTTTCCTTAGACGAAACAACTGGCGGGCCAAGAACCTCTGTCTCTGCGGCAATTTCAATATGACGAATATCGAAGAGGTGTTCTCCTTCCTTACCAGTCAGGGACAGTCGCCCCGTATCTATAGCGACTCTTATATCACCCTTGAACTGATGGGCCACCGATTGGACCGTGAGGTGGAACGACTCTACGAAGAAGCCAAGGCACGTGGCCTTCAGGGCACCGACATCACACTGTATATTGACAACCACGTGGAAATGGCCAATGTGCTGCGCACCACGATGACCCATTTCGACGGCGGATATGTGATGTGCGGACTCACCGGTAGTGGTGAGATGTTTGCCGTGCGCGACCCCTGGGGCATCCGACCAGCCTTCTACTATCACGACGATGAGGTGATGGTGCTGGCCAGTGAACGCCCCGTGATACAGACAACCTTCAATCTCGATACTGATAACATCAAAGAACTGCTTCCCGGACAGGCCATCATTGTTCATAAGAACGGTGAGATTTGTCTGGAGCAGATTCAGGAACCTAAACAGAATGCCCGCTGCTCGTTCGAGCGCATCTATTTCAGTCGTGGCAGTGACCGCGATATCTACAGCGAGCGTAAGAAACTGGGCCAACAGCTCACACCGGCCATTATCAAAGCTATCAATGGCGACGTAACCAACACAGTTTTTTCATATATTCCCAACACCGCCGAAGTGGCCTATTACGGCATGACCGACGGTGTCCGACAGTTGAATGGTGATGTGCGTGCGGAAAAGGTTGTCTGGAAAGACATCAAGCTTCGTACGTTCATTACCGACAACTCGGAGCGAAACGACCTGGCTGCCCATGTCTATGACATCAGCTACGGTTCGCTGAAACCCTACGAGGACAACCTCGTGATTATCGACGACTCCATTGTGCGCGGCACCACCCTGAAGGAGAGCATCTTCAAGATTCTGGACCGTCTGCATCCCAAGAAAATTGTAATGGTCAGCTCGTCGCCACAGATCCGTTATCCCGATTTCTATGGTATCGACATGGCCCGACTCGAAGAGTTGTGTGCCTTCCGTGCAGCCATCGAACTGCTCAAGGAAAAGGACGGACTTCATCTCATTCAGGATGTTTATCGGAAATGTAAGGAAGAGCCCTGTGCTGAGAATCATGTAAGGAAAATCTATGCTCCCTTTACCGTTGAGGAGATCAACACCAAGATTGTTGAGATGCTGCGCCCCGAGGGTATGCAGACGCCTATCGAACTGGTATATCAGAGCATCGAGGGACTGCACGAGGCCTGTCCCAACCATCCCGGCGACTGGTATTTCACGGGCCGCTATCCTACACCCGGCGGTGTACGACTGGTGAATAGGGCCTTTGTAAACTATGTAGAGAAAGTATTGAAATTGCAATTAAAATAGTATCGATGAAGAAAGCAACATTAACATTAGATGACGGCAGCCAGTTCACAGGCTGGTCGTTTGGCTATGAAGGCGAACTTGCTGGCGAGCAAGATGGCAGTGTAGTTGGTGAGGTGGTTTTCAATACCGCCATGACTGGTTATCCGGAGAGTCTGACCGATCCCAGTTATGCCGGACAGATTCTCACCATGACCTTCCCACTGGCAGGCAACTATGGTGTACCGTCAACAGCGGTGGAAAGCAATGGTCTGCCCACCTTTATGGAGAGTGACCGCATCCATGTCAAGGCACTGGTAGTGGCCGACTACAGCACACAGTTCTCCCATTGGAATGCAAAGGAGTCGCTGGCCGACTGGCTGAAACGTGAAAAGGTGCCCGCCATCACAGGAGTCGATACCCGTCGCCTCACCAAACTGTTGCGTGAGCATGGCGTGATGATGGGAAGAATCAGTCTTGATAGTGTAGAGTGTAGAGTGGAGAGTGTAGAGTGTAGAGTGGATAGTGTAGAGTTTGCTACCGCTCCGCAGAAATCTTCACAAGAAAAAGTCAATGAGGCTACCGCAGCGGTAGCAAACTCTACACTCTACACTCTACACTCTAAAGCTCCTCAAGATTACGGATCTGTCAACTGGGTGGAGCAGGTAAGCTGCAAGGAAGTGATTACCTACAAGCCAGACACCTCTCAACTCTCCGCTCGACCTTTGGTCGCTCGCAAGGCGAGATCTCTCACCTCTCACCTGAAAAAGGTTGTTCTTGTAGATTGCGGTGTGAAGGCAAACATCATCCGTTGTCTTTTGAAGCGTGGAGTAGAGGTGGTGCGCGTGCCTTGGGACTATGACTTCAATCAGTTGGAGTTCGACGGACTCTTCTTGGCCAATGGTCCTGGCGACCCTGAGCAATGCGATGTGGCGGTGAGACACATCAGGACTTTCTTGGAGACGGAATTGAAAAAGGTTGGGGATGAGGCTATCAGGCCTTTGATGGGTATCTGCTTGGGCAATCAGTTGCTGGCCCGTGCTGCAGGTGCAAAGACCTATAAACTGAAATATGGTCATCGCAGTCATAACCAGCCTGTAAGAATGGTGGGTACCAACAAGTGCTTCATCACCTCACAGAACCATGGCTATGCCGTTGACGACAAGACCCTTCCCGCCGAATGGGAACCTCTCTTCATCAATATGAACGATGGCTCTAACGAGGGTATCCGTCACAAGACGAATCCTTGGTTCTCGGCACAGTTCCACCCCGAAGCCTGCAGCGGACCCACCGACACGGAGTGGATGTTCGATGAGTTCGTCGCTTTAATAAGTGAAGAGTGTAGAGTGGATAGTGTAGAGTTTGCTACCGCTCCGCAGAAATCTTCACAAGAAAAAGTCAATGAGGCTCCCGCTGCGGTAGCAAACTCTACACTATCCACTCTACACTCTACACTCAAAAAAGTTCTCCTCCTCGGCTCTGGTGCCTTGAAGATAGGACAGGCTGGTGAGTTTGACTATAGTGGTTCGCAGGCGCTGAAAGCCATGAAGGAGGAAGGTATAGAGACCGTCCTCATCAACCCGAATATTGCTACGGTGCAGACCTCTAAGGATGTTGCCGACAAAGTATATTTCCAACCAGTGACCCCCGATTTCGTGGAGCGTGTCATTGAGAAAGAGCGCCCCGACGGTATCCTGCTCAGTTTCGGTGGTCAGACAGCCCTGAACTGTGGCGTGGAACTCTATCAGAAAGGCGTGTTCGAGAAATATGGCGTCAAAGTACTGGGTACACCGGTGCAGTCTATTATCGATACTGAGGACCGTGACCTCTTTGTGCGCAAGCTCGACGAGATTGGTGTGAAGACCATCAAGAGTCAGGCCTGTTCAACAGTTGAGGAAGTGAAGAAGGCGGCTGGCGAACTGGGCTATCCCGTTATTCTCCGTGCTGCCTATGCCTTGGGCGGACTGGGTTCTGGTTTCTGCGACAACGACGAGGAACTGCTGGCACAGGCCGAAGAGGCTTTCTCCTTCTCGCCACAGGTGCTGGTAGAGAAGAGTCTGCGTGGCTGGAAAGAGATAGAGTACGAGGTGGTGCGCGACCGTTTCGATAACTGTATCACCGTTTGTAACATGGAGAATTTCGATCCCTTAGGCATCCATACCGGTGAGTCTATTGTGGTAGCTCCTTCACAGACCCTTTCCAATGCCGAGTATCACAAATTGCGTGAACTGGCCATCAAGATTATCCGCCATGTGGGCATCGTAGGCGAGTGCAACGTGCAGTATGCTCTTGATCCCAACTCCGAAGACTATCGTGTGATTGAGGTCAACGCCCGTTTGTCGCGCTCCTCAGCTCTGGCATCAAAGGCTACCGGCTATCCTCTTGCTTTCGTGGCAGCCAAGCTGTCGTTAGGCTATGGTCTGTTCGACCTGAAGAACTCGGTGACGAAGACCACCTCAGCCTTCTTTGAGCCTGCCCTCGACTATGTGGTATGTAAGATTCCACGTTGGGACCTTTCGAAGTTCCATGGCGTGAGCCACCAGTTAGGCTCGTCCATGAAGAGTGTGGGTGAGGTGATGGCCATCGGTCGAACCTTTGAAGAGGCTATTCAGAAAGGCCTGCGCATGATAGGACAAGGCATGCACGGTTTCGTAGAAAACAAGGAACTGCGTGTTGATGATATCTGCTATGCCCTTCAGCATGCCACCGACAACCGCATCTTCGTATTGTCGAAAGCCATTCAGATGGGTTATACCGTCGAACAGATTCACAGTCTTACGAAGATTGACCGTTGGTTCCTGGAGAAACTCCTGCACATCGTCAATCTCGACCATCGGCTGAAACAGTTTGCCCAGCTGTCCGAACTGGTATCGTTCATGGACAACAGCGAGTTGCTGGAATACCTTGAAGCGCCCGAGTTCGTAGAACTGCTGTATCAGGCTAAGGTCTATGGCTTCTCAGACTTCCAGATTGGTCGTGCACTCGGACTGGAGAACGATATGAACATGGAGCAGGCTGGTCTCACCGTGCGTGAGTGGCGTAAGGAACTGGGTGTAGTGCCCACCGTCAACCAGATTGATACGCTGGCTGCTGAGTATCCTGCGCAGACCAACTATCTGTATTTGTCGTATGTTTAATTAACTTTTTAATTTGTAGATAATAACTATGTGTGGAATCGTTGCAATCTTTCATCCGGCTGCGCAAAAGGGCGTCAGCCAGACCAATAACGAGAAAGAGCAGATGCAGGCTTTGCGTCAGAAAGCTCTGAAGATGAGTCAGAAAATCCGTCATCGCGGTCCTGATTGGAGCGGTATCTACACAGGAGAATCCGCCATTCTGGCCCATGAGCGCCTGAGTATCGTCGATCCTGAATCGGGAGGTCAGCCATTGTATAGTCCCGACAGGAAACAGGTGCTGGCCGTGAATGGCGAAATCTACAACCATCAGGAGATTCGTCGCCGCTTTGCCGGTAAGTACGAGTTTCAGACGGGTAGCGACTGCGAGGTTATCCTGGCACTGTATAAAGAGTGGCGCCAGCAGTCCTCTTCTCTTGGGGATGGGGTAGGGCTTGACTCCTTCTTGGAACAGCTAAATGGTATCTTTGCCTTTGCACTCTACGATGAAGAGCGCGATGCCTTTCTGATAGCCCGCGACCCCATCGGTGTCATCCCCCTCTACATCGGTTACGACAGTGACGGCACCGTCTATGTAGCCTCCGAACTGAAAGCCCTCGAAGGACAGTGCGAACGTTACGAGCCCTTCCTGCCAGGACACTATCTTTGGAGTCCTAGTGTAGAGTGTAAGCGCTACTACCATCGCGACTGGATGGAGTACGATGCCGTGAAGGATAATCCTGCTTCTGTTGAGGCTATCCACGATGCACTGGAGGATGCCGTTAAGCGTCAGCTGATGAGTGATGTGCCTTATGGTGTACTGCTCTCGGGCGGTTTGGATTCGAGCGTTATCTCTGCCATCGCCGAGAAATACAGTGAGATGCGTATTGAGGACGACTCCAAGACAAAAGCCTACTGGCCCCGTCTGCACTCGTTTGCCGTAGGACTGAAAGGCGCTCCCGACCTGGCAAAGGCAAAACTCGTGGCTGATCATATCGGTACTGTTCATCACGAAATCAACTATACCATTCAGGAAGGACTCGATGCCATCCGTGATGTGATCTATTTCATTGAGACCTACGATGTGACCACTGTTCGCGCTTCTACTCCTATGTATCTGCTGGCACGTGTCATCAAGTCGATGGGCATCAAGATGGTGCTCAGTGGCGAAGGTGCCGACGAGATTTTCGGCGGTTATCTCTATTTCCACAAAGCTCCCAATGCAAAGGAGTTTCACGAGGAGACCGTGCGCAAGCTTTCCAAACTCCACCTCTACGACTGTCTGCGTGCCAACAAGAGTCTTTCTGCCTGGGGCGTAGAAGGACGTGTGCCGTTCTTGGATAAAGAGTTCCTGGATGTGGCCATGCGCACCAATCCAGAGGCTAAGATGTGCCCGGGCAAAACGATGGAGAAGCGCATAGTGCGCGAAGCCTTTGCCGACATGCTGCCTGATGAAGTGGTATGGCGACAGAAAGAGCAGTTCAGCGATGGTGTGGGTTATAGCTGGATTGATACGCTGAAGGCCGTAACGGCGGCAGCAGTTACCGACGAGCAGATGGCACATGCGGCAGAGCGCTTCCCCATCAATCCGCCGAAGAACAAGGAGGAATACTATTATCGCAGCATCTTTGCCGAACACTTCCCTAGCGACTCAGCCGCCCGTAGTGTGCCCTCAGAGGCCAGTGTGGCTTGCTCTACCGCCAAAGCCTTAGAGTGGGACGAGGCTTTCAAGAATATGAACGACCCCTCTGGCAGAGCGGTGAAAGGCGTACACGAGCAGGCATATTGCTAAAAAACTGCAAAAGCTGCCTAATAATCTGAATAAAAGGCAGAGACTTAGGAATATTGAGTAATTTTGCACCGATGAATTACGTTGGTGAATTAATATCTATTGGCGTGGCCTTCTCATGGACGGCCACGGCTCTTTTAAGTGAGTTTGGCAGCAAACGGTTGGGCAATCTTACGCTCAATGTGCTTCGCATGGCCATGGCACTCCTGTTTTCACTGGTTCTTTTTTATGTTGCTGTAGGCTCGCCCCTGCCTTCAGGCACCACATGGCAGTCCTGCGGATGGATGTTGCTGTCGGGCTTGGTAGGCTATGTGATTGGCGATTTCTGCTTGTTCCAGTGTTATATTATTATAGGTTCGCGCTATGGTCAGCTGTTTATGACGCTGGCTCCGCTGGCCGCTGCCCTCATGGCCTGGATCACATTAGGTCAGGAAATGTCGCCCATGAGTATTCTGGCCATGCTCGTCACCCTGGCTGGTATCAGTATCTCGGTACTGGGACGTGGCGAGCATCACAAGGTATCGCTCAAACTGCCGCTCAATGGCGTGCTCTATGCCGTTGCTGCCGCTATGTGTCAGGGCATCGGACTGGTGCTTAGTAAGATAGGCATGGACCACTACGACACCACCCAACTGCCTGAATGGCTCATTCCTTTCAGTGCCAATTTCCTGCGTTGTGTGGCCGGAATCATTGGTTTTAGTTTCCTTCTTTATTTTCGTGAAGGCTTTCAGCCCCTTCGCACTGCCCTGCACGATGCGAAAGGCATGACAGTAGTCACCATGACTACCATCTTTGGTCCCTTCATGGGTGTGGGCTTTTCGCTCATGGCTGTGCAGTATGCTCCTGCCGGTATTGCCTCCACGCTCATGGCTTTGACCCCCATCATCATCATTCTTCCTTCTTGGTGGCTGTTCCGTCAGCCCATCACCTTGCGTTCGGTAGTGGGGGCTGTTATCTCCTTTATCGGAGTAGGACTGTTCTTTTTAGGATAAAAAACAACGCTTTTTCTTTGTAGTTTCGTAGAGATATTCTACCTTTGTCGCCGTAAAAACGATAAAAAATCTACGATATGAAGCAAATTGTTTTGTTTATTGCAACACTTTTCTTGATGGGTGGTTTGCAAAGTTGTTCACAAGAAGAAAAGAAAGCTACAATGACTGTTACAGATGATGCCTCACAGGCTGTTATTGACTGTATCATGACTCGTACGTCAGTGCGCAGTTATCAGAAAGACCGTACTGTAGAGAATGAGAAAATCGAAGCCCTTCTGCGTGCTGGTATGGCTGCTCCTTCTGCTGTCAACAAGCAGCCTTGGCATTTCGTGGTAGTTACCGAACGTGAAGTGCTCGATAAGTTGGCTGCTGCCAATCCCAATGCTGGTATGCTGCGTCAGGCCCCATTGGCCATCGTTCCTTGCGGAGATATGGACAAAGCTCTTGAAGGCGATGCCTGTGCCTATTGGATTCAGGACGTCTCAGCAGCTACCGAGAATATTCTGCTGGCTGCCCACGCTCTTGGCTTAGGAGCAGTGTGGACGGGTACTTATCCCAGCGCTGAGCGTGTATCGGCTATTAGTGAGGTGCTCGCATTGCCCGAAACCGTCATTCCTTTGTGTACCATCGTGATTGGCTATCCTGAAGGCGAGCAGACACCAAAGGATAAGTGGAACCCCGAGAATGTCTCGTGGCAGCAATACGGACAGGCCGCTGAATAATTCTGTCTGTCAGATCGATTTTTGATTAGACTTATTGTTAAACAGAAAGATTCCTGATTAGTCTTTTTTGTTAGATAGAAAGATTCCTGATAAGCCTTTAGATAGAAAGATTTCTAATTGTAATATCTTCGCATGGTACTTGTTGCCATGCGAATTTTTTTATGAGTTCATCGGGACTTACGGGCTGAGGCTCTTTCAGCAGTCCGGCATGAAAGGCCAGCATACCGATGATTTCCTGTGGTGTGTGCCGTTGGCGCAGTTCGCCCATGTCCAGGCTCCGGTCGCGTTTTGACAGTCGTTGACCGGCCTCGTTCACCAACAGGGGGAAGTGTATAAAGGCAGGTGCATGGAAGCCTAACAGTTCACCTACATAGATCTGCTGAGGCGAAGAGAGCAGCAGGTCGCGGCCTCGTACCACTTCGTTGACGCCCATCAGTGCATCGTCGATCACCACGGCCATCTGGTAGGCCCAGGCCCCGTCTTTCCGGCGGATGATGAAATCGCCCACATGGCTGGCCAGGTTGATGCTCTGTGTTCCGTAGTGGCCATCGGTAAAGGCAATCTCGCGGTCAGGGACTATGAGCCGCTGAGCGGCAGGGGGAGCTATAGTTTTTATAGTTCCTATAGTATCTATAGTGCCTATAGTGCCTATAGTCTTTGGCCGGCAGGTGCCTGGATAGACCACACGGCCGTCGCTCTCGTGGGGCGCCTGTGTGGCCAGCAGGTCGGCGCGTGTACAGTAGCAGGGGTAGGTGAGGCCCTGCGCTTTCAACTGCTGAAAATACTGTTCGTAGATGTCTCCCCGCTCACTCTGATATACGGGCTCACCGTCCCACGACAGTCCCAGCCACTGCAGGTCGTCCATCAGCAGTTGGGCATACTCACGGCGCGAGCGCTGAGGGTCTATATCCTCAATGCGCAGCAGCCACTGGCCCCCTTTGCTCTTTGCCGACAGCCACGACAGCAGCGCTCCAAACACGTTTCCTAAGTGCATGCGTCCTGTTGGCGATGGTGCAAAACGTCCTGTTGGCAAGGTCGAAAAACTATCTTTCTGCATCTTTTCTGCTCTTTTTAAGTGCAAAGTTAACCACTTTTTCTCATTTTTTGGTTAGAAACGACTCTCGCTTACTGAAAAAGTTGTATTTTTGTACCGGACAAATCATATATACACATCGCTTATATAGATGACTTAACGCTTAAATGAACGAATCAATCTTAATCTTTAATAGAAAAGGCATGAAAAAATCATTGTTGCTATTGGCCCTGATAGGAGTATCTGCTACCCAGTTAGAAGCCGAGACAGTGGGCGACACGCTCGTTATTGAGAATGTAGGTAAAGTGACAATCGAGACAGGCGGCAATGCGCAGCGTATTGTTATTAAAGGTACCAGGGACAATGCCGATTACCTCTATGATCAGCGTATTGAATATAGCGATTCCTCAGCCTTTAAACGTACAGTAAAAACTACGAAGAAATATATTGCGAGACCGATAACGAAGACCAAGACTGTTGAAACCAACCTCCATTTCCTCTTTGGTTTGAACACCATGCTCAATGCCCCTTCCGATTATTCTTTCTCTTTATGGCCATCGTTTGAATGGTCTTTTGGCGGCACTATCGACTGGCATCCCTTTGGCAAGCGCAATGTGTGGAGTACAGGTCTGATGTTCGACTGGCGCAACTACCGTTTGAACGACGATAAGTACTTTGGAAAGAACAGTTCCAACGAGATGCAGCTCTTGTCTTATGGCTTAGGCGATAGCAACAAAAAGAGCACCATGGTAGCTTTCAGTCTGCAGGTGCCCCTGCTCTATACCCACAACTTCGATAAGAAAGGAAAATGGCATATCACCCTTGGTGCATTGGTCAATTTCAACACTGGTGCCCATACCACTCGCGAATATACTTACAATGATGAGGACTATGAGGTGAAGACCACCGGTATTGGTCAGCGTCCTGTTACCGTTGATGGCTATCTTGAACTGGGCATCCCTTCCTTCCCCGACCTTTATGTGAAGTACAGTCCCAACACCTACTTCAAGGATGGTCGCGGCCCAAAGATGCATCAACTCAGTTTCGGTTTGTCTCTTTTTTAAGTGAAATAATAATCCAATGAAACAGACCATACACCTTATTACAATTTTTACGTTGCTGGCATTGATGTCGGCCTGTTCAAAGTCTGAACGTAGCGAGGAGAATACACGGCTGAGACGGGAATATCAGAAAATGCTATATAAAACCTCCGAACAGATACTGGAACGTGTTGACAGTGCTGAACGGGCCTGTGTATTCTCAACAGCAGAAGCCGACCTTATCCGTAGTTCCGCACATGCAGCTATGGGTCACACGCATCTGGCTATATTCTATGGTGAAAGGATATTTAACGATCCTGAAATCAAAAGCGATCCCGATTCCTATTATCCGGTAGTCCTTATGGTCAACGGGTTGTTGGCGCGACAAGGAGAAAACGGCAAGGTTCTCCGTTTATGCGACGAGATTATTGAAGACGTTAACAATGAACGGGCGAAGGGTGACGGAGAATCCAAAATGAGTAACGAGGTAGCCCTGCGAGTGAAATGCCGTGTGCTGATTCAGAAAGGCGATTGCGAGTTGCATCTGGACCATCCCGACAAGGCAGAACAGTTATTTCTGGAGAGTATCGACCTGATGATGAACGGCGTAAAACACACTGACGATTACTGGGTGATAGACCCTCTGGTCATGGCCGTTATTGAGACCACGGAGTTTTATCTGGAACAAGGCATGCCTGAGAAGGCGTTTCCCCTGATTGCTAAGGGTGATACAGCCCTGGCCCGTATGGACCGCTGCACTAACTTGCCCGACATGCTTCGCCATATTCGCCACAATAATATTACCATCAGTCAGGCTATGATCTATGCCGCCAATGGTCAGTATGAAAAGGCCGACTCTCTCTACCGGAAACATCGGCAGGGTGAAATGTTGTCGGTATATGATATTGGAGGCGAAGCCCGCTATCTGTCCATGATTGGCCGCTACGACGAAGCCATCCGCCTGTTCCATCAGGCCGACTCCCTCTATCTGGCTCAGGGCAGCGCCATCAACACCACTTACATCAAGAACTACATGATGAACCTCTATAAGACGCTGCAGAAGGCCGGGCATAATGATGAGGCGATGGCTCTGTCCGACCGTATGCGCCAGTTGACCGACTCCATCCA
This sequence comes from Prevotella sp. E9-3, assembly GCF_022024015.1. Lineage (NCBI taxonomy): Bacteria > Pseudomonadati > Bacteroidota > Bacteroidia > Bacteroidales > Prevotellaceae > Prevotella > Prevotella sp. E9-3. The sequence continues at coordinate 93,063 of NZ_CP091786.1, forward strand.
TGTTGAGGAGCGTAAGACCGATGTAGAGCAGCAGGAGGTCATCCGCCAGAAGGAACAGGAAATCACCAACCGTCGTCAGTCGGCCATCATCTATCGCATCCTTGTCGTTGCAGCTTTCCTTATCTCTATCTTGATTGCCTATTTCCTGTGGCGCTCCCATGTACACAATAGGATATTGCTTGCCAAGAACCGCCGCCTGCTTGCCGAGATTGAAGAGCGTGAACGACAGGAACAGCAAGCCATAGAACAGTTGCAGGCCGAACCCGAGGAAAGTCTTACTGCCGGACAGCAACTCTTCCGTCGCATCTGTACGCTGATGGCAGAGCAGCACCCCTATACCGACGAGAACCTGAACCGTGACATACTTGCCCAGCTTCTTGGCACCAACGCCAGGTATGTGGTTGAGGCCATTCATGAATGTTCGCATGGCGAGACCGTTACCGACTTCATCACCCGCTATCGTTTGGAGCATGTAGCCCGACTGCTCAGAACTACTGATGATGCCATTGCCATCATCGGCGAAATGTCGGGTATTCCCAGTCGTGCCACCCTGGCGCGTCTGTTCCGCAATGCCTATGGTATGACGTGTACCGAGTTCCGTGCAGTTGCCAAAGAAAAGGAGGAAGGCCTTCGCTAAACAACTTTTTTGCCATTTTCCGGGTGTGCGTTATTCCCGATGAAATGGCCGTTTTTTGATTTTTCTCAGATTTGAGACATACTTTTCCGCCAGTGAGACATCTGTTTCGCTGGCGGTTTGTTATTTTGCAGTCAGAAAACAAAAAAGTAAAACGATATATGCTGAACAACGAATGGATATTTATCATAGCAGTAGCATTGGGCGTGACCATGGTTTTGGTGATCCTGGTACTGGTAGCCATTATTATTTTCCAGCGATGGCGCATCAGCGACAGCAATGTTCACTTGGAAAAGTTCATTACCGAGAACATAGAGCTGCGCGAGAAGATAAGAAGGGCAGAAGCCCTATAAATATTATTAGGTGGAAAAACATTCTTAAATTAATAAATATATAACATTATGAAGTTTTTTATTTCGGAATGCGTACATGTGGTCGGACGGCTGACCAATGCGCACAAAATGGCGAGGACACTTACATTGCTGCTGCTCGCTGTGTTCCTGCAGCCAGAACAAGCTGCGGCAGCCAATAGTGACTTCCAAGAGAGCTACTTGTTTGACGACTGGTACAACGGAGGCGACTATGTTTTATTCACGTGTACCTATTTTGATCGCCGTGGTTGGGACGAGGGCTTTGTCCGTGACGGTGGTTTGGCTGTCTATGCCAGTAAAGATGATGGAGCTAGCTGGACCATCATCTTCCAAGTTCGTGCCAATTCATCAGGCGCAAGAGATGTTGAGAACTACTGGAATGGAACCAAGTACCATGATGCTTGGTGTGATGACGGTAACTATGATCGGATTAGAGTTCGTTGGAATCTCCCTCTCCAATGGCGTAACTGTAACCTCAAATTCAAGAGTGAAGGCTGGTGGAGTGAGAATGACGGAACCGACCAGTTATTGAAATCGAAAGTAATTGGACACTATCCCGTTGGCTATAGGTTCGATGTTCGTTCCATTGAATGGAATGGTGGTTTCTACATCGATGAGAATGGCAATATGACTGTTCCCTATTACTTTGGCGGAGGTTGTAACACCGACGGAGAGACGCATATCTGCACCAATATCAATGGTTCATACAATGATGCCATTGGCTACAGGTACCTCGCCGGCAACTATGCAGCAGGTTCCTATTCTTTCAATCTGAATAGCATTGGTAAGAACATGCGCTCACAGTTCACCATTCAGCCTTATCATGAGTTTACCCATAATAACGACAAGGATGCACGCAATGGCGTGAAGTATTACACTAATAGTGCAAGTACTAAGACTTTTTACCCAATGCCATTGGCATCCCTTGAAAACCCTGTTTTCAGTCAGGCAAGTAAAAGCGTGACGTTGAAGTGGAAGGCTGACAATTCAAACTACGGCAACGGAAGGTGGGCAATCTATCGCAATGGAAAGTTTCTTAAAGTTGTGCCGCAAAGTACTTATTCCTATACCGACCATGGTTTCCTTGATGAGAGCAACGTGAAGTACTACATCTGTTATGTGGCTAACGGTTGGGCAGATACTGCAATACGCAGTGAGTTGATGTCGAATGAGGTATCTGTGAATACCACGCGTACCGTGCCCGTAAACAACTTTAATGCTGACAGTCAAGATGACCGCATTGTTTTCACCTGGACATCCGATGGTTATCCAACCGCCATGAATCACAAGTTCAAAATTTACATCGACAACGTGCTAGCCTATACACTTATGCCATCTGATGGGCAAACGAGCTTCCGTTGGGAGCACCGCACCACCGATGCACACTCTGATCGACAGAACAAAATGGATGGTACCATCCCTTACACAGAGGAACCGCTGAACGCCTGTGCACCACACAACTACCGTGTCGAAGGTCTTATTGGTGAAACGGTGCTTAACAACTCCAATCCTGTTAAAACGGCTATTGGCACTGGTACATTGTTCTATTCTTTCGATGCTACGAAGGGGGTTTATCCTGGTACTGTGAAACTGCAATGGCATGTCAATCGCCAAGGCTCCACCGCCGCCAAGACCTATATCGTAGATCGTCGATGTGCAGAGAAGGACAGTGATCCATGGACGAACCTCTATCGTACATCGAGCACCGACGAATATCTGTTCTATACCGATGACACGCCCCTGCCTGGTGTTTTCTACGAGTACCGCGTAACAGTGTTTGACAAGTGTGACGACGGAAAAGAAAAAGAAAAACCGGCTTACGACATCGGCTTTGCTCAGACTACAGGTACTATGAGCGGCCGCATTACCTTTGGTTCTACGGGCAATTCCGTTGCCAATGTGGATGTGGAGGCTCGGAGGACGGGCGCGTCGGACGATGACAATGCGCAGTACCACGCCATGCGTTTCACTAGTACAGGCGGGGCAGTTATGTGGAACTATCCCTCTTTAGACTATGCTGCCAAAAAGTTTTCCAAGAACGATTTTTCTATGCAGATGTGGCTGAATCCCGAGACGCTCGGCGAGGCCAAGATACTACGTCTGAACAATGAGACCTGCTACGTGGGCATGGATGCCAATGGTAAACTGATATTAGTAAACAACGGACAGACCTATACCTTCGACAATGCCGAGCTGACAGCCGGACAGTATAACCATGTGGTGCTGACGCGTAGCGGACAGAATGTGACAGCCAGCGTAGTGGGCAGCGACGAGGCCGGCGTGCCTATGCTGAACAGCAGCACACAGACCTTGAGCGACAGTCTGGTACTGCAGGGTGCCGACACGCTGAAGTTGGGCCATTTCGTGGGCTATGTGGATGAGTTCCGTATTTGGACAAAGGCACTCACCGAGGATGAGATTCTTGAGAACTACGACCACCTGCTCGTAGGCAACGAGAAGAATCTGGAAACCTACTGGACTTTTGACGAAGGCCTGAGCTTACAGTTCTTCGACTACTCACGCGACGGAACCGTTTACCGCCAGCATCATGGAAAGACAGGCAGTAATGCCGGTCCCTCAAACCTTACTCCCGAACAGCTGAAGCTGAAAGCACGTACTGATCGGGACGGAAACTACATCATTCAGGGTGTACCATTCCGGGGCGAAGGCACTACCTATGCCGTTATTCCACAGTTGGGCATCCACCAGTTCAACCCCAGTCAGCAGCTGCGCTTCGTGGGCAACAACTCGCTGGTGCACAACGGCACTGACTTCACTGATATCTCCTCATTCCCCGTGCGTGGTACAGTGCGCTATGCCAATACCGACTATCCCGTGGAGGGCGTGAACTTCTACGTTGATGGACAGATCTGCGCCAAGGAGGGACAACCCATCGCAACGAATGCCTATGGTGAGTACGAAATCAGCGTACCCATCGGCGAGCACTATATCACCGTGAAGAAGCAGGGCCATGTATTTGCCAATGACGGCCGCTATCCTGCCGATTCTTTGAAGGTGGGTACACTGGTGAACTACAACGATGCCGTGAAGAATCTCGACTTTGAGGACGTGACACTGGTCACTGTAGCAGGTCGCGTAACGGGTGGTAAGATTGAAGAGGAGAAACCCCTCGGCTTCGGCGAGAGTGTGAACAACATCGGCCAGGCCACCATCACCTTAGGCATTGAATCAAGCTACCGTCTGAATGTAGTGCGCGAAGTCAACGGCACCACCGTCAGCTATGAGAATAATAAAAACGATCTGGCTGTCAAATCGCCTACTGCCGACGTACAGAGCGAGACCGTGCGCCAGGGTGGCGACATAGACGCGGTGAAGAACATCATTATCAAGACCGATCCACGAACAGGTGAGTTTGCAGCCCTGCTGCCTCCTATCGACTATAGCGTTAAGAGCATCGAGATTGAGTCGAACCCCGACATCATCTTCGACCACCTGCCCATCCTCTATGCCAACGATCCGATGGACATCGACACCGACTCGCTGATACTGGAAGACGGCACGAAGAAGGAGTTTGAGTATGTGGCAAAGCTCATCCAGAGCTACTACAGCGAACCTGTGCTCGAAGTAACACAGCAAGACCGCAACGACGGCTCGTTCGGTGAGGAGACTTATACCTATACCGACACTAAGACGGGCGAGGAGACTCAGCTGACACTCTATACCGTGAATGAAGGCGCTGAGGCTCCCACCTATACCTACGACTTCCCCATCTTCAATCAGATGAAGCGCTACACGTTCAACGTGCGCGGCTATGAGACCTACGTGAACAAAGATGGTGAGACTCCTGTCATCTACGAGGTGCCTCTGCAGAACGTGCCCGTGCAGTTCAGCAACCAGATGGGTACCGGACAGGGCGTAGTGATGGATCCCTCGAAGACTGAGGAGGCAGACGACCAGCAGGGTGACCTCTCTGGTGATCCCGTCCCCGACGAACTGACACTCGACGAGAATGGTAAAGGTCAGTACCAGTGGCAGGCTGGCTTCCCCAATATCACAGCCCCCTACACACTCAACCTTGCAGCTACCTTCACCCACAACGGCAAGGGTTATACCTGGAAAGGTATTAACACAACCAATTCGCTGACAGGTGTCGTCATAGGCGCACTGCCTACAGGTAGCAACTTCGTGACCAGTGGTCCCGACAAGGTGGAAATGATTATCCGTGATCCGGCAGGATCGGCATCGTCGGCTTTCTGGGAGACTGGTCAGAGTGTGACCATGACTGAGACGCAGAACATCACCGTGAACGAGGAACTGGAGACAATGACCCACACCGAGTTTGGCGTTGAGCTGACCACACTGACGGCAGCCAATGCAGGTGTAGTCATCCTGGGACTTATAGAGACCAACAAGACGAAGGCGACCCTCGACGTGGGTGTGACCACAGAGTATGAGCATGTGTCATCAGACACCCGAGTACTCACCACCAGCACCACGAAGCGCATTTCTACCAGTGGCGAGAGTGAGTATGTGGGCGCACAGGGTGACGTGTTCGTCGGACAATCTACCAATATCGTCTTCGGCAATGCCCGTACCGTAGGCTTCCAGAAGAATGGTACTACGGGCAGCATAGAGTTGCAGAAGTTCGACAACTACGTTACTGGTCAGGAGTTTGAGACTCACTTCAACTACACACAGAACCATATTGAGAATGTGCTTATACCAAACCTCATTGCTCTGCGCAACGATGTTCTGCGCAAGGGTGTGGATGAGCAAGGACTGATATACGACACCACCCTCAATGAGGATGACGAGAAGTTTGGCACAGCGGGCACTTACACCGTGACTCTGCCACAGCCTGCCGACAAGCCGTTCTACACCGATATGGTGAAGTACTACAACGAGCAGATTGCCAACTGGGAGTTCCAGATGGCCAGAAACGAAGAGGCAAAGGTGACGGTTATCAGCGACCGACGTCGCTGGTTAGAGGCTAACCAGAGCTTCGACTCCGGTACGTTCATCGACTCTGAAGTATCTTCTGAGAGTACAGTGGGCACCAGCACCACCAACACGTTCAACACCAGCCTCATTGTAGGCGGAGGTACCAGCGTGAGTGTCTTTGGACAGGATGTGGATATCAGTTTGCAGAGCACCACAAAGGCTGGCAGCGAGTGGGAGAAGTCAAATGAAAATACCCGTTCCATCACAACAGGCTACTCGCTTGTGGAGACGGGCGACGACGATGCCCTGAGTGTGGATGTCTATCGTGCCCCCGACGGCATGGGTGCCATCTTCGTGACCCGTGGCGGACAGACCACCTGTCCTTATGAGGGCGAACAGCGCACCAAGTATTTCGAGCCGGGCAAACACGTTCTGGCTACTGCCACTCAGCAGATAGAGAAACCGCGTATCAGAGTGGAGAATGGCGCCAACCGACTGGTGGGTGTACCTGCCGGCAAGATGGCCAACTTCCCACTGCTGCTCACCAATGAGAGCGAGACGGGTGAGGACTGCTACTTTGTTCTCTTCGTGATCGATGATACCAACAAGAAAGGTGCCGGTATCGACATCAACAGCAACGAACTGAGCGACGGACGCCGTGTGCTGGTACCTGCAGGAAAAACCGTGCGTATGAACCTGGAACTGGAACAGAACAACGCAGGCGACCTGCTCTACGAGAATATCGCCGTTGTACTGGCATCAGACTGTCAGAGCGATCCCTCCAGCACTTGGGACGTTATCGGTGATACGGTCTATATCTCAGCCGAGTTCGTACCATCAAGCACCGATGTGACCCTGCGTATTGACAACACCGTAGTGAATACCTCTACAAAGGGTATTCTGCCCCTGACAGTACGCGACTATGATCCTTACTATGATGGCCTGAAATATATTGCCGTACAGTATCAGGGCGTGGGTGAGACCATGTGGCACGATGCCCGTAAGTACGTGATGAAAGACAGTGCTATCGTGAATCCTCAGATTGAGGAGGTACTGCCCATTTCCGGTGTCATCAACCTGAATTTCGACATGAACAACAATGCCTTGTTCCCCGACCGCACCTATAAGTTCCGTGCTATCTCTGCCCGTACTTATGGCAATGGCGAGGTGACCAACGTGAGTCAGGAGATTCTCGTGGTGAAGGACATGAGTCGTCCCAAACCACTGGGTCAGCCACAGCCTACCGATGGCATTCTGCAGGCAGGCGACGACCTGAGCATTCTCTTCAACGAGGCTATCCTGAACGGTGAACTGACCAAGGACGCTAACTTCCGCATTACGGGTGTGCTGAACGGTTCGGCCGTGGATCATCAGACCGCTCTGGCTCTGCAGAATACTGTACAGACGGCTGCCACTGAGGCCAGCATCAACCTTGCCGGAAAGGACTTCAGTATCGATACCTGGGTGAACACCAATGGTGCAGGCACCCTGCTCACTCACGGCACTGGCACACAGAAACTGACAGTGAGCATCGATGACGACAACAAACTGGTGGTGAAGGTAGGTGATCAGACCTATACCTCGCTGGCTGATATGCCACAGAACAAGTGGGCATTCCTCACCTTGAGTCTGACAGCCGACGGCAAACTGAGTGCCAGCGTGGCTGCCGGTAGCGAAACGACAACTCTGTTCAGCAACAAGGAAGCCATCGCCTACGAGGGTAACGGTCCGCTGAGCGTAGGTCAGCAGATGACAGGCGCCATGCACGAACTGTTGCTCTGGGATGAGGCTCGCGATATAACCACTGCCCTGCAACAGCGTTCGGTAACGAAGAATCCTGCCACAAAGGGACTCATCGGCTACTGGAAGATGAACGAGGGTGAGGGTACTCTTATCACCGACTATGCACGCAACCGCCACATGGCCATGAGCGACGAGACCTGGCATATCGAAAACGAGAACAAGGCCGTGGCACTGGATGGTGAACACTTTGTGGGCATCAACACCAGCGAGATTCCGCCTATGCCACAGGACGACTACGCTGTAGAGCTGTGGGTGAAGGCCGGCGAACAGACTGCCGATGCACAGCTGCTGCAGTTGGGTGAGGTAGGCCTCGTGATTGACGCCGAAGGCCAACTCTCACTGGAGAGCAATAATTCTTCACTCTTCACTCTTAACTCTTCACTTACCGACAACGCCTGGCACCATGTGGCCCTGAATGTGCTGCGCGGCGGCAATGCCAACCTCTATATCGACGGTGAGGCAAAGGCTACGGTGAATGCCGACAGAGTAGGTTCGCTGGGTAGCGACCGCCTGATCATCGGTGCACGACGCACCCTGCAGGATGTTGAAGAGAGTGAGGTGCTCTACACCTACGACCGTCCGCTGACTGCCACCATCGACGAGGTGCGCATCTGGAATGCTTCTATGAACGCTAACCTGCTGAAGAAGCAGCGCAAGCTGCGCCTCACAGGTGAGGAACCGGGACTTGTGGCCTACTATCCTTTCGAGGTGAAGACTCTCGACCAGCAGAATCAGGTGATTACCAATGGTGATGACGCCGACCTTTGTGGCAGCGGTAAGCAGGCACAGTTCTCACCTCTCAGTTCTCAGTTCTCACCTCTCACCTCTCAGTTCTCACCTCTCACCTACACCAATGATGCTCCCGCCCTGCGCGAAAAGCCATCTGAGGAGAATGTTAACTTCACCTTCACGGCTTCCGACAAGCAGATTGTGATTACACTTGACGAGGAGGCAGCACGCCTGGAAGGCACAACGCTGAACATCACCGTGCGCGATGTACACGACCAGAACGGCAACCTCTCAGAACCTGTAACATGGACGGCCTTTATAAGTCAGAACCCGCTTGCATGGCAGGAGAGCACTGTTGGCTGCACAGCCAAAGTTACTGAAGGTGCCACACTCACCGCCACCCTCGTGAACAAGAGCGGCGTAGCCCAGAGCTGGACACTGAGCGGACTGCCCACATGGCTCACCGCCGACGTGGACTACGGTTTGCTGCAGCCTCTCGCTGAGCAGGTTATCACCTTGAACGTCAGCTCTTCGACCCCCATCGGCAAGTACGAGCGCAACATCTATGTCAAAGGTGACGACGGCATTGAGACACCTCTGACGCTGAACATCAAGGTAATGGGCAACACACCTGACTGGACTGTGAACCCGCACGACTTCGAGACCTCGATGAACGTGATCGGTGTATTGAAGAAGGATGGCGCCTATATGACCGACGCTGACGATATGATGGCAGCCTTCATCGGCGACGAATGCCGCGGTGTGGCAAACCTGAAGTATAACGAGCGCTATGGCAACTACTACGTGACCATGGATATCTACGGCGGCACCGCTGAGACTGGACAGGAAGTGAGCTTCCGCGCCTACGATGCTTCGACGGGTACCACCTATCCCGTAGTGAAGTGGGAGTCTGACAAGCCCTTCAAATTCCTACCTCTCACATTGCAGGGAACATACGCTGAACCGGCAGTATTCAATATTCAGGACCTGATAGAACAGGAGTTGGATCTGAAGGCTGGCTGGAACTGGATATCGTTCAACGTCGAAGCAGATGACATGACAGCACCTGCCCTCTTCGAGAAGATTGTTGACGATGTGATTGTTGTGAAAGGCCATTCGTCGTCTCTCACTCCTGAGGAAAACTCATGGAATGGAAAACTGACGGAAAGTCTGTCAACCGCACAAATGTATGCAGTGAAAATGAAGACCGACCGCAAGCTACGTGTTGTAGGTACCAGTGCCAACACACCTGTATCCATTCATGCTGGCTGGAACTGGTTGGGCTATCAAGGTCAACAGGTTGCTTCGCTCGGCGATGCACTGGCCGACATGGAGAAGACCGATGGCGACGTTGTGAAGGCACAGAGTGGCGTGGCCTACTGGGACAGCTATGAGTGGTCTGGCTCGCTGATGATGATGGAACCAGGTGTTGGATATCAGTTAAAGAGCACTGCCGCTGACCAGACCTTCAACTATCCTTCGACTGTTGCAACTGGTGTACGCATGACGCGTGCGGTAGAAAACACTTCCCTCTTCCCTCTTCCCTCTTCCCTCTTCTCGCCTGTCAACTTCCGCAATTATCCTGACAACGCCATCATGGCGGTGAAGGTGATGGCCGGTAAGACACTTGCAGGCGTTGAGGTGGCCGCCTTTGCTGGCGACGAATGCCGTACTGTAGCCGTCACCGACGAGAGAGGTATTGCTTATCTCACCATCCCTGGCGATGAGAATTGCGAACTGACCTTCAAGGTGGCTGTCGATGGCAAGGTGGTGGATGCACCGCTAACGCTTACTTACGAGAACGATGCTATCTATGGTACTCCAAAGCATCCTCTGGTGATGAACCTCAGCGATACTGACGGCATCCGCGAGATATTTAATGACAACGGTGTTGAGACCATCTATGACCTTGGTGGACGTAAGATCCAGTCTGACAACCAGTCTCGCAAGTTGAAGAAAGGCGTTTACATTATTAACGGTAAAAAACAAACTGTGAAATGAAATTGATATATAGATTATTCAGCCTGCTGGCACTCCTCCTTGTGGGGAGCGCCAGCCTTCAGGCACAAGACGAAGATCCTTTTCCTGAACTTAATTACTATCTATATCAGTGCAATGTAACAATCACATCCAAGATAGTACAAAATGGCAATGTACTCAAAGATGCCCTTGTTGCCGTCTTTTGTGGCGACGAAATTCGTGGAAAGGAGACAGTTGGTAGTGGTACTCAACCAGACATCGCTTTCATAACTGTTCATGGTAATTATCTGGGTAAGTATCAGTATTTGACTTTCAAAGTCTTTACGGGAGGTAAGATTTTCACATTTAATCCTAATCCATCATTAGACTGGGAAGATGACTGTTATATTAAATATGATCAACTGGTTGGTAGTGTCAAAGCCCCCTACATCATCGATATTACCCCTATCAGCCTGGCCGACCGTGCCGACAACACCGATTTGCTGACTTCTCTCGATGGTCAGACCGAGGATGTTGCGCTCACTGACCGCACCCTCTATAAGGACGGAAAGTGGAACACCATCTGTCTGCCATTCGATGTGGAACTCAGTGGCAGCGACCTGGACGGTGCCGTCGCCCGTCCGCTCAGCGATGCCTATATCACTGGCACCACGCTCAATCTGACTTTCGGCGATGCCGTGGAGACACTGAAAGCGGGTACTCCTTATATCATTAAGTGGGCAAAGGCCGACGACTACGATGTGGCCAGCGCAGACAGCCGCGACATCACGAACCCTATCTTTACAGGGGTGGCACTCAGCACAGAGACGCACTACTACGACAACGGCTTCAGCGGTGACGAGCGTGTGCGCTTCATGGGAAGCTATCAGAGCACTGCCTTCGACAGCAAAGACCGGAGCATCCTGCTAATGGGCAGCAGCAACACGCTCTACTATCCAAAGAGCGGTGCCGGTCTCGGAGCCTTCCGCGCCTATTTCAAGATTGGCGATGACGATGCCGTGGAGGCACGCAGACTGACTGCCTTCAACATCGATTTCGACGACGAGGGCGTGGTAACGGGCGTAATAGACCAAACTGTTTTGCCCACCAGCGAAAGCCAGTCGCCCGTATGGGGCTATACGCTCGACGGTCGCAAGCTCAGCGCTAAGCCTACCATGCGAGGCATCTATATCAATAATAGCAAGAAGGTTGTACTTAAATGATGGGGGAATCAGCAATGAAGAAAAAGAAATATGAAGCGCCGTTGACACAGGTTGTCTTGATACAAAACAGTTCGGTGATGCAGACTGTCAGTTATGTGCGAACCAGGGGATTCGAAGACTCTGATGATGAACTCGACCTCTGCGAAGAGTCCTGCGACTTTTGGGGAAGGTAGGAGATAAGAGTGTAGAGTGTAGAGTGCAGAGTTTCTTGCGTCCCGTTGGTAGCAAGCGACCATAGGTCGAGCGGCTACCGCTCCGCAGGACGATTCAGAGAATTGAGAACTGAGAATTGAGAACTGAGAGGTGTACAACACAATAACAACTTCATAATTTGCCGAAAAAGGCATCAATTTGCAGGCTTTTTAGCGATATTTTTTTTGCTTTTTGGGCTCAAAACTCGCGTCAGATTCACCAAACAGGAAGTGGGGTGGAAATACGCGAGTTTTGACGTATCTTGATTCTTTTTAGAACTATCTGAATATCAATTGATTGCGAGTAAATGGGAATTCTTCTGATATACTCCTATTGCAGTGATTCTATTATGCTGCAATGGCACTTCTGCTATACTGCAACCACCGTTCTATTGCAATACAACCACCATTCTATTGCAATACAACCACCGTTCTATTGCAATACAACCACCATTCTATTGCAATACAACCACCGTTCTATTGCAATGCAACCACCGTTCTATTGCAGTATAGCTGAACTTCAATTTTGGTGCAAGAAAAGTGCTATTTCACCAGAGCAACAGAATAATACCGTCAAATCAAGAAAAATGCGTCAAAATATGCCTTTTTTCAAGAAAAAGTAGGAAAAAAGGGATGAAATCGGCAATTTTCAACTCCAATCACTGAGGTAAGAACGCATCATGAGGGTGAAAAACAAATGATTCTCTTTCTAGATTGAGATTTTTATTTGTCTTAAAAATCGAAAATCTAAACAGGAAGGCAGTAGGTGGAAAAAGCGAACAAAATAGTCCAAGAATTTCTTTCTTTTGAACACGGATTTAACAGATAAAACGGATATTTTTTTCGACTAATTCGTGGTCTGAAAAAAATATCCGTTTAATCCGTTGTCGAAACAAGACGTTTAGCTATCGAACAAGTTCGGTTCCATGATATTGCCGCTGTAGGGGTTGCGACCGAAATGCTTGTAGGCCAGTTCGGTGGCCATACGACCGCGTGAGGTGCGCTTGATGAAACCCTCCATGATGAGGAATGGTTCGTACACCTCCTCTACGGTGCCGGCATCCTCGCCAATGGCAGTGGCAATGGTAGAAATGCCTACCGGACCGCCACGGAACTTGTCGATGATGGTGAGCAGAATCTTATTGTCTATCTCGTCCAGTCCGTACTTGTCGATGTTCAGGGCCGAGAGGGCAATCTTTGTAATCTTCGTGTCAATACCGCCCGTTCCCTTCACCTGAGCAAAGTCGCGCACACGGCGTAACAGCGCATTGGCTATACGTGGCGTTCCGCGCGAACGACCGGCTATCTCCAGCGCAGCATCCTCGGTGATGGGCACGTTCAGCAGTCGGGCCGAGCGCTCAATGATGTGTGCCAGCGTCTGCGGGTCGTAATATTCCAGGTGCATGTTGATGCCGAAACGTGCGCGCAACGGTGCCGTGAGCAGTCCGCTGCGGGTAGTGGCACCCACCAGGGTGAAGGGGTTCAGGTCTATCTGGATGGAACGTGCCGACGGACCTTTGTCTATCATGATATCGATGCGGTAGTCTTCCATGGCCGAATAGAGATATTCCTCTACCACGGGCGACAGGCGGTGAATCTCGTCGATGAAAAGCACATCGCGCGGTTCCAGCGAGGTAAGGATACCTGCCAGATCGCCGGGCTTGTCGAGCACCGGTCCGCTGGTAATCTTGAATCCCACGCCCAGTTCGTTGGCAATAATATTTGAGAGGGTTGTCTTTCCCAGTCCGGGAGGGCCGTGCAGCAGGGTATGGTCGAGCGGTTCGCCACGGTATTTGGCCGCTTCGACAAACACCTCCAGGTTCTCCACCACTTTCTGCTGACCGCTGAAGTCGCTGAAAGCCAATGGGCGGAGGGCATTCTCGAACTCTTTCTCGGCATTGCCGTTGGCATAGCGTTCTTCCCTGATGTCAAAATCGTCGTTCATTTTGATTTTTTCTATGATTTGACTGCAAAAGTAGTGTTTTATTGTCAAATAAGCAAATCTTTTGCAAGGCAAAGACTGTACTTTTGCAAGGCAGTAACTACAGGGCGAATTACATTGTCTTGCTAAATCAGTTCATGTTTTTATCAGATTTTGTTTTTTTTGTTTTATTTTTTTTGTATTTTTGCAACATCAAATAATATAAGATGTGTAATTCTTATGTTAAATACTATCTGAGAATAGTCAGACAAACTGCTGAACAAATTATTGAAATATATTTCTAAACAAAAACAAATATGAAAAAGAATAAGACTTTGGCGGTGGTCACCGCCCTCGTATGTTTTGCAACACTATTTGCAGGTTGCAAGGATGCTCGCACGCAAGAGGATAATGCTGCTCAACAGGTGAAGAGTGAAGAATTGATTCGCACCTCGCAGAGTTGGGATGGTGTGGAACTGCCCGACTATCTACAAGGACGTCCGGAACTGGTGGCCGTGAAGTATGAATTCCCTGCTGGAAAGAAATTGGGTTGGCACCACCATCCAGTGATGAACTATGGCATACTGGTGCAGGGCGAGCTGACTATCATCGGACAAGACGGCAAAGAGAAAACGGTGCATGAAGGAGAGGCTGTTGTGGAAATGGTGAACACAATCCACCATGGCGAGAACCGAGGAACAAAGCCTGTTATCCTTTATATGTTCTATCTCGCGCAGAAGGGTCTTCCCCTGGCGGTACAGCATCCTGAGATTGAGCTTGAATAGAATAGAGAGAAAAAGGAATTGCTATCTTCTTCTTATTATTATACTAAAGTTTCCCACTTGCCATTTTATAGGCTTTTTCAAATGATTGTATCTTGTAATTTACAGATAAACAATTCATTAACATTTTGCAAACGTAAGTTAATGCTCTATATCAATAGTCTGCTACAGCATCTAATGGTGACAAAGCAAGTAGGATTGCTTCAAGCTCATCAACAGTCTGTGTACCTTCCATCAAATTCTCCATGGTATCAGCCACATTGATGCAGAGTTTTACTGCCAACACGTTAAGCAGATTCTTGATGATCTCCAGTGTACGGCGCCATTGAGTGAGCTCAAACAATTCTCGTCTTGTCTCACGGAACAACTCTCCAAGTGCTTCATACTGGTTGAACCGCTGGCCCAATGTCAGCACCATGTGCGTCATAAGACAGAGCGTGCAGTCGGCAATTTGCTCGTCGAAATCTGTACCCTGGTATGAGCCAAGTCCAAGATATTGCCGGCACTCCTTTATCAGCACTTCTATATTCCAGCGTATTTGGTATATCTCAAAGGCTTCCACAAACTTCATGTGGGTGTCCGTCGTGACAATAGCGTCCCAATTCTTATTCCGTCCGACTCTGATGAAGAATATCTTCACACATGTATCCCCCATCATCACCCGTTGCTCGAAATACATGCACTTATACTTGCGGCACACAACAGCCTCACGCTCGTGCAAGGATATAAGCTCATGAACATTGTATCTGCGTGAGCCGACTGCATACTTGTCCTTTCCCATGGCAAGACGGCCTACGACATGTATCGCTCCACCTGCTATCTTCCTTATAGCGCAAACCAATGGAGGCTTCACAAACCACGTGTCCATCAGTGCATAAGCAGCACAAATGCCAAACTTATAAGCCCTCTCTATCATTTTGGCTACGTTGTCATTCTTCTTGGCATCCAGTTCCTTAAAACGCTCATAGTCAGGATTGCTTTCGCTACGCTCTTTGTGGAACTGCATGGAACGTTCTTTCTTTGAGAGGCTGAAGTCTTCTTTCTTTCCTGCTTCCCGATGCATAGATAAGTCTACTGTATATGTACTGCGTCCATCGAAGAACGCGAGCAGGAGCAGCTTGTAACCGAGTACACACTTGCCAAGGACATGGTCAAACACTCGACTAAGCCCCTCGAAGTGTAGCCCGGTTTTGGTCACAGTTGTGTCATCAACAATATAGCATTTTGGCGCTTCGGTCTCCTCTGCATTTTCTTTGCGTACTATGCTTTGAAAACGCCGTGCCATAGATAGCTGCAGAATCTGCCAGTTCATTTCCGAACGAGCCAACAGACGGTAGAAGCAATTTTTGCCGACCTCAAGAACACCATGGAACTTTGTTAGTGACAAGGAGCCTATTGTCTCACCAAGAATACGGAAAACCATCATGGCCAGAATCTGCTCTGCCATATCTCGCCCGCGCATTTTGTCCAAAGAGTGTTTGGAGAGGATTCTGCCTATGCCAAAACACCTCATGAAGTGCATTATTGCGTCACTAGTCTCACTTTTAACACTCAATATCTTGGTCAACTCACCGATTTTGTTTAATTTTGCAAACATATAAGGAATGTTTAATTGTTTATGTATCAATGATTTATTTGCACTACAAAGATACAAAAACTTTTGGACATTCCTTCTTTTTTCCTTGTGTTTTAAGGCCTTAAGTACGATTTATATGCAAGTGGGAAACTTTAGTACCATTATTGCCTATGACAAAGATCGTACATATCAGGCGCTTTCCCGTCAAGGGTGGTTTCTATGCCATCAACCTCTTCAGTATTATCTTCACCATACAGGAGCTCAGTGCCGTGGAGCTTAACCATGAGCGCATTCATACCGCCCACCAACGGGAACTGTTCTTTGTCGGATTCTATCTTTGGTATGTTGTCGAGTGGCTCTTCCTCCTTGTCAAATTTCGCAATGGCATCAAGGCCTACTTCAACATCCGTTTCGAAAAAGAGGCCTACAACCATCAAAGCGATTTGAACTACCTGAAGCATCGGCATCGGTACCACTACCGATAAGAACAACTCCTCATCAATTAAGTATGAATACTTTTATGAACTGAAGACGATAGCACCTCATTGCAATATAGGAGAAAGATATTTGGCCATGAGATAACCGCCGACAATCAGCCAACCATAGAGGACTGCGGCTAAAACAAACGGTTTGAATCCGGCTTTCTTGAACTTGTCGATACTCGTTTCAGCACCGAGAGCCGTCATGGCCATGGTGAGCAGGAAAGTGTCGAAGGTGTTGATGAGCGACACAGCATTGGAGGGTAGCAGGGAGAGCGAGTTGAACCCTATGACAACAAGAAACAGCAGCGCAAACCATGGTATGGTGATAGTGCTCTTCTGCGCGCCACCACCACGGCTGCGCACGCCACGAGCCACGAAGAAGGCCACGACAAGCAGAACGGGCACGAGCATCATAACGCGGATCATCTTCACGATGATGGCCGTGTTGCTCACCGCCGTACCCATGGCATTGCCCGCACCCACCACGTGGGCTACCTCATGAATGGTGCTGCCGGTGAAGATGCCCATCTCATCGGGTGAGAGATTGAAGATGCCACAACGGTACAATATAGGATAGAGAAACATCGAGAGCGTTCCGAAGATGACAACAGTGGCCACAGCAACAGCGGTCTTATACGGTTTCGGACGTATGGCGCCGTCGACACCCATCACCGCCGCAGCACCACAGATGGCACTGCCACACGATGTGAGCAGGGCGATGCTACGGTCCATCTTCAGCAGTTTGCCGATGATGATACCGAGGCCGATGGTTACCCCAACGACGATGGCATCAATGACGATGGCAGGGATTCCCACCTGCATGACATCCTGAAAGCTAAGCTTGAAACCGTAGAGGATGATACCTAATCGCAGTATACGCTTACTACAAAAGCTGATACCCGGTACCCACGTGTCAGGCAGGTTGTTGCGCAGACTGTTGGCATAGAGCATGCCCAAGACAATACCCACGACCATTGGACTCAGCGACAGAGCCTTGACCCAGTTCATGTCGCCAACATAGAAAGCGGCACACGAGAAGAGTGCCATCAGCAGCACGCCGTGAAGCATACTGCTACGTTGTTCTGATAATCTCATTTTTCTTCTTACTTTATGAATTTTCCGCCTGCAAAGGTAAGAAGAAAAAGCCGCTGACAATTATACAGAATAACTATGACTTATAACTTGAAGTTATGAAGTGCTTGAATTTCGACTGCAACTTTGGTGAGGCTCCCTGTTTCTCAACGAAGCAGAACTGGCGTTCAAATTTCAGATGTTCAATGTCCACAATCTTGAAAATGTTGGCATATATCTGGTCGCGCACCGCCTGTATGCTGACAATGCCCATCGCATCGGTATGCTCCACGTAGTGCTTGATGCCCTCGGTAGTACCAAGGTTCATTTCTATATTCAGATCGGTGAGTGCAATGTGCTTTGTCTCAAGTGCTTTCTGTAACACATCTAGGGAGCCCGAACCGAACTCGCGCAGTACGAGCGGTACTGTCCTAAGTCGCTCCATTGTGATGGTGTCGTACTTAGCCAAACGTCCGCCAGTCCTGACAATGGGCACAAGCTCGTCGTCCATAAACGGATGGTATTTCAGCTCAGGCCGTCTGACAATACCCTCAACCATGCCTAAGTCGATGCGCCCCTCGCGTAGGGCAGTCTCCACCTCCCGACTGTTGCCGCTGAGCATTGTGATGCGAATATCGGGAAAACGCTTGTGGAAGTCGGCGATGATGCCCGGCAAGACATACTGCGATATCGTGGTGCTGGCCCCAACGCGCAGTTCGCCGGCTACCTTCTCTTGTAGGGAGTTCATGTCGTAGTCCATCTGCTGATAGTCCTGCTGTATTTTTCTTGCGTGACCAAGGAGTAGCTGACCGGCATGGGTGAGCTGTATGCGGTTACCCAGTCGGTCGAAGAGCCGGCAGTTATACTCCCGCTCCAGCTCCTGGATATGCTTACTGATGGCGGGCTGACTGATGAAGAGCTCCTGTGAGGCCTTAGTGAAGCTAAGGTTCATCGCCGCGCTTAGGAATACTTTTAGACGTATATCTATCATGTCTCAACGGGTTTGGTTTCTGTGGCAAAGGTAAACATTATTCCAGTGATAGAGGTAAACTTTTCTGTTATTATCGTCTCCTACAGTAATTTTTTGTGGTTTGTCTGTATTTCTTTGTATTTCAACACTATAAAGTTACAACAAATTTCGCTAATCACCAAATTTATAAGCACTTATAATTCATCGAACTCACGTTAACTTATGTTTGCAAAATGTTAAATCATTGATTATCTGCAATTAACGAGATTACGTCATTGGGAAAAGCCCATAAAATGGGAAGTGGGAAACTTTAGTTATTATACTTCTTCAAGCATTCTTTTATTTTATTTTTCGCAAGCTCCGCTTGCCTTGAAGATAAAGGGAGACAGCAGGAGATAAATGACATTAGTTTTTCTGCAGAATCACCACAGATGGAGTAATGTCTTCTATCTTCTGCCGCTGAAAAGCGGCTATCTACCTCTATCTTCCTATATCTTCGTAACATGCGAAACTTGAATTAATTAGTTTGTGTACCATTTAGAAATGGTTGACGTGTTATTTTATGCGATTGACGTCTTCCATAATTAAATGTTTTAATGGTACAAATGTAATGAAATTAATTCATTATCAGCAATACAAAACATAAATTCAAGCAGAATCGATAAGAGTTACATAATTTCATGTAGTTGTTACATAAGTTCAAGCACTTTTTAAATATTATACCTACTTTCGCAGCGCTAATTTTAATAAACAATCTTTATAATGAAACAAAAGCTACTACTAATAATGATGTTGATGGCATGGGCGGCTATAGGCGTCCGTGCCATCACGGTGACCGACACCATCTTCAACCGCTCTGAGCATGAAGTGTTTGCTTTTGGTGCAGACGTGAGTTTTGTACCCATGATGGAAAGCTGGGGTACGAAGTGGCTCGACAAGAACGGGAAACAGAAGGATATTTTGCAGATTCTGAAAGAGCAGGGTATTAATAATATCCGTTTGCGTGTGTGGACAGTGAACAGCGGTGCCAGCAGTAAGCAGGAGGTAGTGACGATGTGTAAGCGTGCAAAGGCGAGGGGGCTGGGCGTGATGATCGACTTCCACTATAGCGACACATGGGCCGACCCTGGCAGTCAGACTATTCCTGCGGCATGGACCGATCATAGTGTGGATGCACTGGCACAGAATATTTATGACCACACCTACGACGTGCTGTCAGCCATCAAGGCAGCGGGCGTGGTACCGCGCTGGGTACAGGTGGGAAACGAGACGAAGCGAGGCATGCTCTATCCCGTAGGCCAGACTAACAATGGAGGCTCGGCGGCCTTCGCCAAGTTTGTACTTACTGGCTATAATGCCGTGAAGGCAGTAGATTCTACGATGCAGGTCATCGTCCACCTGCCCGACGGCCATGACAACTCGCTCTACCGTAGTATCTTCGACGGATTGAAGAAGAACGGAGCCAAGTGGGATATCATAGGCTTGTCGGCTTATCCCCGTTGGTCGCACCTCGACGGTCCGACAATGATTACAAAGGTGATGGCCAATATCAATGATCTGAAAAGCCGCTATGGCAAGCCTTGTATGATAGTGGAGACAGGGCATTATCCTAATAAGGCTATAGAGGGTAACCAATATCTCGTTGGTGTGATGGACCGCATGATCAAGAATGGCGACTTGGGCTGCTTCTATTGGGAACCGGAGTCTATGGGCGGCTATGATATGGGAGCCTGGGACGAGGCGACGAGGAAACCCACTGTGATGATGGATGCTTTTCTGGGCGTGAAGCACACAGAGGTGGCATGGCTGATAAAGGCTTCCATGCAGTCGCCACAGACTGAGCAGACCGTCGGAGTCGGTAGTGTGGAGCTTCAGGCAAAAGTCAAGCATCAGCGCAAGGGGCGCATACAATCGGTGGAGTTTCATTTCGACAAGAAGACTGCAGGGACCTATCGGCCCGAAAGTCTTGTCGATGTGCCCGCCACTACCGTTGCTTCGTTAACAGTGGCTGATGTTACCATTGGTGTTCACACAGCATGGGCGAAGGTCACCGACACCTCTAATAATATGCAGACCACCGACACCGTGGCTTTCTTCGTGGGCGAGTCTGTGCTATTCGACAAAGCTGTTGTTGAAAATGCTGGCCAAAAAGGAGGAACAGTCAGCTGGGGAGCAGCCTTCAGTGAGGCGGGCAAATACCGTTTAGCGTTCAAGTATAGCAGTTCGACCTTTCGTGGCACTGAGTTATGGCTAGACGGTGACAGCATCGCCAAGGTGTATTTCATGAAAAACGATGATGCCTATCAATCGATTGATATTGAGATTCCGGAGGCAGGTCCGCACACGCTGCAACTCGTTGCATCAGGCAGTACAGTGCTGCCTGATGTTGCCTTACTGCGCGTCTTTCCGCTTGAAGACCAGACAATGCCTATGCAGACTGATGTCAGTGGCATTATACTAGCCTGTGAAGATGAAAAAGAGAGGGTTGAGGTATATAGTCTTTCAGGAGTGTTAGTGGATGTTACCACTCAGTCGGCATTAGGCATCTCGTTGGGCGACAGGTCGGCAGCCGTGATGGTCTTGCCAAACAGCGTTGGCGGCACACCGAACATTGTGCGGAAACAGCGGCTGAAATAGCTGGCAGAAGAGAATCCTGTGGCATAGCTCACCTCGGCGACAGTCATATTTCCCTCACGAAGTAGCTCGGCAGCATGCCGCAGACGGATGGTGCGGATGAACTCAGTGGGCTTCTGTCCGGTGATTGTCTGAATCTTCCGATAGAAGGTCATGCGACTCATGCATAGGTCGCTGGCCAGTTGTTCTATGCTGTAGGCATCGTCAGCAATGTGCGCCTCGACATGGGTGATAGCTTTTTGCAGCCACTCGTTGGCCAGAATGGGTTGCTGCTGGACAGACTGTTCTGAGGGAGGCGTTACTTCCCTTTGTGGCACAATCTTTTCCGTTAGGGCTGGAGTTCCCTCTTTTATGGCTGTGAGAAATCGCTTACGCTTCTGATGCATCAACCATATGTAGGTAGTGAGTGCCATCAGCATGATGACCAACACGCCAAGCGTCCACCACGTCCAGAGTGGCATGCGTTCCACGATCTTCTCGTTCTGAGGTTGGCTCCAGCGCTGACCGTGTTGTGTCTCATGCAGTTCAATGCAGTAAACGCCCTTATCCTCGATGTTTTGCTGACGGAGAGTTTTCTTCACAGGGTCATACAGACGCACATAGCGGTCGCAGACAATAATGAGGCGCCCCAAGCTGTCAGTCTGCAGAGCCACAACGGCATCGCCGTATTCGTTGGAAGCATAGTCATCTATAGTCAGTGTTTTGTCTTTGTAAGCCATCACTGTGCCGAAGATAGTAGCGAGCCATAACGTGCCGTCATTTGAGATGGTCATGCCCGAAACATCCTTGGTGTCTGGCAGGATGACTTCCTCTCCCTTCTGAGAATCATGCCGGCGTATGTCCTTGCCTGTGCTGAACCATAGACACCCTTTCTCGTCTTCTATCGTTGCCGTGGGGCGAGCCGACAATTTCCTAGCTCTAAGAATAGAGTCGGCTGTCCAGCGTGTCAGTCGCTGACCATCGAACCAAGGTTTTGGCTCTGTTGTACACAAAGCGTAACACTTGCCAAAACCGTCGGCCACTAACAGGTTACCTAAGCAATCGGTGGCTATGCGGCGGAAGTCAATGGTGTCGGGCCATTCTTCGGAAACTTGAACAAGCCTGCCACTGTCAATCCGCAACAGACCGCCCTCCCATTCTTGTGCCCAGATGTGGTCCTCGTCATCCTCATGTAGTCGGAAAATGTATTTGTCGCCTCCGGGATATATATTCAGCAGTCGGCCGTCGGCAGCATACTCGAAGACTTTCTTGTTAGAGGTCAGCCACCAGTGCCCGTTACGGCCCACTATGATGTCGTCCACACGCTTGTCGTCCACATCCTCCAATCGCCGGATGCTGTAGTCGTGCTTGTCAAGCAGCGATGCCCCGTGGAATGTTCCAATGATGATATAGTGCCCGGCGGCCTCGGCCAAGCAGGCCACATCGTTGCTACACAAAAGGTCGGGATGCTCGGCATCGCTGCGGAACGACATTATCTGATGACCGTCATCGCGGCAGATGCCGCCACCCTCGGTGGCATACCACAGAAAACCCTCCGAATCCTGAATTACCTGTAGCACTCGCTGCGATGACAGCTGTTCCAGTCGTGGCAACACGAGTAGATGTTGCTCCTGTGTTCTGCCGATAATCGACAGCACGACCCCGAGCAATAAAAGAAGGAATCTATGGCATTTCATTTGTTTCATTATTAATAGAACGCTACAAAGTTACATTATTTCATTAAGAAGTTACATAAGTTCAAGCGCCTTTTTAATATTATGCGTACTTTTGTAATCGATTAGATAAAAACTTAAAACTGTACAAGAAAGACTATCCAGACAATTATTAAGATGAAAGATGTACTGCCCATGCTATCAGATAAACATATAAATACCAGTAATAACATGAAAAAGTGTCTTTTTTTCTTCCTGAACCTGCTGATGCTCACAGCTTCAGCCCAGACAGGGCAACGACAAATCACAGTGACTGAAAACATCGCCTATCGGACCGACGTGGGACCGAGTACCGTACTTGACTTGGCGCAACCTCTCTTCGGACCACAACAGAACCGTCCGGCCATACTCATCATCCATGGCGGCGGCTGGAGCGCAGGATCGAAGAACGATATGGTTTACCGTACGTTGATGGTGGATTATGCCATGAAGGGCTATGTGGTGTGTAACATGAACTACCGGCTGGTGCAGGAGGCCCCGATGCCTGCCTGTATAGAGGATGTGCAGGCTGCCGTGAAATGGATGAAAGACCATGCACAACAGTTGGGTATTGACCCTGTCCGTATTGGCACATATGGTCACTCGGCTGGCGGACATTTGTCGTTGATGGCCGGACTGACTGCTGGCGTAGCCTGTGCGGTTGGTGGTGCGCCTCCCACGGAGATTGGCCGTGCAGGCGAATGGAATGACCACAGAGAGTGGTGGCCCATCGGCTATATAGGCAAAAGAGAAACACCGATGCTCGTGCTACAAGGCGGCGAAGACCCTGTGGTTCGCCCGAACCTGACGGAAGACTGGGTGGTGAAGATGCAGAAGGCCGGTTCGCCGGTGGACTATGTGAAAGTGCATGGACAGCACGGTGTGGCCTTCGATCAGCAGCTGGAATTCACTCGTCCTGCCATGGATGCCTTCTTTGCACGCTATCTGAAACACGATGACCCGACCCTCTCATTTGAACAGCTGAAGGTGGTGGAGTATGGCGGCAGCGGTCCCTACAAGGCGGTGGCAGTCCGTGAAAAATCACTCACCGACTTTGTGGTTTACAGACCCATGAATATTGATGCCGCCATGACCGTTGGAAGGCCAACCATGTTTGCTACCGGAGCACCCCAAAAAGAGAAGCTGCCTGTGATGGTGTTCTGCAATGGCGGTTGCATGGATACCAGTATCGGTTATGAAAACATGCTTACAGACCTGGCCTCCTACGGATATATGGTAGTGGCCATTGGCGAGATGCAGATGCTAGCCCGGCATGAGAACGACCAGCACACACCTTCGTCAATGGTCAAGAAGGCCCTCGATTGGATTAGCCAGCAGGCCTCTAACCCCAGTTCACCTTATTATAATAAGATAGATGCCGACCGCATTGCTGCCGCCGGACACTCCTGTGGCGGTGCTCAGGTGCTGGCCAATGCTGCAGACCCGAGACTGCAGACCTACGTCATTCTCAATGCCGGCATGGGCAAGATGACGATGGCCGATGCCAGCAGAAAGTCGCTGAAGAACCTGCACGGACCTGTACTATACCTTGTGGGCGGAACTACGGATGTGGCCTGGCAGAACGCACAGATGGACTACAAGGCTATAAATAGAGTGCCTGTGGTGCTGGCCGATAACATGCAGAGCGGACACGGCGGCACTTACGAGCAGCCCTTTGGCGGTGCCAACAGCCGTATGGTGCGAGCCTGGCTGGACTGGCAACTGAAGGGTATAGAGAAGTTTAAACAACTCTTCCTTAGAGGCGACCTCACCGGATACGACGGATTCACCATCATGCAGAAGAATTTCAGAGATAAACATTAAACATCTGTTCTACAGTTACCTTTTTTATTCATATTTCTTAATGCAATAAATAGGCGTTTTCTTCGTTTAGATGTCAACAAGAGATTGAAAGACATTTCTATACGAAAGAGAACAAACAAAAAACGAGATGAATAAATCAGAAAAATTTGTGATTACCATTAACCGTGAGTTGGGTTCTGGCGGACGAACTGTCGGACGCAAGCTGGCTGAGCGCCTGCAAGTGAAATTTTATGACAAGGTGCTCACGGAGAGTCTGACGCAGAAATATCGACTGACGATTGACGAGATAGAGCGTATCAAGGCTCAGAAACTGTCGTGGTGGGATGAGTTTAATAATTTCTATAAGGGCTTTCTGGCCAATTTTACGCCATCGGCCGATCCGGAACTGAAGCTGACCTCTACCAATGTGTTTGAAACTGAGCGCCGCATTCTGGAAGCACTGGCCCGTCAGGAGTCGTGTGTGGTGGCTGGTCGCAGTACATTCCTGATGTTTAAAGAGTGGCCTAACCACCTGAATGTGTTTATTCAGGCCCCACTACTGAACCGCATAGACCGACTGGCGCGCAAGCGTGGAATTACTACCGAGGAGGCTCTGCATATTTTGGAAGAGGTGGATGAGAGTCGTGAAAGCTATTTGCAGAAATATACTGATAAGTCGCGTTATGATACAAGAAACTACGACCTCGTGATCAACATGGCTGACATGACTGAAGACGAGGCCGTAGATGTGATAATGGCGTATATTCGCTAACGCTTATTTCTTTTTCTTTGGTTTGCGGCGTGCCCAGCCCTCTTCTGTGAAGTCGGGCTCCTCACCTCGCAAACCATATTGTTTCTTGCCGCGGCGATTGTCTTCGGTGGCTATGCGCATCAGGTCGCGCCAGTTGCCGCTGTCTTCTTTCTTTTCAACTCGCTTTTCTCTTCTTTCTTTTCTCTCGCCTCTTTCACCGCCTTTCTTACGTTCGCCTCTTTCATTGTTTTCGGGGCGACCGTCTTCCTGATTGTTGCAGCGCACGGTGCGTCCTTTATAGCGAATACCGGTGAGTTGGCTCATCACTTTGCGGGCGTCCTTGTCGGGCACCTCGAAATAGCTGATGGTGTCGAGCAGGTCGATATGTCCTACCTGCTGACGACCGCCCACATAGCGGTTCAGCGTCTGCATCAGTTCACCGGGATAGAATCCGTCGCGCTTGCCCAGATTGATGAACAGTCGAGTAAAACCTTTCTCGGGTTTGTTCACCCGTTTCTGGCGGTCGGTCTGATTGCGCTTGTCTTTCCGGTCGGCTTTTTCCTCTTTCACCTTTTCCAGTTCGGGCGCTTCGGCATAATAGGCCAGGAACTTGCCGAACTCGAGTGATACAATCTTCTTGATGATTTCCTCCTTGTCGATATACTCGAAGTAGCGGTTCATATCGTCGATGAAAGGAGCAATCTCGTCGTCGTTCACATCGGTCTTCACAATCTGGTCCATCACCTTGTAGAGCTGTTTCTTACAGATCTCCTCGGCCTTGGGAATCTCGGCTTCGACAAACGATTTGCCAATCACTTTCTCGATGTTGCGAATCTTGTGTTTCTCCCTTGAGTGAACAATGCTGATGCTGGTACCTTTCTTTCCGGCACGACCTGTACGGCCTGAGCGGTGGGTATAGTTTTCAATATCGTCGGGGAGTCCGAAGTTGATGACGTGAGTCAGGTCGTTCACATCCAGTCCACGTGCAGCCACATCGGTGGCCACCAGCAGTTGAGTGAGGTGCTGACGGAATTTCTGCATGGTCAGGTCGCGCTGTTGTTGCGAGAGGTCGCCATGCAGGGCTTCGGCGTTGTAGCCGTCCTTGATCAGTTTGTCGGCAATCTCCTGAGTTTCCAGTTTGGTGCGACAGAAAATGATGGCGAAGATGCGTGGGTTGTAGTCAACAATACGTTTCAAGGCCAGATATTTGTCCTTGGCCTGAACCATGTAGTAGATGTGGTTTACACTCTCGGCACCCTCGTTGCGCGAACCTACCACAATCTCCTGATGGTCGTTGAGGTATTTCTTTGCCACCCGCTCCACATCGCGGCTCATCGTGGCCGAGAACATCAAGGTGTTGTGTTCCTTTGGCAATGCTTCGAAAATCTCTTCGATAGCGTCAGAGAATCCCATGTTCAGCATCTCGTCGGCCTCGTCGAGCACAATGTTCTGCACCTGTTCCAGTTTGGCATAGCCACGGTTCTTCAGGTCGATGAGTCGGCCTGGAGTGGCCACGATAATCTGAACACCTTTCTTCAGGGCGCGCATCTGTTGTTCGATGGCAGCACCGCCATAGACAGCTTCGATATGGATGCCGTCCATGTATTTAGAGAAATCGCGCAGGTCGTCGGCTATCTGCAGACACAGTTCGCGTGTAGGAGAAAGGATAAGTGCTTGGGGAAGACCTTTCTTCTCAGCTGATACAGGTTCGCCTTGCCACAAGCGCTGGAGTAAGGGAATGCCGAATGATGCCGTTTTTCCCGTACCCGTCTGTGCAAGGGCGATGGTGTCTTTTCTACTCTCCAACAGCGTTGGAATCACTGCTTCTTGCACAGGCATGGGCTGTACAAACCCCATTTCTTCGATGGCGCGACGAATCTCTTCACATACGCCAAGTTCTTCAAATGTCTTCATTTACAATTATTTGCGTGCAAAGTTACCTATTTTTTATCAGAATAAACCATAAATCGGTAAAATAGTTGTTTTTCCTTTTTGCGTTTCACTGTTTTTTTGTATTTTTGCCAACGATAATACAATATTTTATTCTTGGACAAAATAAATTATTAGCCTAATAACGCAAGATGTACAGACTGAAACTAATCGCCATACTACTCTTTTCCTGTTTAATGTCGTATGGTCAGGAAGATATTGTTTTTTCTCCACAATGGACGCCACAGGCACAGTTTGTCGGCTATTATGTGGCTGAGGCCAAAGGATTCTATAAGGATATGGGGCTGAATGTACAAATTGTCCATCCGTCGGCTTCAAATCCATGTATAAACCGTTTGAAGAGTGGAAGCAGTCAGATTATTACCCTGCAGCTGCCTACTGCCATGCACTATATTGATCAGGGAATACCTTTGAAAAACGTGTTGCAGGTGTTGCAGAATAATTCGCAGATGATTGTGTCGCACAAACCGCTGAAGAGTATTCATGACCTGGATGGGAAGAAAGTGGGTACGTGGTATGTAGGGTTCAGTGAGTTGGCCTATGCCATGGCCCGTCAGCAGAAAGTGGAGTGGGAGTGGGTGCCTTTCATTCAGCATGTGAATCTGTATGTTTCTAAGGCTGTAGATGCTACGATGGCGCAGAGCTACAACGAGTTTTTCCAACTGAAGTTGGCCGGTCAGCGTTTTCAGGACAGTCAGCTTATCTATCTGGCCGATATAGGTTGTAATATACCGGAGGATGGTATCTATGTAACGGCCGATTATTATAAAGCGCATCCTCATACCGTAGATAAATTCGTTCGTGCCTCAAGACAAGGGTGGGAGTGGGCAGCCAGTCACCCGGAAGAGGCCCTTGATATTGTCATGGATGTGGTGCGTAAGAATGGGGTGAAGACCAACCGTCCTGCCCAGCGTTGGATGCTGAAGCAGATTCTGGAGTTGACCAATGATCATAAGACAGGTAAGCGAACCTATCGACTGGAACCTGAAGCAGTGAACCTGGTAAACCAGTTGATGGGTGAAACTGGTTATCTGAACCGTACCATTACATACAAAGAAATTACTGAGCCATGAAATTAGCCAAGATATTTATCCCCTCACGTTCGTTGGCAGCCAAGATCACGTTTTGGGTTACGGCTCCAATGCTACTCACGTTCATAGTTGTCACATTGTTCATTTATGGCACAACTTCTTATGGCATCTATCTGGAGGCCAACGCCCGCTATCAAGGACTGCTCAATAGTAATAACGAGCGTGTGAATGCTACACTGAGTGCAGTAGAAGTGGCCATTAGCAATGCAGTGCCGCAGGTAGAAGAACGGTTGAATAACCCAGATCAGCTCTTTAGCGTAGTTGAGCGAGTGTTGGCATTGAACCCTGACATCGTGGGTTCGGCCATTGCCTTCGAACCAAACTATTATCCTGAAAAAGGAGTGCAGTTCTCCCCCTATGCCTATCGCAACGGGGATGTGATAGAGACCAAGCAGTTGGGTACTGCCGACTATGAGTATCACTATATGGACTGGTATCAGATACCGAAACTCTTGGACCGTCCCTATTGGAGTGAGCCTTATTTCGACAAAGATGGGGGCAACATGATGATGACCACTTACTCGCTTCCGCTGCGCAATAGTAATGGCGAACTGTATGCTATCTTCACAGCCGATTTGGCTTTGGAATGGCTCGTCAACATGATGCTTCAGACAGATAGCATCAACAACAATGAACAAGGGGTAGGGCAAGGCCATGCTTTCAGTTTTATCATAGGAAAAAGCGGCACCTATATTGCTCATCCAGATCCAAGAAAGGTGCTGAATGAAACCCTGTTTAGTCACTGTATGGAAACGCCCGACAGTACAGACGATGCCATAGCCTATGAGATGATTGATGGGCGGAAAGGAGATGCAGTAATTGAATATGATGAAAGTTTGCGTGTGTTCTATTCTCCTATTGAGCACACAGGATGGTCTATGGCCATTGTGGTTCCGGAACACGAAATGGTGGCAATGGCTCAGAAAGTGGGACTCGTTATCATAGCGCTGATGCTGCTGGGCCTTGTTGTCGTATTTGTGCTATGCTACTATAATATTGGAAGAATCACCAAACCGCTGACACGATTTGCCGATTCGGCCGACGAGATTGCTCAGGGTAACTTCGAAGCGCCGCTGCCTGTTGTGCATACCCACGACGAGATGCGCCGACTGTACGACTCATTCAATACCATGCAGCATTCGTTGAACAATCAGATTCAGGAAACCATTCGAGTAACTGAACAGAAAGGACGTATTGAGAGTGAATTGAATATTGCGCGAACCATTCAAATGGCAATGTTGCCCAAAACCTTCCCGCCTTTCCCCGACTGCAAAGAGGTGACCATCTTCGGACAACTGACACCGGCAAAGGCAGTGGGCGGTGATCTGTACGACTTTTATATCCGCGACGGAAAACTATTTTTCTGTATAGGTGATGTGAGTGGAAAGGGCGTTCCTGCCTCATTGGTAATGGCTGTGACGCGTGCCCTGTTCCGAACCATCTCTGCTCATGTGTCTGAACCGAGCCTCATCGTTAAACAACTCAACGATACCATTGCTGAAGATAATGAGGCAAACATGTTTGTAACGCTGTTTGTGGGAGTGCTCGATTTGGCTACGGGCAATATGCGCTATAGTAATGCAGGGCATGATGCACCGCTGCTTATTTCTGCTGACGGTAAGAACATCGGACTCTTGCCTGTTGACAGCAATCTACCTGTAGGTGTTATGCCTGACTGGCAGTTCAGTGAGCAGGAAGCAGATATATATATAGGTACAACAATCTTCCTTTATACAGACGGACTGACCGAGGCCGAGAATATCGACCACGATCAGTTCGGAACACAGCGTCTTCATCAAGCGGCTCAGGCTACAAGTGAAGACGGTCAGATGTCACCCCGCTCCATCATTGACCATATGACCAACGCCGTTCATGCTTTCGTGGGTGATGCTGAGCAGAGCGACGACCTGACAATGATGGCTATTCACTATACGCCCGATTAATCATGAGCAGCACTTTGTGAATATCAGATTATTGGGCTCCTGCCTTGTGAATAAATACGCAACAGATTATTGTAGTTGCGAGGATGACGCCTACCGTAGAGAGGATAAGAACTTTGGCAGGAATATTCCAGCCAATGCCCGATCCTAAAGTAGTCAGAGCCATACAGAGTGTGAGCAGGAGTATCTCAATAGCCATGATGCGTGTCATACGGCTAACAAGCGTATATTGGCGGAAATTACGCACTTCAACAGGCAGATTGATCATGTGTGGGAAATAGGCAAACACCATCATGGCAATACCCACTATCGTGGTTATTCCGCAGGCGAACAGGATGTGGCCGGGAGTTCCCCATCCGTTAGGATTCCCTTGCAGGTCGAAATGAATGGCTATTGTAGAGGGGGCTTGTCCGGAAAGCCATGAAATGAATCCCCACAGCAGAATAGCCAGTACGGTAAAGGAAACTTCAAAAATAGTGCCTTCTAAGGTACGGCCCATTTTTACCTTTTTGTTATTCTTTTGCTTAAACAGTTTCATCTTCTTTCGTGCTATTAGTTTTGTTATTCTTTGGCAGTCGATGCGCCTTGCGCAGAGCTTCGTTGATGATCCATTGAAGTTGGCCGTTGGTAGAGCGAAACTCATCAGCGGCCCAGGCTTCAATGGCATTCATTGTTGCGGCATCGATGCGCAGAATAAAACTCTTTGTTGCAGTATCTTTTGCCATTACGTTTTTCTAAATTATACAGACAACCTTTTCTTATAGGGTATCTTTATTTATACAGGCTGCCAGTGTTTACAACAGGTTGGGCTGCATCGTCACCGCAGAGTACAACGAGCAGATTGCTCACCATGGCAGCCTTCTTTTCGTCGTCCAGCTCAACAATGCTTTCTTTCGACAGTTTGTCAAGGGCCATCTTCACCATAGAGACAGCACCCTCCACAATCTTTTCGCGTGCTGTGATAATGGCTGAGGCTTGCTGACGGCGCAGCATAACGGCTGCAATTTCGGGGGCATAAGCCAGATAGTTGATGCGGGCTTCTACCACTTCGATACCTGCCAGGGCCAGACGTTCGTCGAGTTTCTCTTCCAACTGTTTGTTGATCTCGTCACCACCGTCGCGAAGGGTCATTTCCTGTGAGTTCTTTTCGTCGGTATCATCGTAGGCATATTGACCGGCTACTTGACGGAGGGCTGCATCGCTCTGAACCTTGACAAAGTTCTCCAAAGCCTGCATAATACCTTTCAGACTGCTACCGCCAATCTCTTCCTGGTTTGTTGGTGCCATGGTCTGTGAGTCAATCTCAAAGAGGGCCTTATAGGTGTCTTTCAGTTTCCATACCAATACCAAGCCAATCATCACAGGATTACCTACTTTGTCGTTCACCTTGATAGGTTCGGCATCAAGATTACGGGCACGCAGCGACAGCTTCTTTGTTCCGTAGAAAGGATTCACCCAGTAATAGCCTGTTTCAGTAAAAGTGCCGGCATACTTGCCAAACCAGGTCAGCACACGTGCCTCATTGGGCTCAAGCATCAGGAAGCCGCACATCATGATAATAGAGAAAATCAGCAGAGCTATACCGCCGAATAAAAGATACAGACCGTCAGTTTTATCATCCGACAACATGATGATACCTATAATGGTCCATGCAATACTGAGAATGGTTAATGCTAAAGTGACAAACAGCATCAAAAAGCCGTTAAATACACTGCCTTCAAATTTCTTCTCCATGTCTTTTAAAGTTTAAATAGTTAAGTTAAAGTGATATCAAAATGATATTGCAAATATATTACATTTTTGAAATGCGACAATGGAAATAGAGAAATATATAACGTTATTTAACAAACCAATGATTCGTGCTTTTTCGAGCATTTGTTAACTTTGTGCCCATGAAACTATGTGTTTTTTGTTCGGCCAATCAACAGATTGACCCACTTTTTTTTGAGATGACCCATGCGTTAGGTCGCTGGGCAGCAGAGAACGGACATAGCATCGTGTTCGGTGGTCATGATGCCGGACTGATGCATTCAGTAAGCAAAGCCTGTAAGGAGGCTGGCGGACAAGTGATTGGCGTGGTGCCCCGTAAAATTGAGGAGATGGGCAAACTGAGTCCTTGGCTCGATGTGCATATTCCTACTGAAGACCTAACCGACCGTAAGGAACTGATGATGGTGCAAAGCGATGCTTTTATTGTGTTGCCAGGAGGAATAGGTACGCTCGACGAGCTGTTTACCGTAGTTGCAGCTGCCACGCTTAACTATCATCAGAAACCCATCATTCTCTGGAATATGAATGGTTTCTGGAATTCACTCATTGCCTGTCTTGACGATTTGGAGGCAAAAGGGATGATGCGCAACAGTTGGCATACTTATATAAAAACAGCTACCACCCTTGATGAGGTGGCAGCTGCTCTTTTTTAGTGAAACAGCCCCATCTACGGGATGCTGTTTTTTTCTGTTTAATAAACGACCATTTCTTGTCCTGTGTGTTGCGACTCGGTCGCAACATACAGAACTACTTCTTTAGCGCTTCGGCCATTGCGCGGCCCAGTGCCTCACACTGTGCAATGGTTTCGCTATTAAGGGCCTGTTTGATTTCCACAGGCGTACCAACGGCATCGTAGTGCAGGCGCTCGTCGTTCCATTTCTGAATCTCACTCACTGCTTTTGATGCCCAGCTGTAAGAGCCGAACCAACCGAAGAGACGGCCTTTTATATCCTTCTGCGACAGTTCGTCCAGGAGCACGTTCATCTCGTGGTAGAGTCCGGTGTTATAGGTAGGAGCACCTACGATGAGACCTTTATAGCGGAACAGATCGCGGATGATGTAGGAGTGGTGAGTCTTCGACACATTATACATCACGATATTCTTTACACCGGCTTCGGCAGCACTGCGGGCAATAACTTCGGCAGCACGCTCGGTATTGCCATACATGGTGCCATAGCAGATCACAAGACCGGGCTCGGCTTCATAACGCGACAACTGGTCGTAGATGCCAATCACCTTCTCTACATTCTCGTGCCATACCGGTCCGTGGGTAGAACAGATATAGTCAACCTTCACCCCAGCGAGTTTCTTCAGGGCCATCTGTACGGGAGTACCGTATTTTCCTACGATATTGGAATAGTAGCGCACCATCTCCAACCAGAAGGTGTCGCAGTTCATTTGCTCGTCGATAAACGCGCCGTTCAAGGCACCGAAGCATCCGAAGGCATCACCAGAGAAAAGTATCGTTGCATCTTCAGCATTACTGTGAGCGGTAGCCAACTCTACACTCTCCACTCTACACTCTCCACTCTTACATAGTGTCATCATGGTCTCAGGCCAGTGCACCATAGGAGTGAGTACAAACTGAAGCTCGTGGTTGCCCAATGAAAGAGCGTCTCCGTTCTTCACCTCGTGCAGTCCGTCGGTAAGTTTGTAGAAACCGGCCATCATATCGAATGTCTTCTTATTGCCGACAATCTGAATGTTGGGATAGAACTGGCGCAGCAGGGCCAGCGAGCCGCTGTGGTCGGGTTCCATGTGGTTCACTACAACATAGTCGATAGGACGGTCACCGATCACCTCGCGTATGTTTTCGAGGAAAGGTATGAAGAAGTCAACCTCAACAGTGTCGATGAGGCACACTTTCTCGTCGTTGATCAGATAAGCATTGTAACTAACGCCGTTTGGCAATGGCCAAAGGCCTTCGAAGAGCGTCTTGTTGCGGTCGTTGACGCCTACGTAATAGATGTTTTTGATGATTTCTTTCATAATGTATTGATTAGTTTTCCGAATTCGGGTTCAATATAGTTATTGAAGCTGTGGCAAACATTTGCAGCGAAACGGTTGCCGCTTTCTATGAGACGGTCCCACTGCTGTTCGGTGAGTCCGTTTTCAATATTCTCACGAGTGATGCCGTCGCGGATGAGGCCGAACACAAAACCTGCATTGAAATTATCGCCGGCACCAATAGTGCTTACCACCGTTCCATCATTCTGGATGGGATATTGTTTGGCAAAACCATTGTCGGCTCTTACCTCAACGGGTTGGGCGCCGCGTGTATAGATGAATTTCTTGGTGTAGAAAGATATTTCAGAGCGATACACAGAGTCGGCATCCTTTTTCTTGTACATAATCTCAAAGTCCTCTTCGCTGCCGCGTACTATATCGGCCATTTCCAGATTTTCGATGATATTGGGCGTTACGCGCAGCAGGTCGGTCTTGTGCGATGCACGGTAGTTCAGGTCGTAATAGAGAATAGCTCCCTGTTTGTGGGCATAGTCGAGAAAAGCTGCCACCTGTGGGCGAACCACGGGGTTGATGGCAAAGAACGAGCCGAATATCACCACGTCGTCCTCATGGATGTCAGGGTAGGTAAAGTCTATCTGGTCGTGTGGATGGTCTTTGTAAAACAGGTAGTCGGCATTGTTCTCCTCGTTGAGGAAAGCCAGTGAGATAGGCGATTTAGAATCAGGAAAAGTACAAACGCCCGACTCATCGACACCATTGTCTTTCAAGAAATTTTTGATTAACTGGCCCACACGGTCATTACCTGTTTCGCCGATAAAAGAAGCAGGAATGCCTGCGCGTCCTAAAGAGATGATTGCATTGAAGGCAGAACCACCGGGCACTGCCTGTACGGGCTGATCGCCCTTGAAAATAATGTCGAGAACGGTCTCGCCTATACCTATAACTTTTCGCATATTGCAGATAAATAATCCTATTGAAGTTTTTGCAAAATTACAAATTAGCTTGTTAATAACCAAATTTTAACGTGAGAAAGACTCTTGTTTTTATTATTTTTCCTATCTTTGCAAATTGAACTTGATCCTATAAATAATTACAAATCAAAACATTGCTATATAATGAAAAAACTACTATCACTACTATTATGTGCCTTACCCTTTACAGCCGTGATGGCGCAAGAGGAAACAGAGATCACTACAACTCAGGCAAAGAGCATGTACAAGAATACTTCTAAGAAGCGAATCAGTGTGCATGATCCGTCTGTTGTCTATGAGCCGGTATCCAAGCGTTATTACATTTTCGGCTCGCATAAATCCGGTGCTTATTCTACCAATTTGCAGAACTGGACCTCGTCGGCTCCAACATGGCAAGTTGGTACTAACACAAATGCTGCCAATAAGGATGCTTTCGTGACTCCTGCCGTCACCAAGGTGATGAAGGGTGGGGTGGAAGTTGATTTCCCCGCTTTCAATGCCATGGAATGGTCGGGGCGTACGGATGAGTCCTATAATATAGACGGCAATATGTGGGCTCCTGACGTGTTGTGGAACCCAATCATGGAGAAATGGTGCATGTATCTGAGCATCAATGGCGATGCGTGGCATTCCAGTATTGTGTTGCTTACTTCCGACAAGATTACGGGCCCGTATCTCTATCAGGGGCCTGTAGTGATGAGTGGTTTCCAGGATAGTGGTCACTCTTATAAAGGTACAGACCTTGAACTTGCATTAGGCACGCTGACATCATTGCCCACACGCTATGCTGTCGGTAGTGGATGGGGGCGTCGCTGGCCTCACACTATTGATCCTTCCGCATTCTTTGACGAAGACGGAAAACTGTGGCTGGTATATGGTTCGTGGAGTGGAGGTATCTGGATGCTGGAGCTCAACGAAGAGAATGGCTTACGTGATTATGATGTGGTATATCCATCTACGGGCGGCAGTACCGATGGCGTGACCAGCGATCCTTATTTCGGCAAGAAGATAGCCGGCGGCTATTATGTGTCGGGCGAAGGGCCTTATATTGAGCATATAGGCAATTACTACTACCTGTTTGTGAGCTATGGAAACTTTACTGCCGGCGGCCGCGACGATAAGAACAATCCCGTAGGTGGCTACGTGATGCGTATGTTCCGTTCGCAGAAACCCAACGGCCCCTATGTTGATGCCAATGGAGTAAGTGCTATCTTCAATAACTATGTGCTGAACTATGGCAATGGCAGTGACACCCGTGGCGTGAAGGTGATGGGCGCTTACGACCATTGGGGATTCATGTCGGAAGGCGCGAATAAGGAAGGTGAACTGTCGCAGGGCCATAACTCTGTTATTGCCGCCGAGGACGGGCGTACCTATTTGGTTTATCACACTCGCTTTAACGTGGGCTATATGGCCGATGGAAAGGTTTATGAGGGTCATTCCGTACGTGTTCACCAGATGTTCCTCAATGCTAATAACTGGCTGGTGGCTTCGCCCTTTGAGTATAATGGCGAAACACTTACCGACGAGGAACTGGCCACCACCCAGAATGTTCCTGATAGTGAAATACCTGGTGTCTACCAGATTCTCGTTCATAAATACAAGACCGATATTGCCAATTTTGAAACCGTAGAACCTGTAAAAATCACACTTACCGCCGATGGTAAGATTTCAGGAGCTTATACGGGAACGTGGAGTCTGAAGGAAGGCACCAGTTACATCACCTTGAAACTGGGCTCTACAAACTATCATGGTGTGCTGTTTGAACAGCAGATAGATGGCAAGAGTATTAAGACTGTGGCCTTCTCGGCATTGGCTCTCAACGGTGTCAACGTGTGGGGCTATAAGTTCCGCGACGACTATTCAATTGCCTGGCAGTTGAACAATCAGACCGAGCCGTTGTCCAATGGTCAGCGTGTGAACAAGAATATCGACCTCTATGCTATGAGCGAGAATGTAGATAATGTTTCTCTGCACTGGACCACCAGTAATCCCGAGGTCATTTCCGCTTATGGTAAGTATTATCCTGTAGGTTTGGAGGAAAACACCACCGTTCAACTCACTGCCCGCCTTGAAGCCGGCCATTATTTCTGGCAGAAAGATTATAATGTGACTGCTCAGTCGGAGGAAAATTCGCAGACCACCTACACTACTTGGAAAGATGGCATGCTGGCCCACTATGAGTTTGACAATGCTGAATTGTCTAACTCGCTGAATCCTTCAGAGAAAGCCCAGTTGAAAAAGAACGGTACTGGCAAACAGCCTACATTGGTTGAGGGCGAAGTGTTGCGCAATGGAAATGTGGTGCACACCGTCTTTGGTGCCAAGGGTAAGGAAAGTTATGTTGCCATACCTAACCCCCTGAAGGGAAAGGAACTTGCCAATGGCGCTACCGTCTCATTCTTCGTGAAGCGTAGCGATGCCAATCTGTGGGATGCCCTCTTTGGCGCTACAGCCGGTACTGCTCAGCTCTATATGACGGGCAATCTCTATATGGGCTTTAACAGTGGCGATGGCAATTACATCGATATTAACCATCCCGAGACCGTACAGCCTACCGACCTTACCGTTGACCGTTGGCATTTGGTGACAATCACCTTTGAGCGCACGGCAACTGCCACTTCTGGCGGCATCACCATGTATATAGATGGTGTGGCCCATAAGAGCGACCGCTACAAGGAGGAACTCAATGGCAAGTCGGCCACTACCCGTCAGGGATTCAACTACAACCTGATTGTTGACCATCTCGCCGCTGCCGACGAACTGATGCTTGGCAATGGCTCGTTCTGGGGTACTGCCGATGCCTCGTTCGACGATGTGATAGTCTATGACCGTGTGCTTTCTACTCTTGAGATTAGGGCACTGAACCAGATGGTGAACCGTTCGAACATCAACGGCAAACTGGATGGTATCAGCGACGTAACGACGGCTCAGCCCGTGAAGAGTTCCGATGCTGTGTTTGACCTCTCGGGTCGTCGCATCACTGTGCTCCGTCCAGGACTCTATATCAAGAACGGAAAGAAGTTTGTGATCAAGTAATTTTCCCGAATCTTTTGATAAAAGGTGAAGTTTAGACCTTTACTATAGACAATTTATTTTTTATGACTTTGAATAGTTTTTTTAAGTTATGCCTTGTCATTTGCCTGCCCCTTTTGGCTGGTGGACAAGGTATGGCTGTGAATCGGGCTTCAGTAGAAAATCCTGAAGACCGTACCAGTCTTATTCAGAATCCATCATTCGAAACCAATGGTACCACAGGTTGGACGGTTAATAATATGTCCACGCAGAACAACTCCGTGTTTTCTCAGAAAAGAGGCGTGTACTATCTGGAGTCGTGGGTCAGTATGGGGCAGAAACTCGGTTCGGCCTCCGTTACACAGACGTTGAAGGACCTGCCACAAGGCAATTATATTCTCAAGGCTCATGCCCTGCATATTCAGCAGTCTGCCAGTGGCAGTACGGCCAATAAAGGAACTGCCCAGACGGGTGTTGTGCTTTTTGCCGGCACTTCCGAGACCGTGGTCACGGCCATGAAACAGTATGAGGTGGCTTTCTCGGTAATCGGCGAAAAGAGCGATGTTGAGATAGGCTTGAAGGCCGAAGGGGCTACGGGCAACTATTTGTGCGTGGACAATTTCATCCTTCAGTATGTGGGCGAACTGACCACTGACAGCTATGTGGAGACGATATGCCAGCTGATGACTCAGGCACAGGGCCTGTTGGACAAGGGCGTGCAGAATACCGTTGCCCAGCAACTGCAGACCGCCATTGCCGCGGGGCGTGAAGCCACGCTGACGCAGGAGGGCACTCCGCTTACTGAATATGATGCCGACAAGCTCACCGCTGCCTATCAGCAACTCGTTGCTGCCGTTGAGGCCGGTCTGTCGTCGCGTGCTCTCTACGATGCCCTTCAGTTGCGTATCGACTATGCCCAAAAGGTAGTGGGCTGGTGGCAGAACACAGAACGAAAGGCTACGGCCGTGGCCAATCTGACCGAAGCCATCAGTGTGGCCACTCAGGCTGTCACCGACTATTCGCTGGCCGATACCGATTTGAAAGGGGCTGTTACAGCCTTGAACAGTAAGATATCGGCTGTCGATAAGAAAATCTACTGCAGTGGCAATGCCTGTGGCAGTGATGCCGACTTGAAGAAAACCACCAGTCAGTGGTGCTACGAACGCAGTCTGCAGTCAAAGCATTGGATTCTTTTCTGGGAAGCAGGCTATGGCATGACGGCCCCGTCGGTGGTGCCTGGCATTCTTGAGACTGCCGATAAAATCTTTGAGTTCTACGCCGACAGTCTGAAGTATATCACCATCAATCAGGGTAAGTCAAAGACTGATACCTACAAGATGATTATCCGCCTGCGCCACACCACCGACTGGGAGGCCAGCGGTAGTGGTATCGACAATATGATTGGATTGCTGACGCTCTCGAACGGCGCCCATACCTCGCGCTCAGGACAGACCGTGGCCCACGAGATAGGTCACTGTTTCCAGTATCAGACTCACTGCGACAACAACAATAACAACGGATGGATGTACAACTGGGGGCAGTCCACGCTGAACGTGTTCTGGGAGATGTGTGCACAGTGGCAGGCCTATAAGTTCTATCCCGACATGCAATTCAACAACGAGTGGTTCACCAATACCATCAACGGTCTGCACCGCCATCCGTTGTGCGTGGATCTGCGCTACAACAACTTCTTCATTCAGGACTATATGTGCCACAAGCATGGCATGGACTTCTTAGGCCGTATGTGGAACGAGTCAAAGAGTCCGGAAGACCCGCTGCAGGCTTATATGCGACTCACCATGAGCGGACTGTCATCCAAAAAACTCAGTCAGTTGGGTGATGAGATGTGGGAGTATGGTGCCCGCATGACCACATTCGACATGGATCCTATCCGTGATCGTGGAAAGAGCTCTATCAACAAGCGCAATCAGACTGCTCTGGTGAATGCCGGAGACGGATTCTGGAGTCCGACGGCAGCCAACTGCATAGAGAACTTTGGTAATAACGCTATCCGACTGAATGCTCCTTCTACCGAAAAGACTATCTATGCCGAACTGGTGGGACAGGCAGGAAAGGCCGGCTATACCTCACACAACAAGACAAAGGCCGGTTGGCGTGTAGGTTTTGTGGCCCTTCAG
Organism: Prevotella sp. E9-3; assembly: GCF_022024015.1. Taxonomy (NCBI): domain Bacteria; kingdom Pseudomonadati; phylum Bacteroidota; class Bacteroidia; order Bacteroidales; family Prevotellaceae; genus Prevotella; species Prevotella sp. E9-3. Next base: position 133,399 of record NZ_CP091786.1, read on the forward strand.
AAAGATGGTACTCGCTTGTATAGTGAGGTGGGAACGGCCACCTATAAGGACTCGGTGACGATTGTATCGTTCGACTGTCCGGCCAAATGCTCTTATGTGTGGCTTGTGGTGAGCGGAGCTCCCACCAGTTATTGGACACGCGACTGGCTGAGCTGGGATAAAGAGGGTGTCGCCGAACAGTGGCCCTACCGTGTGAAACTCTATCAGACCAATGTCTATGGCAAGGCCAACAACAACACCCTGCCCAGTGGTATCGACGATATCCGCATTCTGAATGGTGAAAAGCCTTGCGCAGATACAAACGTCTATGACTTGCAGGGACGTAAGGTCAGCTCTTCACTCACAGATGGCTGTTCAAGTCTGAAGAGTGGCGTTTACATCGTTGGTGGAAAGAAAGTACTAATGAAATAATAAAACTTAGTTAATTAACATGAGAAAAACGATTTTTAGCGCGATTATGTTGCTGGCTGTGCTGGTGGCAATGCCTGTCGATGCAAAGAAAAAACAGGCTAAACAAGCACAGAGCGAGCGTGAGTATTGGGTGGAACAGGCCTGGAAAATGGCGCAGCCCGTGTTGGAGAATATGGCAAAGGGCGAACTGCAGAAGAACATGCAGACAGAGTTCTCACCCTCGTTTGACAACCGCAACCGTAAGGTGGTATATATGGAGACCTTCGGCCGACTGATGGCCGGTATTGCTCCTTGGCTGGCTCTGCCCGACACCCTGCCGCTGAATGCCACAGAGGCAGACAAGAAAGAACTGGAACAGCGCCGCCAGCTGCGTGAATGGGCTTTGGCTTCTTACAAGCATTCGGTGGATCCCGACTCGCCCGACTATCTGGTATGGGGCGCATCAGGTCAGAACCTGGTGGATGCCGCCTATATCGCCGAGTCGTTCATCCGTGCCTATGACGCCCTGTGGGTGCCACTCGACAAGGTGACCAAGGAACGCTATATCAAGGAGTTCAAGATGCTGCGTAAGTATGAGCCGCCTTACACCAATTGGTTCCTCTTCTCTTCAACTATCGAGAGTTTCATTGCCAAGGCTGCCGGACTGAAGGAGTATGATGATTTCCGCGTGATGATGCCTATCCGCAAAACCGAGGAATGGTATGTGGGCGACGGATGGTATGCCGACGGACCGGTGTTCGCTTTCGACTATTACACCAGTTATGTATTCCATGCCATGTATCTGGAAACACTGAAGAATATGATTGATGCCAAGCAGAGCGGCACCCGCCTGGAGTACCAGAAATACTACAACCGCGCCATGAAGCGTGCACAGAAGTTTGCCATCATCCTCGAGCGCTTCATCTCGCCCGAAGGCACCTTCCCCGTCATTGGTCGTTCAACGCCTTACCGTATGGCAGCCCTTCAGCCACTGGCCCTGCTGGCCTGGTATCAGAAACTTCCGCAAGACCTTTCCAACGGACAGGTTCGCGCAGCGCTCACACAGGTGATGCACCGTATGTACGACCATCAGAACAACTACAACGAGAGTGGATTCCTCACCATCGGCTTCTGCGGTCATCAGCCCGAAACGGCCGACTGGTACACCAACAACGGTTCGCTCTATATGACCTCCCTCTCGCTGATGCCTCTCGGTCTGCCTGCCGACCACGATTTCTGGACCTGTAAGGCTGAGCCTTGGACCCAGGTGAAGGCATGGAACGGACAGCCCTTCCCGAAAGACCATCGCTGGGCCGACGACATCGTGACCAAGGATAAGTGGTAAGAAGCGATGTGCTAAAAAAGCTAGGCGTTCTGGGAGTTTAATCCAGAACGCCTAGCTTTTTTAATTTCTGCGTGGTAATATTTTTAATTGTTAAACTTACTTGATACAGTGATTATGACTCAGAGGTTACCTTACCTCCACGGGGAATACTATCTTTTACTCGAACTTTTACTCGAATACCACCATTTACTTCCTCCAACTCTTCCTTTGTCAGAGTGCGTTCGTCCTTTTCATTCTTTTGTGTCAATTGAACTAAAAGGCAAAGAAAATTGCCGAATTTTGTCATATTTTTGTTTCTTCTTGCACATTTTATATGAAAAATTAGTATTTTTGCTACATTAAAATTTCGTATAATGGCAAATAAAGATCTCAACAGATTGAAAGTGGTGCTTGTTGAACAGCACAAAACAGCAAAATGGTTAGCAGAGCAAATGGAAAAAGACCCTGCGACAATTAGTAAGTGGTGTACCAACAAAGCACAGCCTTCATTAGAGACAATCAAAAAGATTGCAGAAATCCTACAGGTTAAAATGAGCGACCTTGTAAGCAATGAACAACTCTAAACACGAAGTAAATCATGGCAAATGAGATAAAACCAATAATGTCAACCGATATTTCAGCAAAGGATGCAGCAGTTGGAAATTTGATGACTGACCTCCGCCAAATCATTGACGAAGCGCGAATTCATGTGGCATCTACAGCCAACTATGAGCTAACCATGATGTACTGGCATATTGGCGAGCGAATTAACCGCGACGTGCTCGGAAATGAACGGGCTACATACGGAAAACAAATTATCGCAACAGTGTCACGACAATTACAGACATGGTATGGCAGTAAGGGTTTTGAGGAGAGAACAATCAGGAGAATGGTGCAATTTGCGCAAGAATTCCCTGATTGGCAAATAGTGTCACCGCTGGTGTCAAAATTGTCTTGGACTCATTTCCTGACTATTATGACACTGAAAGACCCACTTCAACGAGAGTTTTATCTCACAATGGCAGCAAACGAGAGGTGGAGTAAACGTACACTTCAATCAAAGATTGATGGAATGCTATACGAACGTACAGCATTGTCTTCAAAGCCTGAGGACGTTGTAAAACAGGAACTAGCCAATGTCAGAGATAATAAAGTTGTTTCTCCTGATGTGGTATTCAGAAGTCCCTATTTCCTTGAATTTACCGGATTAAAAGGCTTGTATAGCGAGAAGGACTTGGAAGATAGTCTTGTCGCACATCTGGAACAGTTCATTCTTGAACTTGGAAATGGATTCTGCTTTGCAGAGCGTCAAAAGCGAATGATTATTGATGGAGAGGACTTCTATCTTGACCTGCTATTCTATCACCGCAAACTACATCGCCTTATTGCCATTGATTTGAAACTCGGTCGTTTCAAAGCTCAATACAAAGGTCAGATGGAGCTCTATCTACGTTGGCTTGAGCAGAATGAAATGGAGCCAGGGGAAGAAACACCACTTGGTCTTTTACTCTGTACCGAAGGTAGTGAGGAACAGATTGAACTTCTCCAACTCGACAAATCGGGAATAAAGGTCGCTCAGTATATGACAGAATTGCCTCCGCGTGACATTCTCGTTCAACAGATACAAAAGTCCCTTGAAGTTGCAAAAGCTAAATGGGGAAATGAAAGAAAGGAGGATGAGGTATGAGTGAAATGGCAGATAAGTTTAAGAAGGCTGACGAGAACAACCGTTTGCTGTCAGCATACAGACCTTTACCGCCCGAAACACTAAAATCGTTAAGAGAGTACTACCGCGTAGGGCTCACTTATACGAGTAATGCCCTTGAAGGCAATAGCCTGACAGAGTCAGAAACCAAAGTAGTCATTGAGGACGGATTGACGATTGAGGGTAAGCCCCTGCGCGACCATTACGAGGCAGTAGGTCATGCCAAGGCCTACGACTATATCTACCAGATTACCGAAAAGGAAGGTCTTGAAGAAGAGGACATTCTGGCTCTTCATCGCCTGTTCTATCAGCAGATAGATGCCGAAAAGGCAGGAAAATATCGTGAAGTAAAGGTTTATATCAGCGGCAGCCGTTATGCGGTATCGGCAGTATCTAAGATTCCTGCTGAGATGCAGAAACTTGTTAAATGGTACAATGACAACGAGAAGAAGTTGCACCCAATAGAGTTGGCGGCTACGTTGCATCAGCGTTTTGTCTTCATTCATCCCTTTGTGGATGGCAACGGGCGTGTGGCGCGTCTGCTGATGAATTTCGCTTTGTTGCGCAACGGCTTTACCATTGCCATTATTCCTGCTGTTCTGCGTCATGAATACATCTATTCGTTAGAGGCAGCCCATACTCGTCCAGAGGTCTTTGTTGACTTTATTGCCGACCGTGTGATAGCCACCCAACTTGACCTGATCAGGCTGATGCGGGAAGACGATGATACTGTAAATGATACTGTAAATGATACTGTAAAAGCAGTCGCGCCCCAGCTTTCAAAGACCGAACAGACCGTCTTGAATGCGATAAGTACGTACCCCAATTATTCTTATGAGAAGCTTGCCACATACTGCCAGCTTTCTCGTCCTACTATCGCCCGTACCATCAAAGCCCTCCAAAGCCGCGAGTTCATCCGACGCATAGGCTCTGATAAAACTGGTCATTGGGAAGTTATCGGAAAGGGGGATGAGGTATAAGTGAGATCATGAAAGAATGGAATAACTTAACTTTCGCAAGCTCCGCTTGCCTTGAAGAATAAAGGGAGACTTCGTAACATGCGAAACTTGAATGAAGAAATAATAATTCTCTTAGGAAGTAAAACAATAAGAATTGCATTCTAATTCTTTTCAAGCATAATTCTATTGGTTTTCATGCTCAATAGAATTATAGCTAAAATTCAAAAAATTATAGCTATAATTTTCGCAATTATAGCTATAATTTTTTTTACGTGTTTATCTGTTGCTTCTTAACAGACAGCAAAGAAGTTAGCAATATTCATTATTTTGGCACGCACCTTTTTGTTTGCTCCGCCCCCGAATCATATATAGTTTTCCTTACTTGCTATCTCAGTAGTACTTTCACGCTCTTCTGACCAATCTTTACGATGGCGATGGAACCAGGCTTCATCGATATGTCACTCCTAGACTTCATTTTTTAACTCCATTTTGCCCCAATAATGAATAATTTTTTATGTTTTGGGGCAAAAATATGTCGAACAATGGAGTATTCTCAGTAATTGTTTGTATTTGCCAGCAAATAAAAGATCATCAATATGGAACAGAAGCTTATTGCGAGAGACCAAGAGTGCTCTATGCTACGGGACTGCATGGAGTCAGACCGTTCGGAATTTGTTATCGTTTATGGAAGAAGGCGCGTGGGAAAGACCTTCCTCATAGATCAGTATTTCAAGATGAATTATGATTTCAGTTTCGTGGGCTCGCATCGTTCCACGCAAAGGGTTCAACTACGTAACTTTGGGAAAGCCATGAAACAGTATGCAGGTTTAAAGACTGTACCAAAGTATGCCGACTGGTTTGTCACTTTTGACAACTATTTGCGCAAAAAAAATGAACAAATATTTTATTAAAATCGACGGAAATTGAAAGTTTTTTGCTTTCGTTTGACTTTTTTTGCTACCTTTGTAAAGATTTTCCGCATTCTCTGTTGGATGACTGTCGTTTTAAGCGACTATTTGAAAACAAAACAGCTCACGCCGTGCTGAGAGAGGCGAAGTCTTCGGACGGAGTCGAACGAGGCGGGCTGCATCGGAAAAGCCGCAAGGCGATTCCGCCAGAGGTGGGAAGCGGGGAATGGCATCGAACCGATGAACGAGCGATAGCTCAGCCGATGAAATGCAAAAAAGGTCCGATATGAGCACATTGTCTAATGTGGAAACTGGACGAGGCCAGGCCAATCCTCCGAGTGTCAGGGTTCTTCGAAGTATCGAAGCGACCGAAGGTCGATTAGCCCCTGATACCATCCCCGAAGCTAGAAGCGCACAAACCGGGGTGTCGGTAAAATATGTACCTACACCTGACAAGAGTTGGTATGTGTTCCGCGCCTCTTACGGCAGAGAAGATAGGGCATCGGACTATATCGTAGAAGACGGCACATTTGTATATATCGCCAAGCGCTATGTTCGCAAGACGGTAAACGGTAAACAAAAGAAGGTTTTGGAGACTTTAATCCCGAACCTTCTTTTCGTATATTCCACTGAAGAAAAGGCTGAGGAGTATGTTAAGAACACACCAGCCCTGTCCTTTCTCACCTATTACTACAATCATTTTGAGTTGGACAAAGACCAGAAGAATCCTCCATTGACTGTTTCCCGTAAGGAAATGGAGAACTTCATCATTGCCACCTGCAACCAGAGTGAGCATCTGAAGTTTGTCACCGAATCGCAGTGCCATTTCAAGGGCGGCGAGACGGTGATGGTCATCGACGGCATGTTCAAGGGAGTCGAGGGAAGGGTCGCCCGGGTATCAGGACAACAGCGGGTGGTCCTTTCTTTGTCAAACGTCGGACTCATTTCTACGGCTTATATACCAACCGCCTTTCTGAGAATGAAGAATGAAAAGTGAAAAATTTACTACCGCAACAGGTAATTTAACTGTTACATCACCGTTGCTGCCCGACCTCGAAGAGTTTCACGGACTGCTGAAGGAGATTTGGGCGAGCAAGTGGGTAACGAACATGGGACAGTTCCACCGTCAGTTGGAACGTGCCCTTGCCGAGTATCTGAAAGTGCCCTACATCAGCTTGTTCACCAACGGAACCCTGCCGCTCCTGACGGCCCTGCAGGCACTACGTATCAAGGGCGAGGTGATTACCACACCCTACAGCTTTGTTGCCACCACCCATGCCATCTGGTGGAACGGCTGTACGCCGGTGTTTGTGGACATCGAGGAAGACACCTGCGGCATCGACCCAGACAAAATTGAAGCCGCCATTACGCCTCGGACCACAGCCATCATGCCTGTGCATTGCTATGGCCATCCGGTGAAGATGAAGCGCATACAAGAGATTGCTGACCATTACGGTTTGAAAGTCATCTATGATGCTGCCCATGCCTTTGGGGTGGAATGCCTCACCCCCGACCCCTCCCCCGTAGGGAGGGGAGAAAGTCTCGGGAGTGGCGCTTACCGAGAAACAGCCGCAGAGGCGGATTATCCATTCTTGAAGGAGCGTGCTCGGGAGATGCGCAAGAAACCAACGCAAGCCGAGGAGGTCTTATGGCAAGCACTGAGAAATGAAGGTATAGGCTATAAATTTCGCAGACAGCATCCTTTTGGAGAGTACATCGCTGATTTTATCTGTTTTGAGACATCTGTCGTTATCGAAGTCGATGGCGGTTATCATCAGACTCCCGAACAAAGTAATTCGGATAAGCTACGCGATATCTTTTTCAGGAAAAAAGGATTTGATGTATTACGTATCTCCAATGACGAAGTCCTCTTTAATTTCGACCAAACTATTTCGCGTATCAAAGACTATCTAAAGGACTTCCCCCTACAAGGGGGACAGAGGGGGGCTTGGACCTCTGTTCTTTTGGCGGGCGATATGAGTACCCTTTCATTTCATGCCACCAAAGTGTATAACACGCTGGAGGGAGGTGCCTTGATAGTACATGATGAGGAAACCAAGAAGCACATTGACCACCTGAAGAACTTCGGGTTTGCAGGAGAGACAGAGGTGGTCGCACCCGGCATCAACAGCAAGGTGGACGAGGTGCGCTGTGCATACGGATTGCTGAATCTGAAGCAGGTGGATCATGCCATCGCCCATCGGCAGATGGTGGCACAGCGGTACCGTGAGGCACTTCGAGACGTTCCTGGCATCCGTTTCTTTGACGACATGCCGGGTGTCAGACACAACTACAGTTATTTCCCTGTTTTTGTCAATGCCGCGGATTATGGCATGACGCGCGATGAACTCTATTTCAAGTTGCAAGAACAGGGCATCTTTGGCAGAAGATACTTCTATCCGCTCATCAGCACTTTCAATACTTATCGCAGTCTGCCGTCCGCAGTCCCTGCGAATCTGCCTGTAGCCACGAAGGTTGCAAACGAAGTAATTTGCCTGCCCATGCACCACGCGCTGAGTGAGGATGATATTGAAAGAGTTGTGAGTGTAGTGAAAAATCCCAAAAAGTAAAAGACAATAAAGAAACGCATTATGCTTTTCAATTCTCTTGAGTTTCTTATTTTCCTGCTTATAGTATTCCTGCTCTATTGGTTCGTTTTTTGTGGACGACGATGGCAAAACCTATTGGTAGTCGTTGCGAGCTACGTATTTTATGGTTGGTGGGACTGGCGTTTCCTACTGCTGATAGCCTTGACTTCGCTTTGTAGCTATGGAAGTGGCAGGTTTTTGGAACACTATGAGGGTCAACGACGGAAACAACAGTTGATAAGCGCACTAAATATCGTGCTGAACCTCGGCATTCTCGGCGTTTTCAAGTACTACAACTTTTTCGTTGAGAACCTGGATGCGCTATTCGGAACTATAGGATGGCATTTAGACTGGGGGACGATGAACATCATTCTGCCCGTCGGCATCAGTTTCTATACCTTTCAAGCACTTAGTTATACGATTGATGTCTATAAGAAAAAGTTGCCGGCTACCCATGACATAGTAGAGTTCTTTGCTTATATCAGTTTCTTCCCGCAGTTGGTGGCAGGACCTATTGAACGGGCAACGAATCTGCTGCCCCAGTTTCAGCGGCAACGCCACTTCGACTATGCCAAGGCCGTGGATGGCATGAGGCAGATGCTTTGGGGATTCCTGAAGAAAATGGTTGTTGCCGATAATTGCGCAACAGTAGTCAACGACTTTTATCCGCAATATTCAGAACTTCCAGGAATAACGCTTCTCCTTCTTGGCATTCTGTTTACAATTCAGGTCTACTGCGACTTTTCTGGCTATTCGGACATAGCCATCGGTTGTGCGCGGTTGTTCGGCTTCAATCTGATGCGCAACTTCAACATCCCCTTCTTCTCGCGAAGCGTGCCTGAGTTCTGGCGACATTGGCATATTTCGCTGACCACCTGGTTTCGTGACTACGTTTTCTTCCCTCTCGGTGGCAGCCGGTGCAGCCGATGGAAAACCGTCCGTAACGTATATATCGTCTGGGGCATCAGCGGCCTGTGGCATGGCGCCAACTGGACCTTTGTCTGCTGGGGACTTATCCATGCCACTCTGCTTGTTATCTACACACTGTTAGGCATCAATACCAAATATAAGAATACAGTGGCATACGACCGCTATCTGCCAAGCATCAAAGAAACATTGCAAATGGTATTGACATTCCTCCTTTTTGCCATGAGCATGATCGTCTTCCGTGCCGAAAACATGGGGCAGGCAGTTGACTATCTGACGGTCATGGTAACCAATAAGTTTTTTGATGCGACAATGCTTCAGGGGAAACAACCTTTGTGCTTCGCCCTGTTGCTTCTTAGCGTAGAATGGCTGCAAAGAGACAAACTACACGCATTGCAGTTCACGGACATAAAGCCTTTCAAATACAGATTTGTCCGTTGGAGTGTATATTACGTCATTCTATTGGTCATATTCAAATACGCCGGTTCAAGCCAAACATTTGTATATTTTCAATTCTGAATAGCGATGAAAAAATTCCTCACATATTGCGCTATTTTTTGCTTGCCTGTCCTGATTTGTGCTTTTCTCGCAGAGTATCTGACAAGACAAGTCCCCAATCCATACAAATACAAATATGAGTGGATGCAAAAACATGCAGAAGACGTTGAAATTCTGGTCTTGGGCAGCTCACAAACATTTTATGGCGTTCGACCAGAATTGTTTGAAGGCAAAGTGTTTAATCTAGCCAATGTCAGTCAAGGAAACAAGCAGAACCTCTTCTTGCTGAAATATTGGGCTGACAGATATAAACAGTTAAAAACTGTCATCATCCCCATATCTCTATATACTTGGTTTACGCCTGGATTGGAACAAGGTGTAGAATCGTATCGTTGCAGATATTATAGAATTTACATGGATTGTGACCTGTATTCCAATTGGTCGCTCAACAATCTGGAATTGTCTGATAGGCGGACGGCATTAGGGAAATTGGAAAAATACTTTTCTGGCGACAGTTCTCTTGGCTGTGACAAGTATGGATGGGGCAACATATACAAACTGTCGGAGAAGAATATGGGGAAATGGGATGATGAGACTGAAGTTGAGACTGCCGTCAAAATGAACACAGCCGGAAACTGGGATTATATAGAGCCGAACTACAACCTACTGAAAGAGATAGCAGAATTCTGCCAAAGCTGGAACATCGAACTGATTCTTGTTACCCCTCCCTGCTGGACTTCATATAATAAAAAATGTGATAGCAAACAACTAGCAAAAATGTATGAGCTGACACACAAATTCCAACAGGAATACCATCTGACATATCTGGATTACCTGAAAGACCCGCGCTTTGACGCTGATGACTTCTATGACTGCAACCATTTGTCGGATGTTGGAGCCATCAAGTTTACAAAGATACTTATTGGGGATATATAAAACACTGGGCATCACCGACTATGTGAACCCCATAGGGGGAACAGAATTCTACGACAAAGAGGACTGGGCGTAGCGAGGACTGACCCTCAGTTTCCTGCATCGTCGCGATACTATCAGTTACCCTCAATTTGGAGGCGAGTTTGTTCCAGACCTCTCTATCATCGACATGCTGATGTTCTGCTCGAAAGAGGAAATACAGCAAATTCTTAACGAATACGATATATTGTAATGAAGAGTGATGAACTAAAAGGTAAACGGCTTGCTGTATTCGGTGCCAATAATGTGGTGGACGAGGTGACGGCCTACGCTCGGCGACACGGCATCGTGCTTGTGTCGGTAGGCAATGTGCCGGAAGCACCGATTCATCAGGTCTCCGATGAACAATACTATATGGACTGCACCGACGAGGCCGCGATGTTACGGTTCTTCAAGGAGAAACACATCGACGGACTGTTGTCGTGCTCTGGCGAGATGGTCATCCGCAAGACGGTAGGATTCATCGGCAAGACGGGATTTCACTATTATGCCACACCCGAACAGTGGGATGTGCTGATGAACAAAAAGCACTTCAAGGAGGCTTGCCTTCGCTACGGTATGCCTGCCATACCAGCCTTCCGCTTAGAGGACAAAGACATTCCCTTCCCCGTCATCGTGAAGCCTGTAGATAATGGCGGCTCATTCGGCATTACTGTCTGTCATCACAGGACAGAGATGGAAGAAGCCATCGCCAAAGCTGTCCGGCACTCCACTGTTGGCGAATATCTCTGCGAGAAGTTCATTGTGGGTCCTTATTTCCAGTTTGAGATATGGCGGCAAAACGGGAAGTCGTATTTTCCCTATACCAAGGGACGTGTGTTCTACGATGCCATCGGCACCTCTCCCCAACAGCCGTTCTTAGACCTTTACCCTTCGCCCGAGGCTGACATCATCAAGAGGCTTTATGAACCCATGTCGCGATTGTTCGACGACTTCGGCGTCGACAATGGTTCCTGTATGTTCCAGGGTATCATCAGTGACGGCGTGCCTTATATCATGGACAATGCTTTCCGCCTGAGCGGAGGCATGGACTTTCGTGTGGTTCACGAAGACAAGGGCATAGACCTTGTGGCCTGCTATATGCAACATGCGCTGACGGGGCAGTTTGGCGACGACTTCTCAGCACTTTCAGAGCCTCTTCACAGTCGGTACGCCACCATCTGCATCGGCCTGAAAAATGGTCTAATCACCCGCATCAAGGGAATAGACGCAGTGAGACAATTGCCCTTTGTCTATAGCCTGTATCAATATTACCATGAGGGCGACATCATGCAGTACTCCGGCCTCTTCCTGCAAGTGCTATGCCGCATCTTTGTGCGAGCCAACAGCCGGCAGGAACTTCAATCGAACATCAACACCATTCTTGGCCTCATTGAAGTGGAAGGAACTGATGGAAACTCCTTACTACGTAATTACCCAAACAAATATTAAAAAAACTTATGATTCTTGAGACCCTTCGGGAACAAGCCAGCAAAGCTGGAGCAGACGGAAAGCGATACATCGCCATCATGCAGCCGTACTTCTTCCCTTACATCGGCTATTGGCAGCTCATCCATGCTGCCGACTTGTTTGTGGTTGGCGACAGTGTTCACTATATTAAGCATGGCTGGATTAACCGTAACCGTATCTTGGGCGAGGGTGGGCAGCCTCAGTACTTCGGTATTGAAGTGAGCCATGCCTCCTGCAACCGACTCATCAGCGAGACGAAACGCGTGGTCAGCCGCAAACAGGCTGAGTACCTCTGTCGGGTGCTGAAGTTCTACTATGGTCATGCACCAAATTACAGCGAGGCAATGGAAGTCATCAGGCCTATATTGTTGGACGAAGAACCCGACCTGACGCGCTATCTCGTCAGCAGCTTGCGGACCGTGGCTGACTATCTCGGCATCACGACGGAGTTCCGTATGCTCTCGGAGGTGTCAGACCGCTGGGAGTACAGAGCGCCCGAGATTATCAGTCGCACGTGCGAGCACTTCGGTTTCACCGACTATATCAACCCCTCCGGTGCCGGCATGGGCTATTACGACAAGGATGCTTTCCGCGAGATGGGCATCAACCTCCAGTTCCTGCGGCGCAACGAGGACATCCGCTACAAACAATTTGGTGGCGAGTTCGTTCCCGACCTGAGCATCATCGACCTGATGATGTTCTGCTCACGCGATGAGCTTCACGACATTCTGAATCGTTATCATTTCTTATGATCAAATGTCAGAATCGCTGAAACAGAAAACGGTGAAGGGCCTGGGCTGGTCGGCATTGGACAATGCCGCCCGCTATGGCATGCAGTTCGTCATCGGCATTGTGCTGGCCCGTCTGCTCACACCCGATGACTACGGGCTGTTAGGACTGGTGGGCATCGTCACCGTTGTCTGTACGGCACTGGTCAACGGCGGGTTTACAACAGCATTGATTCGCAAGAATGATGCCACAGACGACGACTACAACACGGCGTTCATCTGCAATCTCTGTATGAGCCTGCTACTCTTCGCGACGGTGTTCCTCTGTGCCCCGCTGATTGCCGACTTCTTCGGACGCGTCGAGTTGACAGCCTTGGTTCGAGTGTCATCCTTAGGCTTGATCATCGGAGCACTGGGCATGGTACAGCAGACACGCCTGACCAAGCGCATCGACTTCAAAACACAGACGAAGATTACGATTGCGGCCACTGCTTTGAGCGGCATCATAGGCATCGGCATGGCACTGACGGGCTTTGGCGTATGGTCGCTGGTAGCCCAGCAGCTTACTTCACAGGTCATGACCACCATACTGTTATATATATATAATAGGTGGATGCCCAGGCTCCGATTCTCTTCTGAGAGTTTTCACGATTTGTTCGGATTTGGCTGGAAGATGATGGTGAGCGGAGTGCTTGATACGGTATGGAAAGAGTTGTATCAGGTTGTCGTCGGCAAGTTCTATACGCCGGCAACGCTGGGACAATATACCCGAGCCAAGCAGTTCTCCACCTTGTTTTCGAGCAATCTGACTTCTGTCATACAGCGTGTCACCTATCCGGTACTAAGCCATATCCAAGACGACCAGTCACGGATGGTCTCTGCCTATCGGCGTATCATCAAGGTCACCATGTTCGTCACTGCAACGGGCATGTTTTTCCTCGCAGCCATTTCGGAGCCGTTGCTTTATTGTCTGATTGGCCCCAAGTGGCACGATGCTGCGGTCTATCTTCCATTGATTTGCATCAACGGCTCTCTTTATCCACTCCATGCCATCAACCTGAATATGCTGCAGGTGCAAGGACGCAGCGATCTGTTCCTCGGTCTGGAAATCGTCAAAAAGCTGATTGGCCTTATTCCTCTTGCGGTATGCGTCTTTTGGGGCATCATGCCCATGCTCTATGTGAATCTTGCCGTTGGAGTAGTGGCTTATTTCCTTAATTCGCATTATTCAGGCCGCCTGATAGGCTATAGTTCGTGGATGCAGGTAAAAGACATTGCCCCTTCTTGTCTGGTTGCCGCCATTGTAGCCGTCAGCGTATTTTTCGTCAAGTATCTTCCTGTAAGCTATTGGGTGATATTGCCGCTACAGATAGTAACGGGGGCCGCCGTCTTCATGGTGTTATGCCAACTGACAAGAAACCCGGAATACATAGAGATGAAAACGATGCTTGCTCCATATCTAAGAAAGGTAAAAAGGTAAAAAAGGTGAAACCGCATGGAAGAAAGACAATATAGATGGATGGTCTGCACAAGGTGTGTCACTTTCAACCAAGCGCCCTATATCGAGGATGCCATGAATGGCTTCACGATGCAACAGACCACATTTCCGTTTGTCTGCACAATTATTGACGATGCCAGTACCGACGGCGAGCCGGAAGTCATCCGCCAATATCTGCAGGAACATTTCGACTTGGAAGACAAGTCTGTGGTACGTAACGAAGAAACAGACGACTATGTGCTTTGTTTCGCCCGGCATAAGGAAAACCGGAATTGCCACTTTGCTGTGCTGTGGCTGAAATACAACCACCACAGCAGGCATAAGTCGATTATGCCGTATATAGCAGAATGGAAGGGAAACTCGAAATATTATGCCCTATGCGAGGGTGATGACTATTGGACGAGCCCCCAAAAACTGCAGCGGCAAGTTCTGTTCCTTGAGCAGCATGACGATTATGTCATGTCGTACTCGCAAGCTGCGGTTCGCAGTGGCAACGACATTGTCGGTCTCAGGAAATTCAATACGTGTGACTTCGAGTCGATTATCTGTTTCAATGGAATAACGACCTTAACCGTTTTATTCAGGGAGGAACTGAGGGAACGGTTTGGGGATGAGATTAGACCGATAGCCCCCGGTGGTTGGCTGATGGGCGACTATCCTATATGGCTCTATCTGAGTCTGAAGGGCAAAATCCATTATATCGCAGAGCCCTTGGGCGTGTATCGGCTGCAGTCTGAAAGTGCTTCTCATAGCGCAGATTTGCAAAAATCGTTGGACTTTGCTGATAATGTCTGCCAAGTAAGACTGTTTTTCATGGACTATGCGGAAAGAATAACGGGAGTTCGAAATGCGAAGTTGAGAAAGAAGGTAGCGGTCGAGAATATGAAAAGAATGTTGTCGGTCTATTATTCCTTTAATGATTTTACAGGCGCAAAGAATTATTTGAAAGGAAATAGGAAAAAACTTTCATTCTTGTCTTTTTTTATATTGAAACTGAAAGTCATTAAGGAAAGTTATATTGCTGGATGGAAAAACGTATATCGATAATATTTGAATCGGATATTTATGCCCAGTACGGTGTATTCAACTCCGTACGCAATCGGGTTTTGTATTTAAGTAAAATATCAGATTACGTCATAGATGTTTATATCGTTACAAAATACCTTCCATGGTATCTGCGCTTATTACGCAATATTAATAAACAGGACAGGAAAAAAGAAATCATTCTTGATGGAATAACTTATCACATATTGTGGTATCGCAAATCCATTTTGGAACATATCATAACAGAATGGTTTAGATTGCCTCCCTATTTTCTGAATCGGTTTATATGTAGAATGGCAAAGGAAATGCGCAACTATGATTTCCTGTCTGTCCATTCTGGTTTAGCCGGCAAAATAGCACAAAAAACAAAGGAACTCTATCATATACCATATTGTATAACTTGGCATGGCTCAGACATACACACGCATCCATTCCAAAGCAAGTTGGCTTTTGCGCAAACAAAGTTATTGCTTAATAATGCATACTGCAATTTTTTTGTGTCACAGGCATTATGTGACAAAGCCACAACGATAACAGACAGTTTTCGGAGTGAAATACTGTATAATGGGATTAATAGTAAATTCTGTTGCTATAGTGTTGAAGAAAAGAAAAAACTGAGAAAAACAAAAGGTGTGCCTGACGGGAAAAAAGTAGTTGCCTTTTGTGGTGCATTGTTAGATGTAAAGAATCCACTATCATTGCCACCTATTTTCAAGTCTGTGATGGATAATAGGGAAAACAATTTGATTTTTTGGATAATAGGTGATGGCCCTTTAAAACCACAAGTGGAGAGTGAGGCGGAATCCCTTCATCTGCCATGCGTTTTTTGGGGTAACCTCCCTGCAGAAGAAATGCCTGTAATGATGAATTGTATCGACGTTTTAGTACTTCCAAGCAAAAAAGAGGGGTTGCCTCTCGTAGTGATAGAGGCATTGGCTTGTGGCTCAAATGCTGTTGGTAGTAATGTTGGGGGGATAAAAGAAGCGGCAGGTGAAGACAATGTATTTGATTTGGATGATAGTTTTGTTAGTCAAATATCAACTCGTATAAATTATTTGCTTCATCATACTGTTGAACAGCCTTTAAATGAAGTGTTTGACTGGAAAAAAACAGCAAGCAAAGAAAAAAGTGTTTATGACGCCATTTAGAATGACAAAGATGGTCAGATACATATTGCTAATTATATGCTTGTTGATATATATTTATAACATCCAACTGCAAGCAATACCTATTGCTGCGAAGACATTGTTAGCTGTTCCTGGGTTTATTTATTTCCTTACAGACAAAAAAAGCAAGGTAACATACCAGAAGTTGCAAAAGTACATTAAACTATTTGGCGTCGCACTTCTACTTTTTTTATGGGGTCTTTTCACAATGGCCATTAACGGGTCTGACGAAATGCTTTATCTCGCATATATCAAGAATTTCCTCTTGTGGTTTTTTGAAGTTTATTTTCTTTGCCATTTAGCCAAAGGCATAGTAAGCTCTTTCCTTGACCTGTGTAAAATCATCACAATAGTGGTTGCATTTGAAAGTTTATTAGCTCTCTGTTTGAAGTTTAATCCTTCATTTGCTGAGATAGTTAGTAATATAGTAGAAATGAAAGTGTATCAAGTTAGTTTCGATAATTATATGGATACAAGTGATTTGACGGACTTTTCACGAATCATCGGTTTTGGTAATGCCATATACTTTGGTGTTTTGACATCTTGCACGCTTGGTTTGATTTCGGGTGCATACGTATTATATCACAGCAAAAGTATTTTTATTTATATCGTTTGCTATATTATCATATCAATTGTTTCTATTATGACAGCACGCATTGCGGTCGTTCCCGTTGTACTCGGATTGGCTCTGGTATTGTTGTATCATGCGAAAGAACGTAATGGCCATGTCATCGGAACAACCATTTTGATTTTCTTGAGCGCATTTGTAACAATTCACCTTGCTCAGACATTTTTGCCAGACAATATGCTTGAATGGCAGATGGAATTATTTGGAAATATGACTGAAAATTCAGAATCAGAGCGTTTGCAAAAATGGCTAATAAATACGGAATTTGAGGATAAAACATTATTTATAGGAGATGCTCATTATAAGGTGGGTGATTTCGCATACTATAAAAATGTTGATATTGGCTTCTATAGGCAAATTTTCTACTCTGGGTTAATCGGACTAAGCATCATTCTCTATTATAATATAATGATACTGAAATACATTAAAAAGAGTGATATCTCAGACAAAAGCCTTGGCCCATACGTTGCGGTACTCTTTATTTGTTACTTGATATCCATGTTTAAAGGTGATATTAATTATGTGGAGCTGTATTTGCTGGTCTTAATGATGTTTGATTTTTCTATTAAAAAGAATGTTCTTACAAAATGAAACTATTGATCGTTTGTGTGAACTATAATTCATACGGGGAACTATGCAACTATCTTCAGTCGGTTGACAAATCTGCATCAAATGTAGAGGGTGATTTACAACTGGATGTAATAATAGCAGATAATTCTTCCTCAAAAGAGGTCGTTGATTGTGGTGCATATAAAGCTATACAGGTAAAACAGGTCGAACTGCAAAACCTTGGATATTTAGGTGGAGCTCAGGCTATCATTAACAACCTTGAAGATGTCAGTCAATACGACTATATAATCATTTCTAATGTTGATTTACAGTTTGAAGATGAAACCATCAAACAGCTGAAAAACTTTAAAGCAGGAGACGACGTAGCATGGGTTGCTCCGAGTATTTATTCCGAAAAGTTCAAAAGAAATCTTAATCCGAGTATTATAAATAGATATAAACGGTGGAAATTAACTTTGCTGAAGCTAACGTACAATAGCTTATTCTATAGTATTTATACAAAGTATTACTATGCCAACAAAGGGAAGAATGTGGTGTACCCAATGATGGATATTTATGCAGGTCATGGCTCCATTATTATACTCACCACCAACTTCTTTAGAATCTATCCAAAGATAGATTATCCAATATTCCTTTATGGTGAAGAGATATATCTTGCAGAACTCATCAGAAGAAAGCGAATGAGGGTAGTGTACGCTCCTTCGGTTGAAATAAAAACGACAGGAGGGGTTTCTACATCTAAGATGCCGTCAGACTCTTACTTTAAGTTCAATAAGGCAGCAATCAATTTCATATTGAAAACCTTTTATTAATGGACAATAATAATTTGGTGTCAATCATTATGCCTTCATATCAATGTGGGCGTTTTATAGAAGAGAGTATAAGGTCAGTACGGGCCCAGACGTATCCGTATTGGGAGCTGATAATAGTCGATGATTGTTCAGACGATAGTACCGTTGAGATTGTTTCGGAAGCAAAAAAACATGATAACAGAATATGTTTCATTCGGAATGGTTCCAACCTTGGAGCTGCAGTTTCCCGTAATTTGGCAATAAGAAAAGCAAAAGGGCGTTGGATTGCTTTTCTTGACAGTGATGATTTGTGGGAACCGACAAAATTAGAAAAACAAATCAAGTTTATGGTAGAGAATGGATATGTTTTCTCTTATCATGAATATGTTGAGATAGACCTACATGGTAATGAACTTGGCATCCATGTAAGCGGGAAAAAACACGTGAAGAAGTTTGATATATTTGCGTGTTGCTGGCCAGGATGTCTCTCTGTAATGTATGATGCTTCGGCAGTTGGTCTTATTCAAATAAAAGATATTAAGAGAAATAATGATACGGCGTTGTGGCTGAAAGTAATCCGTAGGGCTGATTGTTATCTGCTGCCAGAGATTCTTGGTAAATATCGTAGACGTGATGGCAGTATTACCCCAAAAAGGTTATGGGATCGTATTCTGGCCCACTATCCGTTGTTCCGTGTTGCAGAGGAAATGAATCCTATCTCGGCAATATTCTGGGTGATTATGAATATGTTTGGGAATGCATATAAGAAGATGAAGTATGTTAAACAGTATGAGGTGAAAGGCCCCTATCGCGTGTAATGGAAATGATAAGCATCATCATACCTTGCTATAACCAGGCCGAATTTTTGCCTGAAACGTTGAAATATGTTCAAAGCCAGACCTATGCCGACTTCGAGTGCATCATTGTCGATGATGGTTCCACAGACAACTCGGCAGAAATAGTCCATTCATTTATGGTCAATGACCCTCGCTTTTGCCTGGTTTCAAAACAGAATGGAGGAACGGCCACGGCACGGAATGTCGGCCTAAAGGCTGCATCTGGCGACTATGTGATTTTCCTCGATGCCGATGACTTCCTGCATCCAGAGGCATTGGCCAGGCAATTGGAGCATACGACGAAGCGTCAGTTGGACGTCTCGCTCATGGAGTGGAGTTACTTTGTCGAGAGGGAGAACCGCGAGATTGTCTTTATGAAGCATACGCCCATTAAGACGCGCATCTTCGTTTCGCTTCATGTCTCAATGCTGACGCGCTGGGGCTTAGATTTTACTTATCCGCCACACGCCATAATGTATCGTATGGATTTCTTGCGTTCGCTCGGATTGACCTTTTCCGAGAAAATCCGTTACCGCGAAGATTGGGATTTCCTGCTTGACGTGAGCGGTATCCACGGTGTGCGTGTGGCTCAATTGCGCGATTATGAAGGTGCCTACTATCGGCAGAACCCGAAAGGAAAAACCTGCTCGGGCAGCAAGATGTCGAAAGGCAATTTCATCTATCTCCAATATAAGTGTCGAGAGGTGGGGTTTGCCGATTTCCTCCTGCTTTCCTACAGGTTGTCAAGTGAAATGGTCTTGTTGGTGGGACGAATGGTGAAGTTCCGTGACTATACGATGCTGTCACACCTCGGCATCCTATTCAGACATTGGCGTTCGGTTCTGATGCTTTTTGGAGGCATCTGTTTTCTGCCTTTAGCTGTTTTGCATGTGGCAGTACGTTCTGTGTGGGAATATAGCGCATGATTATTAAATTAAGATAAAAGAAACGTAATATGACAAAAATGAAATCGATGAAAATTCCTTTCTCACCTCCTGATATGAGTGAGGAAGAGGCAAAAGAAGTAAGAGAGGCTATATTGTCTGGATGGATTACGACAGGGCCGCGAACAAAGAAACTGGAGGCACAGATATCAGAATACGTTGGGACTGTTAAAGCAGTTTGTCTGAGTTCGGCAACAGCAGCCATGGAGATGATGCTCCATTTGCTGGATATACAACCGGAAGATGAAGTAATCGTTCCAGCATACACCTATACGGCTACGGCCTCAGTTACACAACATGTGGGTTGCCGGTTGGTCATGGTGGATAGCCAGAAGGACAATGTTGAGATGGACTATGAGCAGCTGGAGCAGGCTATCACGGAGAAAACCAAGGTAATCATGCCAGTGGATATTGCAGGCATCGTGGCAGACTATGACAGGGTGTATGAAATTGTAGAGCGGAAAAAGAGCCTGTTCAGACCTGCCAACGCGCTGCAGGCGAAGATAGGCAGAATTGTTGTGACGGCTGATTGTGCCCATTCATTTGGTGCTGTACGAAAGGGAAAGAAGGCTGGCGCCATCGCTGATTTCAGCGCATTCAGTTTCCATGCAGTGAAAAACTTCACTACTGCTGAGGGGGGTGCTCTGACATGGAAATTGCCTTTCGGGAATGATATTGTACCGACTGATGTTGATTATATGCCAACTGTGCCGAAGATAGAAGATGAAACTTGGAATGAGATGCTGTACAGAATTTCCCAACTGTTCAGCCTGCATGGACAGAACAAGGATGCTCTAGCCAAAACAAAGGCCGGTATGTGGGAATACGACATCATCGGCCCTTGGTATAAATGTAACATGACGGACATCATGGCATCTCTTGGCTTGGTGCAGATGCGGCGTTATCCCAAGATGTTGGAGAGAAGACAGGAGATTGTGGCTCGCTACAATGCCGCACTCGACGGTCTGAATGTGGCTGTACTGAATCACAAGGATGCGGAGCATTGTAGTTCGCATCACTTGTATATGGTTCGCCTGCCGGGTAAGAGCCGCGAGGAGGTGAATCGGGTGATGGAACAGATGGCAGAACGAGGTATTGCCACGAATGTACATTTCAAACCACTGCCGATGATGACGGCATACAAGACACTGGGTTTTGATATTGCTGATTATCCGAATGCGTACCACCTGTTTGAAAATGAGATAACACTGCCATTGTACACCCGGCTCACCGATGAGGAAGTGGACTATGTGATAACTAACTTCGTAGACGTCATCAGGGATTTGTGAAAAGATTATTCGATATCGTTGCGAGCGGACTTGGACTCATTCTGCTAAGTCCCCTCTTTTTGATTCTTGCCATTTGGATCAAGGCAGATTCAAAGGGACCGGTGTTTTATCGCCAGGTACGTGTAGGAAGGTACAACAGGGATTTCCGTATCTTTAAGTTCCGCTCCATGCGAGCCGGTTCTGATACGGGAAGCCTTATTACGATTGGTGGCCGCGACCCTCGCATAACCCGTTCCGGTTACTTTATCCGCAAGTTCAAGTTCGATGAACTGCCTCAGCTCATCAATGTATTGGTGGGCGATATGAGCCTGGTGGGGCCGAGACCGGAGGTTCGCCACTATGTGAATTTTTGGACTCCCGAACAAATGCACGTGCTGGATGTCCGCCCTGGTATCACCGATCCTGCGTCTATTAAATTTCTCAACGAGAGTGAATTGCTGGAAAAGGCTGAAGACCCGGAAAAATACTATATAGAGGTCATCATGCAGGAGAAGATAAGGCTGTATTTGGAATATGTCGAGAAGCATAACTTCTTTTATGACTTGGCGTTAATATTTAAAACCTTTGGGGTAATCGTGAAAGAAAAATTATTCAGCGGCTCCTCTATGCAAAGTTAGCGAATTTCACAAATTATGGATAAGATAAACTTGAATGATAAGACCTTATTGGTTACTGGTGCTGCCGGGTTTATCGGTAGTAATTTAGTAAAGAGACTGCTTAGAGATGTGAAAGGAGCTACCATTATTGGCATTGACAATATCAATGACTAAAAAGTTGATATTGCTGACCGTGGCAATATCGATGATATATTTAGTAAGTATAAGCCAGCAGTGGTGGTGAATCTCGATAAGAAAAGTCGAATAATCCTCTTAAGAATAAATAATGATTCTCTTAGGAAGTAAAACAATAAGAATTGCATTCTAATTCTTTTCAAGCATAATTCTATTGGTTTTCATGCTCAATAGAATTATAGCTAAAATTTTTTTTACGTGTTTATCTGTTGCTTCTTAACAGACAGCAAAGAAGTTAGCAATATTCATTATTTTGGAACGCACCTTTTTGTTTGCTCCGCCCCCGAATCATATATAGTTTTCCTTACTTGCTATCTCAGTAGTACTTTCACGCTTTTCTGGCCAATCTTTACGATGGCGATGGAACCAGACTGAAGAGAGGTGCTAACAGTTGCCTGTCCGTTCTGAACAACGGCAGTACCTACCTGAGTGCCATTAACATTATAGATACTAACTTGGGTGCCATCATCAATACCTTGAACGGTCAGTGCTCCACCCTCGTTCTTTATCAGCACGGCAAAGGCAGGTACCTCAGCGACGCTCTCTGTTCTCGGATCTACGTCTATCCAACAAAGGGTTGCCGTAGCCGTCTCAGAATTCTCATAACCTTCCTTCGAGGCAAAAACATTAATGGTATAGGTGGCACTTAGCTGCACCTCATTGCCGCTACCGGATTTGATATCCTCATCAGTAATAGAGTATTGGCAAACGGCTCCCTCTGTATCACTATTGAAAGTCAGCACACCGTTCAGATAGCTGATAGTTGGTGTCTGGCACGTGGGAAGATCATCCGAAGTATCAGTACCATAATCATACTCTTCAATGTTGGCAAAGTTGAGCCACCACGGAGTATCTTCATAATAAACTTTCTTACCTATAGGAACATACAACTTTGCATTACTATAAGTATTGTCAGCAAAAGCATTTTTGGAAATAGTAAAGACATCCTCAACCTTGCTATAGATAGACTGAATATTAGAGCAGCCAGAGAATGCCTGCTGAGCAATGCTCGTCACATTTTTACCAATCACAATCTCCTTGATGGATGATAAATCACTAAACCATGTTCCGATCTCTTTGCAGTTGAATGTTACAGAGTTTAGACGAGAACAGCCATAGAACGCATGAGTTCCAATGCTCGTCACAGTATTAGGAATAGTGACGGAGGTAAGGCCAGAACAGCCAAAGAACGCCCCATCTCCAATACTCGTCACACTATTAGGTATAGTGACGGAGGTAAGGCTGGAGCAACCATAGAACGTATAACCTTCAATGCTCGTCACACTATTAGGTATAGTTACGGAGGTAAGGCTGGAGCAACCATAGAACGCACTGGCTCCTATGGTCGTCACACTATTAGGAATAGTAATGGCGGTAAGGCCAGAGCACTTATAGAACGCGACATCTCCAATACTCGTCACACTATTGGGGATTGTGATAGAAGTAAGGCCAGAGCAACCTCTAAACGCGTTATTTCCAATGCTCGTCACCTTACGTGTTTTGTCCATATAAGTAACCTCTTCAGGGATAACGACATTGCCTTGATATGAATCAGGATAGTAACCCTTGTACGTTACCTCCAACTCTGTAGCATTATTGATATAGTTGTAATAAATGGTGACACCATCGGTATTTTTTACTTCGATTTCGTGGGCACTGACTACTAATGGCAGTAGCATCAATGCGAATAAAAGTAATTGTTTCTTCATAATCATATAATTGCTTTAGTTCTTGAAATATACAAAAAAGAAAAACGTGGACATTTTACTTCGTCTACGTCATTCGAGGCATCGCCAAACGCCTTACAATCTATAACGAGTAAATGCCCACGCCAAACGGCGTGAACTCCTACTTTAGTTCTTGATTGTGATTTATGAAATTTGGCGAATTTCGAATGACAAGAATCTAAAAGTGGATATTCATCCTATATGTCCTTTTCTGTAATAATCTTTTCTCAGCCCATAGGCAATCTCTTGTTTTAAAAGTTAAACATTTAGCGTTTCACTTTTCTGCGAGCAAAGATACAAACTTTTCTGTAACTTCCAAAGAACAACGCTGCAATTTCTTTAATCTATCGAAGCAATGGGATAGGGACAAGAAAAATCTTGCCCCTCGTTTTTATGTACTTTTATCTAACGACTGAAGACGCCAGGACATGCCATGACTTGTCTAGGTCGCTGCGCTGGATATAGCCCTTTCCAGTCTTGCCGTCAAGGAGTTTCTGGATGGCGTAGATGACTATTTGCGATACTTTCGCCAGCCTTTAGTCACTTTTGCGGCATAATCGCATTGTTATTCAAAAAGAATTCGTAACTTTGTCGCTGTAATACTTCATTCATCATGTCACAGGAGATTCAAAATAAAGCGGAATACATCGTCATTTTCATTAGCGAGTTTGCTCGTTGCTTCGGTCTGTCAGCGGTGCAGGCTTATCGCTATCTGAACCGCTATAAGGCCATTGACTTTCTGGATGAGCATTATAACGTAGCACATACTCAAAGTTTTGAAGACATGGTGCAGAATATGGCTGGGTACTGCCAGCGTCATGGAGGGGCGCTTGTATGAAACTTTATCATGGAACAAATATAGATTTCTTGGCGATTGACTTAAACCAATCCCAGCGAGGCAAGGACTTTGGTCGTGGATTCTACCTATCAGAGTCAGAGACACAAGCAGAGGAGATGGCCAAGTTCAAGGTACAATTGATCGGTGGAGAGTGTATCGTTCAAAACTATGAGTTCGACGAGGCCCACTTGAATGACGGGACATTGCGTTTTTTGCGTTTCGATGGTTATACGAAAGATTGGGCCACGTTCATCCTTGCCAACCGCCAGAATAAGAGTGAGGTAAACATTCATAACTACGATGTTGTCTATGGTCCAATAGCAAATGACAAGGTAGGTGCACAAATCCGTAATGTCATTGAGCAGAACATCAATATGGACACCTTTCTCGAGCGCTTGAAATACATGAAGGGCATCACTTTTCAATATTTCTTCGGAAGCGAGAAAGCCATTCAAATGCTGAGGCGCCTATGAGTACAATAGACTATATGAATGAATGCACCGTGCGAGACCTCGTTTTTATGCTGATGGAAGAGCGCGGATTGTCGCTTCACGAAGCGCTTGACGCGGTCTATAACTCTGAGACATACGCCAAACTGACCGATCCCGCAACGGGACTCTATTTCCAAAGTCCTGTTTACATTTACTGTTATCTTGACAGAGAACTTACTACGGGAAAGATGTAGGGGCTGAGCACCTTTCCAAAGCAAAACAATTCAGCCGCTCTCAAACGCTCCATCTATCCAAGAAACGAACCATGTAAACGATAAGGGTGTGCCAAGAAAATGAAGTGAACCCCAGAAGTATTCTGTCCAACTTCTGGGGTTCACTTCACACTTGTCCCTCTGCCATCATTCCTTAATCCTTAATCACCTTTCTTGTGGTTCCATCACTCATTTTCTGGATATTCACACCTCGTTGAGGTTGAGCTAGCAAATTACCATCTATAGAATAATGTTTTAATATACGAGTTGCATCAAAAGAACTTCTTTCTGATACTGCTGTTTCTTCTATTTCAGTAATACTCAAGAATCTCCCCCATTCAGGAGTATTTCTATATAATTCCAAAGTTCCTGCCGGAATTTCCAAATTAACCACTTCATAGTGGTATTTTTCAAAAGGACTCCAATCTTCAACGTATTTGCGTGGAAAATATGTTTGACTGCTAAAATTGGTTAGTCTTGTACAACCTTTAAACACAGACGAACCGAAATAATCTAAGTCTGCGGCAAGAATAACTAAACTCAAGGAAGTACATCCTTGGAATGCATTATCTTGAATTTTCTTAAGGTTATTAAAAAGGCCAGGGAATATCACTATTTCTGTTATACCAGTGCACCCTTTGCAAACCTCATAAGGAACTTCCTTGAGATTTCCTCCAAAAATCATGACTGTTAAACAGGTACAACCTTCTAAAGCATTACGCCCCATTTCTTCCAAAAGAGGGGGGATTGAAAAAACCTGAAGTTTTGTACATCCTGCGAATGCATAAGCTCCAATCTTTTTTGTTGCATCGCCAGGCCATGACATTGACCATAACTCTTTATTATCTCTAAATGCTGCTGTTCCAACCTCTTCTATGGTAGGTGGAAAGTTTATCCATTCTATTGCTGGATCAAATTTTGAACTGTAAAAAGCGTTGTCTTCTATTCTAGTAACCAAGTAATTCTTTTCTTCATATGTAACATATTCAGGGATGGTTAATATACCACCTAGTGCCACATCTTTAGTTGCACCCTTAATGGTTGCTGTACGGGTGGATTCATGAAGAGCACATTCAAATTTACCAATTCGAACATCAGCTTTTATGGTTACAACTGGCAATAATAACCATAATATAAGAATTCTTTTCATACCTCTCAAAAATATTAGTTTGATTTTAATTGTACTTATCAAATGGGCAGTAGTGATACGTTTGCACCTTATTCTATGCTGTGACGAAGATACGAATTTAATTTGAAATAACAAAGGAAAAGAGATGAAAAAAATAACGAAACAGCAAAAAAATGGCGAGGTGGATTACGGGGCACTCCGTCCCTTGACATGAATCTTACATAATTAGTAAGCAAGGATGAACTTCGGTCTCGATTCTGAATAAAAGCTATCGCTGCTTTGTCTTTTCCACATCATAAGTAGCAACTTATCTTTGCAGCAACCAACAAAAATTGAATCATGACAACAAACAGTAAAGAATGGATTCAGTACTCAACCGCAGCACTCATGGTGGTGTCTGGGGTTGTACTGTCCTTTATCTCGTTCTTCACCAAGGGCGATGTCACCGACGGTGTGCTCTGGTACATGGCGCATGGCCTGACCTTCGCAGGGGCCGTCTTCGGGGTGAGCGTGTACTTTAAAACGAAACTCGGAGAATCCGAGTATCGTATCAAAGAATTCTTATCCAAACAAATCAGAAATGAAACAGACAATGAGACGCATTGACAGAATTATCGTTCATTGTACGGCCACGCCTGAGGGCAGGCATGTGACCGTCAAAGACGTGGATAGCTGGCACCGTGACAGAGGCTGGGCCAACGGTATCGGCTACCATTATCTGATTTACCTTGACGGCAGCATCTTTTTTTTACGTGTTTATCTGTTGCTTCTTAACAGACAGCAAAGAAGTTAGCAATATTCATTATTTTGGAACGCACCTTTTTGTTTGCTCCGCCCCCGAATCATATATAGTTTTCCTTACTTGCTATCTCAGTAGTACTTTCACGCTTTTCTGGCCAATCTTTACGATGGCGATGGAACCAGACTGAAGAGAGGTGCTAACTGTTGCCTGTCCGTTCTGAACAACGGCAGTACCTACTTGAGTGCCATTAACACTATAGACACTAACTTGCGTGCCATCATCAATACCTTGAACGGTCAACGCTCCACCCTGAGAACTGATTGTAGGTGTCTGGCACTTTGGCTGATCTACAGGAGCGTCAGTACCGTAATCATACTCCTCAATGTGAACAAAGTTACTCCACCATGGAGTATCCTCATAATCAACTTTCTTGCCTATAGGAACATACAACTTTGCATGACTATAAGTATTGTCGGCAAACGTATTCTTAAAAATAGTAAAGACGTCCTCAATCTTGCTATAAACAGATTGAAGGCTAGAGCAGCCATAGAACGCCCCATCTCCAATGCTCGTCACACTATTAGGTATAGTTACGGAGGTAAGGCTGGAGCAGTCATAGAACGCAGCATTTCCAATGCTCGTCACACTATTAGGTATAGTTACGGAGGTAAGGCTGGAGCAACCATAGAACGTATAATCTCCAATGCTCGTCACACTATTAGGTATAGTTACGGAGGTAAGGCGAGAGCACCTATAGAACGCATAAGTTCCAATACTCGTCACACTATTGGGGATAGTGACGGAGCTAAGGTTATTACATTTCTCAAACGCACCACTTCCAATGCTCGTCACACTATTAGGTATAGTGACGGAGGTAAGGCCGGAGCAGCCTAAGAACGCGTTATTTCCAATGCTCGTCACGCTATTACCGATAGTTACGGATTTAAGGATAGAGCAGTCAGAGAACGCCCCATTTCCAATACTCGTCACACTATTACCGATAGTGACGGAGGTAAGGTCTAAGCAGCCAGAAAACGCATATTCTCCAATGCTCGTCACACTATTAGGAATGGTGATGGAGGTAAGGCCGTAACAGCAAGAGAACGCCCCATCTCCAATGCTCGTCACACTATTAGGAATAGTTATGGAGGTAAGACTGGAGCAACTATTGAACGCAGATTCCCCAATACTCGTTACACTATTGGGGATTGTGATGGAGGTAAGGCGATAGCAACCAGAGAACGTGTGATTTCCAATGCTCGTCACGCTATTACCGATAGTGACGGAGGTAAGGCTAGAGCAGCTAGAAAACGCACTGGTTCCAATGCTCGTCACACTATTGGGGATAGTGACGGCGGTAAGGCCAGAGCAGTCACGGAACGCAGAATTTCCAATGCTCGTCACGCTATTAGGAATAGTGACGGCGGTAAGGCCGGAGCAGCCATAGAACGCTTCATTTCCAATACTCGTCACCTTACGTGTTTTGTCCATATAAGTGACTTCTTCTGGGATAACGACATTGCCTTGATATGAAGATGAAGAAGAATAGTTACCCTTGTACGTTACCTCCAACTCTGTACTATTATTGATATAGTTGTAATAAATGGTGACACCATCGGTATTTTTTACTTCGATTTCGTGGGCACTGACTACTAATGGAAGTAGCATCAATGCAAATAAAAGTAATTGTTTCTTCATAAGCTTATAATTGTTTTTGTTATTAATTGAATAGACACAAAAAGAAAACGTGGACAATTTACTTCGTCTACGTATTCTGAGGTATTGGGGAAAACCTATTAGTCTTAAACGAGTAAAAGTCCACGCTACTAAGCGTGAACTCCAACTTTCGTTCTTGATTGTTTCTTCCAATTCCCCAATATTCAGAAAACAAGAATCTAAAAGTGGATATTCATCCTATATGTCCTTTTCTGTAATAATCTTTTCTCAGCCCATAGGCAATATCAGTTTTAAAAGTTAAACATCTAGCGTTTTACTTTTCTGCGGGCAAAGATACAAACTTTTCTGTAACTTCCAAAGAACAAGGTTGCAATTTCTTTAATCTATCATTATTACCAAGGACAAGTGGTAAGAAAGCGGAACCGCGCGATAAGAAAAGTCGAATAATCCTCTTATGAATAAATAATGATTCTCTTAAGAAGAAAAACAATAAGAATTGCATTCTAATTCTTTTCAAGCATAATTCTATTGGTTTTCATGCTCAATAGAATTTTGGCCAAAATTCAAAAAATAATGGCCAGAATTTTAAAAATTTTGGCCATTATTGGTATTAACTATTTATCTGTTGCAACTTAACGGGCTGCGAAGAAGTTGACAGTGCTCATCACTTCGGCACGCACCATGTCAAGTCCTGCCTGGTCGTTAGTAACATTGATCTTCTCACCGTTCTTCATGGTAGCCTGGATGGTTCCATCGGGATTGAAACGGAAAATCTCCTTTACCACACCGTTCTGCTTCATTGACCAAGAGTCGGTAGCCTCGTCGTGCAGGAAATAGGTCACCTCGCCGGTAGGAGCCTTTATCTCATAGCCCTGACGTGAAGTCTTCACTACATAGTAGCGACCGTCCTGACCCATCACGGTCTGGGTGTTGTCGGCCAGAGGATTGTTGCCGCTCCAGAATTCGATGGTGTTCAGCACCAGACTGTCAACAAACAGGCAGATAGGAGCAACGAGCCACTCGATCAGTAAACCAACGATACCGTTCACATACTTGTTGCTGGTCATGTGGGTCTGCCACTTCTCATACTTGTTGAACAGGGCATAAGAACCGATACAAGAACTGTAGATGAATGAAGCTGCGAGCAATACGGCTGCTACACTGAGATTAATTTTTTTCATAAGCTGAAGTTTATTAGGTTGTTTTAATAAATGGTTATTAAATAGAAATTCTGTGGCAAAGATACACACTTTGCCACATATTGCCAACACTTTTCCACAAAAACTTGCTATTTTTTTGTGGTTAACCAGTTCGCAGACTTAACCGCATACTGCTTTAGTCGGACTCACGTTAATATTAACAGATGGGTGGGAATTTCATTCGCATGAACAAAATTCACGGCTATTCGTTTGGTCGTATCGGAAATAAGTACTAATTTTGCAAATATGAGTAAATATGTAAGATTCGACTGGGCCATGAAGCGGCTGCTCCGCAACAAGGCCAACTATGTGGTGCTGGAAGGGCTTATTACCACCCTTCTGGGCCGGTCAATCCATATCAAGAAACTTTTGGAGAGCGAGGGCTACAAGGAGAACGAGGACTCGAAGGCCAACCGTGTAGATTTGCTGGCTGAGGACGACCACGGACATCTCTATCTCATGGAGGTGCAGAACGAGTCAGAGGTGGCCTACTTCCAGCGCATGCTCTTCGGAGCATCCAAGCTGGTGACGGAGTATATCAACAGCGGCGAGGGCTACGAGAATGTTTCTAAGGTTTACAGCATCAATATCGTCTATTTCAACCTGGGTCAGGGCAAGGACATCGTTTACCACGGCAAGACTGAGTTCCGTGGTCTTCACGATGCGGACGATGTGCTGCAGCTTTCGCCTTTCCAGCGCCAGAAGTTCAATGTCGATGCCGTGAGCGACCTCTATCCGGAGTACTATGTTTTGAAGGCCAACGACTTCGACCGCTGGTCGCGCGTGCCCTTGGAACAATGGATTTATTTTCTCTCTACGGGCGACATTCCTGACGATGCTGATGCTCCAGGACTGGCTGAGGCACGCCAGAAGATGCAGATAGCCAGCATGACGCCTGAAGAGCTGACAGCCTACCGCCGTCACTTGGATAATGCCGTCATTCTGCGCGACAATATTGAGACAGCAAAAGGAGAAGGTCGTGCTGAGGGTCGTGCTGAGGGTCGTGCTGAGGGTCGTGCTGAAGAGCGCGTTGTAATGGCTCGTAATATGAAGACTGACAACATGCCGGTGGAGTTGATTGCCAAGTACACTGGACTTACTCATGAGGAAATAGCCTCGCTGTAGCCTTCATCTTAATAGTTATATAGGTGGGAATTTTGCTCGCATGAGCAAAATTCCCACCTTTTCTTTTGGTTGAATCAGAAATAAGTCGTACTTTTGCTGCCGTGTTGATGAAAAAAACTGACAAGAGAGTCGGCGACACATCTTTTTAATTGCTCAATTCCCAGACGAATTGCGACCTCGAAAAGGAAAAATAGAGCATTATATCACCATTTGAGTGTGTGCATTATTGCGCAAACTTCAACGTATGGTGATTTAGGTCGTCGCAAACCTGTCTGGGAATACGGAGAGGTCTGCGCTTTTTTGTGTCCATGCCTTTCTGCTGGTGATACTAATTATTAATCTATTAATAACTTAAACAAAAAGGTATGGAAATGAAAAAAACTACTAATGAAAAGACTACTCGTCGCAGTGGGAGTGCTCATGGGAGTAACAAATGAGAAGTAATAACCCTTGGTGGTGGTGCAGGAGACAGTGACATGACTTTCTACCTGACCTGTGACAATGGTTATGGAAAAATTCACAGTGTGGTAGGTAGTAGTTGTGTTGGAACAACAGAAAACGAAACCGTATGGTGGAACAACCTCTCCGATTATTTCACAGTTGCTGCCAACAAGACACTTACGCTTAATTTCAAGAACTATTCGAGTAAGTCTGATAATTGGAATAACAGAACTGCCCAAAATGATTGCTGCATCGGAATTAATTCGTATGGGCAACGATTATAATGGTTCAACCACGATCGAGTCGCGCAGCAATAGCAATAGTGTCTGGGACGACGAGGAGGAAGATTATTAATCGTCAACGACAAAAAAGGAATATTTCATTTTTTTTTCTTTCCCTTCGGGGAAGATTGTTTAAATTAGTATTAATAAACACGCTCTTCATAAACTGTGAAGTCGTAAGGAGAGCAGAAACTATGGGAGGATGTAGTCCGTGAGGATCGCATCCTTTTTTTTTGATAGAATCATTAATCGTTGGAAAGGAATGAGGATGAACTCTAAAGCAAAAAAACGCTTTCCGGCCCCATATTGCACAGCAAATCGAGGATGCTGAGGTTGGGCAGGAAACCGTGCTTGAGCGCATATACTTGATAATATGTACGCGCGTTGAACTCGCTGTCGGGTCCAGGATGCTTCGGATTAATAGTATCGCGGAAATCAACAATCCCGTCTTGTTCAGACAGTGCCGAGGGTGAAACGTATTCAGATGTTAGGGCCACGTTCGGTTGGATGTCTATCAGTTCGCACATTTTTTGTCGGATGGCCTCGTTGAAATCGTAGAGAAACTCCCATTTCTCCGTGAAGAAGGGGCGCAGGTCGTCCTCATAATACTGAAAGAAGGGTGAGTCGCCATAGGCCGAGGTGATGGCCTGCCAGTGCTGGTGGCGCCAGTTGCCGTGATCGGAAACACGTATTTTGCTCTGGAGGTAATCATACCTCTCAGCTCTCAGTTCTAAGTTCTCAACTGAAACAGGAACGGTAAGCGCCTGCACGCCGTTGGTGGTAGCTATCAGACAACGGTTGCGATAGGTCTGCTTCTGATAGCTGTCGCAATGCTCAATCAGCACTTCGTCGTAGCGGTTCAGCTTCTGATACCACTGTACGGGTCCGAAATATGTAGAGGAAAGGATTGCTTTCATCTTCT
Organism: Prevotella sp. E9-3; assembly: GCF_022024015.1. Classification (NCBI taxonomy): domain Bacteria; kingdom Pseudomonadati; phylum Bacteroidota; class Bacteroidia; order Bacteroidales; family Prevotellaceae; genus Prevotella; species Prevotella sp. E9-3. Next base: position 166,188 of record NZ_CP091786.1, read on the forward strand.
TTTTGAAAAGCGTGTTCAAAAGAAAGGAAAATTATTTTAGCAACAGGAAACGGTCGTTGCGGAACCCTCGCAATACTGAACTGTCTGACGGGTGTGAATAGACAATGAGGAAAGCACGTCCTATGATAGACTTTTCACTGATGAATCCAAACAGGCGGGAGTCCATCTGGTTCTCTTCGTTGAGCGACTGAATCCAGTAGTAGTCGGCATCGGCGCAGTTCACCAATCCGGGAACCAGTTCGAGATTGCCCTCATAGCGGACAGTATCGCCCGGTAGGGCGCTCAACCTGCCGAAGAGTACACGCCGGTTCAGACTGTCGGTGGGGTCATCGTAGGCCACGATGTCGCCTCGCTGCATGGGTTGTCGGCACAGGCGACCATAGCTGAACAACCGGTTTCCTCCTGTGCGCAGACCATAGCTCCATCGGTTCACCATCACCCTGTCGCCATTGATAAAATCGGGCTCTAAGCCTTCGCCATCTACAGAATAGATGGTGAAAACCAAGGCTCGGAATGCCAACATCAGTAGGAAGGCAACGGCCAGCGAAAGGATGAATTTTAGTAGACTACGCATAGGTTTTACTGTGAGCTGCGAGTCAGTCGCAGCTCACACCATTATTTGATGTCATCGACAAAACGGAACAGACGGTTCCAGCGCACTCCTCCATTGAATAGCGAACGGTCGGGATCGCTTGACCACCAGATGAAGATAGGTTTGCCCACGATGTGATCCTCGGGCACAAAACCCCAGTAGCGTGAGTCGGCTGAGTTGTGGCGGTTGTCGCCCATCATCCAGTAGTAGTCCAGTTTGAAGGTATAGCTGTTGGCCTCTTCGCCATTAATGAATATCTTGCCGTCGCGCACCTCCAGACTGTTGTGCTCATACACTTTGATGGGGCGTTCGTAAATGGGCAGGTTGTCGAGTGTAAGGTCGATGCTCTCACCCTTGGCAGGAATCCAGATAGGACCGTAGTTGTCGCGTGTCCAGTGCATGTTTCCGTTCTGAGGATAGATGGCACGCTCGGGCTGGAAAGGAGCAAGGTCGGCATCGCTCACAGGCTGAACGGTCTTGGCTATACCGCGGCGCTTCAGTTCGCTGGCTGTATGGTGAGTCATAGGCATCACGCCCATCCGACTGAGCTGAATGACATCCTCTTTCGTGATTTGCAGTTCTTTGCGCAGGGCGTCCATCTGTTCGCCCATCAAGTCATAGACCGAGATGTTGTTCAGTTCTACGAAGTAGGTGTACTGCACGTTGTCGGGCTCTTTGTTGGCCTTGCCGTCGAGATAAACAATCTGGTCGCGAATCTCGAGTGTCTGTCCAGGCAGGCCCACACAACGTTTCACATAGTTTTCACGACGGTCGGTAGGACGGTATTCAACCTCGCCAAACTCGTTTTGATTGTTCTTCAGGAATTCCGATCCCAGACTATAGATAATATCGAAGAACTTGCGGCGCTGTTCGGCAGTCATGGAGTCTGGCTGCATTTGCATGCCGGGATACTGCTCCTCCAACAGACGATAGCCATTGTCGTAGCACAGTTCGTAGTAACGTGTCTTGTTGGTGGGATCGTAGTGGTTCACCAGTACGGAATCGCCGGCAGGGTAGTTGAACACCACGATATCGTTCACTTCCACCTTGCCCAGTCCGCTCACACGGCGGTATTCCCAGTGGGGCCAGCCAATGTACGATTTGATGGATGGACCTACAAAGGGAGGCATCTGCATCTCGTCCTGAGTCAGGGGCATGGTGAGTGGTGTCTCAGGAATACGGGGACCGTAGCTCACTTTCGACACAAAGAGATAGTCGCCCGTGAGCAATGACTTCTCCAGCGAACTGGAGGGAATCACATAGTTCTGGAAGAAGAACAGGTTGATGAAATAAACTGCCACGAGGGCAAACACGATAGCATCAACCCAAGACATGATTGTGCGGGTGACAGGGCTCTCTGACTCGCGCCACCACTGCCATTTTATTTTCTTTGTGATATAGATATCAAAAATGAAAGGAATGACCAGCAGTCCCCACCATGAACCAAGCCAATAGAGGAAGAGAAGGTAGAGAATCAGTACGCTGATAAATTTCAGCCACTGGATTTTCTTGTTTACTGTTTTTTCAGAATCTTTCTTCGGGCGTTCGTAATTGGGACGGCTGCTGAATAGATCCCAGATAGATATTTTTCTTGACATACGATGTTAGAATTTGAACATGTCGCTAATAGTCAGCAGGCCGTTATGCTCCTTTGTGTATTCGGCAGCAAGTACGGCACCAAGGGCGAAGCCACGGCGTGAATGGGCATCGTGAGTGATGGTGATGCAGTCGGCATCGCTGTCATAGCGAATAGTGTGAATACCAGGAACTTCGCCACGACGAATATGGTCTATTCGTAGCAACTTCGGGTCGGTAGTGTCTTCAGCCCAGGCTTCCTTGCGATCGATGGCCTCGACAATCTCTTCGCCCAGTGTAATGGCTGTGCCTGAGGGGTGATCAAGTTTGTGTACGTGGTGTGTTTCCTCCAGTTCTACATCATACTGAGGAAACTGGTTCATAATTTTGGCAAGATAGCGGTTGACAGCCGAGAAAATGGCTACACCGATACTGAAGTTGGAAGCCCAGAAAAGTGTCTTGCCGTTGGCGCAGGCCTCGCGAACATCATCGCCGTGCTCTTTCAGCCATCCTGTAGAACCGGAAACTACCTTCACACCAGCTTTCCAAGCTTTCAGGTAGTTGTCGTAGGCAACAGTAGGATTAGTAAACTCAATGGCTACATCGGCCGATGCAAATGCTTCGCTCTCGAAATCCTGTTGATTGTCGATGTCAATTATACTAACAATCTCATGACCACGGCTAAGGGCTATTTCCTCAATCATCTTGCCCATCTTGCCGTAGCCTATTAAAGCTATTTTCATTTTATTATGAATTATAATTCGTGTGCAAAGATAGTAAAGAGTTGGCAGTTAGGGGTTAGGAGTGGGGAGTTATTTTCTTCTGTTTAACTTTTTTTTGGTAGGTTTTGTATTAATTCCTTCAATAATTGAGCGTTAAAGTATGAAAGTTTTTCGTAACTTTGCCCCAATTATGAACTAATAACTATAAAAACTATATGAAAACGAGTCTTCTTTCGGCAGTACTTTTGTTGGCTGTCAGTTCTCTCTCTGCGCAGAATAGACAGGAAATCACCCTTACAGATAATTGGCAATTCTCTCATGACAGTCAGTCGTGGGAAACGGTTAGCGTGCCTCACGACTGGGCTATCAGCGGACCATTCGACAAGAAGTGGGACCTGCAGGTTGTGGCTATCGAGCAGAATGGTGAAAAAGAAGCTACTGAGAAGAGCGGACGCTCGGGCTCTCTGCCTTGGATAGGCGAGGGGCATTACAAGCGCAGTTTTACGATTCCGGAAGAATTTAAAGGGCATGCCGAACTGGTGTTCGACGGCGCAATGGCAGAGCCAACGGTATTCATCAACGGAAAGAAAGCAGGCTATTGGGCTTATGGATATAATACTTTCAGAGTAGATGTGACTCCTTTTATAAAGACTGGCGAGAATGAACTGACTGTCGATTTGCAGAACTTGGAAGAGAGTTCGCGCTGGTATCCCGGGGCGGGCATCTATCGCCCTGTGAAGCTGGTGCTTACACCTACGCAGGCTCGTATTGACGACTGGGGAATAACCACCTCGACGGAGTTGCACGCTAAGACGACGAAAGACAAGGACATCACCCAGTTTACCATCGAGATACCCATAGCCAATGCCGCGAAAGGCGCCGTGCTGAACCTGGCGCTCATCGACCCCGACGGCAACAACAAGGCCAACTTGTATCCCGCGCCTGTGAAAGACGGTAAGGCCATCGGCAAGTTCTACATACCCAATGCCAAGCTGTGGACCCCCGAGACACCTTATTTATATAAGGTACGGGCCGTGCTCTTCGACGGAAAGAGCTCATCCGACCATAAAGTCTACGACGACTTCGGCACGGCCATCGACGAGAAGATCATCAACGTGGGACTGCGCACCGTCAGCGTCAGCAAGGAAGGAGGCTTCCAGCTGAACGGCGTCACGCGCAAGCTGAAGGGCGTGTGCCTGCACCACGACCTGGGGCCGCTTGGCGCTGCGGTGAACAAAGCTGCTCTTATTCGTCAGATTCAGATTCTGAAGGACATGGGATGCGATGCTATTCGTACCGCCCACAACATGCCTTCGCAGATGCAGATGGATGTGTGCGACTCGCTGGGAATGATGGTGATGGCCGAGAGCTTCGATATGTGGATTTACAAGAAGTGCAAGAACGGCTATGCCCGCTTCTTCAAAGAGTGGGCCGACAGAGATATAGAAAATTTGGTTCGTGCTAACCGCAACCACCCCAGTATTGTGATGTGGAGCATCGGCAACGAGATTCCCGAACAGGGGATGCAGGGCGGTCGTGAGATGGCTATGCACCTGCAAGACCTCTGTCACCAGCTGGACCCCACACGTCCCGTAACGCAGGGAATGGACCGTGCTGAGAGTGCCCTCTCCACCGGTTTTGCACAGGTGATGGATGTACCGGGCTTCAACTATCGTGTACACAAGTATGACAATAACATCAAGCAACTGTGGCAGGGCTTTCTGTTGGGTTCTGAAACAGCATCTACCGTCTCTTCACGCGGGGTGTATAAATTCCCAGTGGTGGTGACCGACAATTCTCAATATTCTTCTTGGGCAAAGAACTACGATCCCGAAGCCATCAAGAAAGCCGACGGACAATGCTCGTCTTATGACGTGGAATACTGCTCGTGGTCGAACTTGCCCGATGACGACTGGGTGTGGCAGGATGATAAAGACTGGGTGATTGGCGAGTTTGTGTGGACGGGCTTCGACTATCTGGGCGAACCGACTCCCTATGATGAGTACTGGCCTTCACGCAGCAGCTATTTTGGCATCTGCGACTTGGCTGGCTTGCCCAAGGACCGCTTCTATCTCTACCGTTCAAAGTGGAATAAGGACGAACATACCATTCACCTGCTTCCACATTGGACTTGGGGCAACGAAAGCGGTGTGACGAAGAATGGCAAGAGTCGTCGCGGCGAAGTAACACCCGTGTACTGCTATACTGACTACAACGAGGCTGAACTCTTTGTCAACGGCAAGAGTCAGGGACGTATCAAGAAAAATCCGAAGGAACGCCTGGATCGCTATCGCCTTCGTTGGAACGAGGTGAAATATGAGCCAGGCGAACTGAAAGTCGTTGTTTACGATGAAAACGGACAGGCTGCAGGCGAGAAGACCCTGAAAACTGCCGGTAAACCCGCTCAACTGCAATGCAGCGTATGGACTCAGCAGTCAAGTCACACTCCTCTTCCATTGGAAGGAACAGACGGAAAGCTCTTTGCCGATGGTACAGATCTGGCTTTCGTCACTGTTTCTTTGGTCGATAAGAAAGGAACCTTAATTCCCGATGCTCAGGATCAGCTATCGTTTGAGGTGTCAGGAGCCGGTTCGTTCCGTGCTGTCTGCAATGGTGATGCTACTTCGCTGGAACCCTTCACCAAACCTACTATGAAACTGTTCAACGGTCAGCTTGTGGTCGTTGTCCAGGCAGCCAAGCATCCAGGCTCTCTCACCCTGAAAGTAACCGATAAAGAGCGCAAACTGAAACAGACAATAACGATACCTGTTCAATAAAAGGAAACAGAATGTATAAATAAAGGAAGTCCGTGCGGCTTCCTTTTTTTGTTGAGTGATGGATATTTTGTTGTTTGATAGGATATTTAGTGTAAAAAATAAAATAATTTGTGCGGAATCGATAAACATAAAGAAAAAACATTATCTTTGCAACCTGAATTAACTACAGAGAACAAAACTGAGGTTGGAGCATTTTTTCTATCAATTAGCATTATTTTCGACAGGCATTATCAATATGGTGATGGCTTGCATACTTTTTATAGGTAGTAAGCATTATAGGCAATATGCTATTTACTACCGCACACGCCTGCTTACCACCTTGTGGATTGCCGCTTTTGGATTGGGCTATATGATTCACGGCGTGTTTATGTGGCGCTACACCTGGCCCACGGCTGCATCGGCACTCACCGTTACCTATTTCCACCTTGGAGCCATCTGTTTCAACTGGGGCTATATTCCATTACTGAATCCAAAGTATCTTACCAAAAGAAAGGTTTGGACTCATGGACTGTTCTATCTCGTCGGACTGGTAAGCTATTGGTCGGTTGCTGCCATCAAGCAACAGGCACCGATGCTTACTTTGCTGTCGTTCCTTTTCTTTTTTGTTTATGCTGCCTGGACTATTTTTAAGTTCTATCGAACCTATAATCAGGTGAGCTTCCGACTGTTGCGACTTTCGTTTGGCAATGTGATGGATTTTGTACGCTGGATGCAAGTGTGCTGCGACCTGATAGTACTCTTTGGTATTAGCAGCGTGGCCATCACCGCCATCTTCCCCAACGAGTTCTGGCCCTACACCCTGTTGCTGTTTGCCGGTGTGCTCATGTTTGCATATATTGCCTATTCGCTGCAAAAATATGGTTCTACCATCGATGTAGCTACAGAGGCAACTAATAATATCGCACCAACAATTTACAAATAGAAGACTTAATAAAGAAATATGATACATTTACGACTCCTAAACCGATTTTTGGCAGTGGCTTTCGCCTTAGTCTCTTTGCTGTCGTGTGAAAATAAGGATACCGAGCATACTCCAAAAATTATGGAGGCCGATGCATTGATTAGTGCCGCCCATAAGAATCATGAGTACCAGCAACTGCTGAAACTTGCCGACCAGTTGGAGGCTGCAGGTCAGATTACTGATATTCAGGCCGACTATTGGCGTGGCTATTCCTATTCGCGTCAGCACATGATGCGACTGTCTGAGAAATACTGGAAGGAAGCCATCAACACTGAAATCACTAATCATGAGGGATTGGTTTATTATGCTAAATCGGCCAACCGTCTGGCTGGTGTGCTGATGGTCAAAGGTGAATATGAGACAACGATGAAAGTGGCTGTTACTGCCATCGAGAAATTGAACAAAGCCGATTATAGGTATAATAGTGACTATGCCTATCTGCAGGCTGCCATCGGCTGCTGTCAGTTGAAGTTTGGTAATCTGAACGAAGCAAAATCAAGTTTCCGTAAGGCTTACAACCAGTTTCATGCCATTGTAGAAATAGAACCAACCCGTCCTAACTATACTACAGCCATTGCAGCTGTGATTACTATTACAGAAAACTATCTTCAGGAGAATTTATATCAGGAAGCTCATGACTGGACCATGAAATTGCGCGAACTGCTCGACTACTATGAGAGCAAACCTCATGCCGAGGCCGATTTCCTTGACAAGCAGAGAGCCCGGCAGAATCTCTACTATGCCAGTTCTCTTGAAGGCTTAGGCAATTCTGTTGAGGCCCGGCGCGCATATAATGAAGCCTTGAAGTCGAAGTATATCCAGACAAACGAAGGAAAAGTTGAGGCTATCAATTATCTTATATCAGCAAAACGATGGACTGAGGCTGCCGACAACTTTGAAGTTCTTGACAAGCAATTTCAGCAGTATGGAATCACAGAGCCTTCTGTCGATATCATACAACAGTATTTGCTGCCCAAATACCGCGCTAATATAGGAGCCCATCGTGATAAGGAGGCCAATGAAGTGAGCAGGAAAATCTGTAACCTGTTGGATTCGGCTATTAATCTTGCACAGCGTGATGCTGCGATGGAACTGGCTGCCATCTACAACACCCAGCAGAAAGAGAAGGAGATTGCGGCACAGCATACCGATATGGTGCGCCAGCGCTATATGGCTACTGTCGTCACTCTGCTGTTGGTCATTATCTGTTTTGTTCTCATCATCTATTTCCGTCATCAGTCTTCCATCCGTCTGGAAAAGGCCTATAGCAAACTGGAAATAGCCAACGAGCGCATCAAGGAGTCATCGCGCATGAAGACCTCGTTCATTCGCCAGATGTCTCATGAAATACGTACGCCGCTGAACATTCTCTCTGGTTTTACTCAGATTATCACATCGCCCGGCATTGAACTGAATGATGAGACAAAGCGCGACCTGAACAAGAAAATCATCGAGAATACCGACCGCATCACTGAACTGGTGAACAAGATGTTGGAGATGAGTGATGTGAGCAGTCAGACGGTGCTCGATCGTAATGACAAAATCAAGGCGGTGCAGATTGCCTTAAAGGCCGTAGCCGACATTTCAGCGAATCCGAAATGTCATATTCCTGTTGATTTGCAGATGGAAAAGGGTATTGAAGAGTTGGAATTGCTGACCAACGAGAATGCCGCCACTCGTGCGCTCCTCCTGTTGCTTGACAATGCTGAACAATTTACCAAAGAAGGTACCGTAATATTGAAAGTGAACAGAATAAATAATATGGTACAGTTTGTTGTCGAAGATACTGGCGTTGGTATTCCTGCCGATGAGGCTGAACATATATTTGAGGAGTTCGTTCAGCTGGACGAATATGAAGAGGGTACCGGCATAGGACTGACCGTTGCCCGCAGCATCTGCCGTCGTTTAGGTGGTGATCTGGTTTTGGATACCAGCTATACCCATGGCGCACGCTTTGTAATGACCCTCGCGGGCCTAATTGCATAGAAACAAGTTCACCGTTTTCAGTTAGGGGGCAAGGAATATTTTCTTTGTCCCTTTCTTTGTCTTTATAAGGTATCCTCCCTTGGGTCTAAGGTTTTTCCTCTCCGAGTAATGCTCGCGTGCTCTCCAGAATGTCGGTGAGCTCGCTGACGGTGGTGGCGCGTAGCATGGCAATACGTGTCTGACGGAAATTCGGGATTGACTTGAAGATGGGGGTGGCAGCCAAATGTCGGCGTGTATGGAGTATGCCGCGGGGCTCGTCAATCATCTCGACATTGATGCGCAATTGTTCCAGAAGAATATCAAGTTTCTGATTGAAAGTAAGTTGTTCATGACTGAACAGCCAGGGACAACCAAAAGTGGCACGGCCTATCATCACTGCGTCAACACCATAACGGTCGAAAGCCTGGTCGGCCTCGTCGATGGAGTGAATATCGCCATTGCCGATGATGGGGATATGAATGCGAGGGTTGTTCTTTACCTCGCCTATAAGCGTCCAGTCGGCCTCGCCGGTGTACATCTGACTGCGTGTGCGGCCATGAATGGTCAGCGCCTGAATACCGCAGTCCTGCAGTTGTTCGGCCAGAGTAGTGATAATCAGTTGCTCGTGGTTCCATCCAAGTCGAGTCTTTGCTGTGACAGGAAGTTTCACCGCATTGACCACCTTGGCAGTGATATCCAGCATTTTGGGGATGTTCTGCAGCATTCCGGCACCGGCACCTTTTCCGGCAACCTTCTTCACCGGACAACCGAAGTTCAGGTCGATAACGTCTGGTCCGGCCTGTTCCACAATCTTTGCAGCCTCTACCATGGCGTCGGTGTCGCGTCCGTATATCTGTATGCCAACGGGGCGCTCATCGTCGCTTATCTGCAGTTTCTTTATGGTTGATTTCACATCGCGCACCAAGGCCTCTGCCGATACAAACTCTGTATAGACCATCTTGGCTCCAAACCGCTTGCACAAACGACGGAAACCAATATCTGTCACATCCTCCATCGGAGCGAGGAACAGTGGACGCTCACCAAAATCAATTGTACCTATCTTCATCTCAACTCTCAGTTCTTAATTCAGTAGCAAGTCTAATCATACCTCTCATCTCTCACCTCTCACCTCACAACAAGTCCAGGCATTGCTCAATGGGAATACCGCGGCATTTGTCGGGCAGATCACGATTGCGCTCAATAAGTCGGCTCACCACGGTCATGGCCGTCTGTGTGCTCTCCTTGAGCGGTTCGCCTTTCATCAGATGACCAATGAGTACTGCCGAGAAAATATCGCCAGTTCCATGAAACAGTACAGGAATCTCCTCGTAGTCGAGGCGGAAATAGAGACCGTCGCTGAGGTCCTGCTGAAAACCAGACAGTGGCTCATTGCTGCGGCGTCCCACTACACAACTGTGTCCATCGATGCGGGCACTGGTGATGACAACCGACTTGGCGCCCAGTTCTACCAACCGGTCGAGCATCTGGCACGCCTCTTCCCAGGTCATGCCATCGGCGCTGTAGGGGGTGTCTGTCAAGTAACAGGCCTCGGTATAGTTAGGAAAAGTGAGATCGGCCACCGAAACCATGTCGCGCATCAGTTCCACTTGTCGTTCTGTCATACCGTTGTAGAGTCGGCCGGCATCGCCCATGATGGGATCTACAAAGATGGTCGTTCCCTCGGCATGCAGTTGCTTGCAGTAGTCGGCCACCAAACAGGCCTGTTCCTCACTGAACATCAGGCCTGTGCACACGGCATCGAAATGAAAGCCCAGCTGGTGCCAAACGGGAAGGGCGCCTCGCATGTACTCAGTCGTTTCCAATACGTTGAACTTACCATAGTCTAAGGTGTTGGAAACCAGTGCAGTGGGCAGGTTGTAAGTAGGGTGTCCGAGGTAGGTGAGGATGGGCAGCATGGCTACCATTCCCACGTGGCTATAGCCCACTACGTCGTTAATCAGCAGAATTTGTTTCATATATGTCTGATCGCGATATGATAGAATTGGCGTGCAAAGTTAGTAATTATTATTGAAAAGCCTATTATTAACAGTTGTTAAATTTATATCTATTCAAAAAAAATGATACATAGTTTATATTTAGGTTTGTCGCTTTTTTCATAATTTTGCAAAAAATAGGATATTTCAGTTGATGAAAAATCCATTGAGAATTTATTTATCCATATCAAAACAAAAAAGCTAGACAAGAATGCACGTCGGACAAAGAATCAAGGAAGTTATGGAGCAGCGTAAGCGTTCTGTAATTTGGATTTCGCAACAAATTGCATGCGAGCGCACAAATGTGTATAATATTTTTGCCCGCGAGGATATAAATACCAATTTGCTGCGTAAGTTGAGTATCATTTTGGAATATGATTTCTTCAAGGAACTTTCTAAAGATACATTCGGTAAGAAATAGTTTTTCTTATCTTACATTTATCTTAACGCTCGTAACTTTTCAGCCCAATGGCTAAGTTACGAGCGTTAAGTGTTAGAATAAGCAAGTTTTGTTTTGCATTTCGCTCGACTTTTCGTAACTTTGGCTGACGCCGGAGTCACTTCGTCTCGGAAATGAAAAGAAAAGCAAGCATTTCTTTTGCACTTCTCTCGACTTTTCGTAACTTTGCCCACAGATATGAAGAAAGGTGTTTTTGTGGGTAGTTTTAATCCCTTTACTATTGGTCACGATTCGATAGTGCGTCGTGCCTTGCCACTGTTCGACAAACTGGTGATCGGTGTGGTTGGCGATAATGTGCAGAAACCGTCGCTGTCGCCGGCCGAAGACCGCATTGGAACTATCCGCCAATTGTATGCCGCCGAACCTCGCATTGAAGTGAAACCCTATTACGGACTGGCAGTTGACTTTGCCCGCGAACAGCAGGCCCATTATATAATAAAAGGTGTGCGTTCGGTCAAAGATTTTGAATATGAGCGTGAACAGGCTGATATCAACCGTCAGATAACGAATGGAGAGGTGGAAACGTTGCTGCTTTTTGCCGAACCGCATCTGTCGAGCATCTCTTCTTCTATGGTGCGCGAACTGCAGCACTTCGGGCTGGACGTCAGTCAGTTCCTTCCATGATTTTTTTTAGTGAACAGTGATTAGTGAATAGTTTATAGATATGATTAGTTATAGCACTGAGAATGTAAAAATGCCTGCCATCAAAAAGCGCGACACCACAGCATGGATTCGTCGGGTGGCTGCTACCTACAATAAAAAGGTGGGCGAGGTAGGCTATCTGTTTTGTGACGACGAGCATATACTTGAGGTAAATCGCGAATATCTGGGGCATGATTACTACACCGACATCATCACTTTCGATTATTGCGAGGATGATGTGCTGAACGGCGACTTGGTTATCTCGCTCGACACCGTGCGCACCAATGCCGAACTGTTCCACAAAACCTACGATGAGGAGTTGCACCGCGTCATCATCCATGGTATTCTGCATCTTTGCGGTATCAACGACAAAGGTCCAGGTGAGCGCGAAATCATGGAAGCTGCCGAGAACAAAGCTCTTGCTTTGCTCAAGCAGTAGTGCACTGTCCTGCAGTATAACAACTCTTGCGCTGGAGTATAATAGTTATTGCCCGGTTGAACAATAACTATTGCTTGTTAAGAGAAAAACAATTAAAAAAAATTATAGCTATAATTTCCGCAATTATAGCTATAATTTTTTGAATTTTAGCTATAATTCTATTCCGCCAATATTTCAAGAGCCTTCTTTACAATGTCACTTTCCTCGTTAAAGACGCTAAAATACTCGCTCATATCCCACAAATCGCGGGCTATGAGTGCTTTCAGTTGTAGTTTGAGGTAGGGGATGGTTTTCTGCAGTTCGTCGTCATCCTTCGGCAGGATGTTCTGTTTCTTGCCCTCTTCCATGATGGTGTCGATGTACGACTGTGGAATTTCATAATTGGCCTTGAACTGTTGGAAATCGGGATATTGCTTTTTCAGTTGCTTGCGATTCTTGTCCATGAAGCGCAGATTCTGATTGATAATCACGCTCTTGGCAGCCAGTTCGCGGTGGAACTTGGTGTATTGAAGTGTGTCCAGAGGCACGAAATGGTCGGGCATAATACCGCCCCCGCCGTAAACCACTCGTTTATGGTTTAGTGTGTAGAATTTCAGTGAGTCGGCAAAGTGAATAGAGTCCTTATTGGTCAGTTCACCGTGCTTCAGTCGGTTTACCACATCCATGGCATAGTCTTTCTGCTTTCCCTTTTCGTAGGGCTTCTGTATGCAGCGTCCTGATGGGGTGTAGTAGTGGGCAATGGTGAGTCTGATCATCGAACCGTCGGGCAGGTCGATGGGGCGCTGTACCAGTCCCTTGCCAAATGTGCGGCGGCCTACCACCAAGCCACGGTCCTGGTCTTGTATGGCGCCAGTCACAATTTCGGATGCTGAGGCAGTATATTCATCCACCAGAACCACGATGCGGCCTTCGCGGAAGTTTCCGCTGGCCTGAGCAGTATAGTCACGACGGGGCACTCGGCGACCTTCGGTATATACAATCATGTCGCCCTGTTTCAGGAATTCCGATGACACATCGACAGCCGCCTGCAGATATCCGCCTCCGTTGCCCTGAAGGTCGAGTATCAGATCTTTCATGCCCTGCGCTTTCAGTCCTTTCAGGGCGTCCATAAACTCCTGATAGGTGGTGGCTCCGAAACTGCCTATGCGGATGAGGCCTATTCCCGGACGTACGATATAGGCGGCATCGACCGATTTGACGGGAATCTTGTCTCTTACCACTTTGAATAACAGGGTGTCCTTAATGCCCTGGCGCACAATCTTCAGTCGGGCCACGGTGCCTTTCGGACCGCGCAGACGGCGCATGATTTCCTCACGACTCATCTTTACGCCCGCAATAGCCGTGTCGTTCACCCCTACAATGCGGTCGCCGGCTATGATACCCACCTTCTCGGAAGGTCCTTTTGTGGTGGGCTGAATCACTACGAGGGTGTCCTCCATCATGTTGAACTGCACACCAATGCCTTCAAAAGATCCCTGCAAAGGTTCGTTCATCTGTTTCACCTCCTTGGGCGTAGAATAACTGCTGTGAGGATCCAGTTTTTCGAGCATGCCGCGAATGGCATCCTCTACAAGTTTCTGCTCATCGACAGAGTCCACATAGAGGTTGGCCACCGACATTTCGGCTATAGAAAGTTTACGAAGTGCATTTTCGCTGTTTTTGCTTGAGAAAAACTGTGCTTGTGTGGCAAGCGTGATTATGAGCGTAGTAGCTACTGTGAGAAAACGTTTCATCAAGTGTATGAATTGAATATTTATAGAACGCAAAATTACTATTTTTCTTCCGAAAAGAGTGCCTTTTTCTTTATATTTTGAATGGATTGATAAAAATAAGTAGAAAATAGTATTGCAATTCAAAAAAAATGTATAAATTTGCCAACAAATATTCTACTAATTATAAATTTATTATGAAAAAGAACTATTTAAAAACGATTGCTACTTTTGCAATGATGGCTTTTGCCGCAGTGTCTATGGTTTCATGTGGAAGTGATGATGACAACGATTCAGGTAAGGACTCTGGCGGTGGTGATCAGGGAGTCACTATTACAGCCTATGAGTTCGATGTCAGCTTCGAGAACCAGGGAGTAGAGACGAATGATTACGGAATTTCTTTCCCACTGATGTTGGCATATTATGATGCCGAAGGAAAGATGAATACCGAGCGCGTTGAGCCTGGTAAGACAGTGAGGAAGACCATTGTCTATGATAGAAAGAATAATTTTGGCATGTGTCTGGTTCGTCTCGTTAAGCCCGAGAATCCTCAGGCCATACAGAATGTTCCTGATGATGTAGAATTTGTAGTAGGTATGGCTGTTTCAGGAAAGGTTACCACTAAGTATAGCGACAACACGAGTGAGGTTGCTGATGCTAAAACGATTTTCGGCGGAACTCCTATATCGAAAATCTCTGGCGAAAAGCTGAAGAAATCATTTGCCTCAAGAAACTATCTCGGCTACTACTGCTATTATGCTAATGACGAGACTGCCGGTTCTGCTTTCCTTTTCAACGAGGACTTTGTGAAGGCATTGGGCATTGAATATGCTAAGGACAAGTAATCGTCTGAACAGAGGTTGAGAAGTTAGGGACTTCTTACAGATAAGACAAAAAAAGAATCTCACACAAGTTGTGGCTACTCCATCCAACTGTGTGAGATTCTTTTTTCTATTCTTCAATTTCTTCCTCTTCAGGCCGGTCTTCCTCAATCACCAGATTGTCGATGATAAAGTTCTGACGCTCCATGGTGTTCTTGCCCATGTAGTATTCCAGCAGTTTCTGAACCTGGTCGGTCTTGTGCAGGGTGACCTGTTCCAAACGGATGTCAGGACCTATAAAACCGGCAAACTCATCGGGCGAAATTTCTCCAAGTCCTTTAAATCGGGTGATTTCAGGGTCAGGACCAAGGTCGTGGATAGCCTGCATGCGCTCTTCTTCTGAATAGCAGTAGCGTGTGATGAAGTCTGACTTTGCGGGTGCTTTGCTATTGGGCGCCTGCGCTTTTTGGCGTGCCAGCTTTTCATCCTCATCGGCCAGCACCTGCTTGTTCTTGATTTTGGTGCGGCGGTTGCGTACGCGGAACAATGGGGTCTGCAGCACATAGACATGGCCTTTGCGAATCAGTTCGGGGAAGAACTGGAGGAAGAAGGTGATGATCAGCAGGCGGATGTGCATACCGTCCACATCGGCATCGGTGGCCACAATCACTTTGTTATAGCGCAGCGTGTCGAGTCCTTCCTCAATATCGAGTGCAGCCTGCAGCAGGTTGAACTCTTCGTTCTCATACACCACTTTCTTGGTAAGACCGAACGAGTTCAGCGGTTTTCCGCGCAGTGAGAATACAGCCTGTGTGTTCACATCGCGGCTCTTGGTGATACTTCCGCTAGCCGAATCACCCTCGGTGATGAAGATTGACGATTCTTCCTTACGGTCGTTCTTCACGTCGCTATAGTGAATGCGGCAGTCGCGCAGTTTGCGGTTGTGCAAGTTGGCTTTCTTTGCACGCTCACGGGCCAGTTTTGTTACGCCGGCCATGGCCTTTCGCTCTTTCTCGCTCTCCTGAATCTTCTGCATCATCACCTCGGCAGTGTCGGGGTTCTTATGCAGGTAGTTGTCAACCTCAGTCTTGATAAAGTCGCCAACATATTTATTGATAGAGGGGGGCATGGGATGGTCGGCATCTACTGTTGTGGGAACGGGAGCCATGGTGAGCGAACCCAGTTTGATCTTTGTTTGACTCTCAAACATCGGTTCTTCCACGTTCAGGGCAATGGCAGCCACAATACCGTTGCGTATATCGCCATACTCGAAATTCTTCTGGAAGAACTCCTTGATGGTTTTGGCGATATGCTCCTTGAAGGCACTCTGATGGGTACCGCCCTGGGTGGTGTGCTGACCGTTCACGAACGAGTAGTATTCCTCGCCATACTGGTTGGCATGGGTGAAGGCTATCTCGATGTCTTCGCCTTGCAGGTGGATGATGGGATAGAGGGCATCGGCACTCATGCGGTCTTTCAGCAGGTCTTCCAGTCCGCGGCGCGAAAGGATGCGTCGGCCGTTATACATGATGGCCAGTCCGATGTTCAGGTAGGTATAGTTGCGCAGCATGTTTTCCACAATGTCATCGTGGAAACTGTAGTGCTGGAACAGTGTGTCGTCGGGTTCGAAATAGATGTAAGTGCCGTTCTCGTCTTGTGTATCCTCGGTAGTGTCGCTCACCAGTTTGCCTTTCTCAAAAGTGGCGCGTCTCACCTTTCCGTCGCGGAACGAGGCCACTTCAAAATGAGAGCTGAGCGCATTGACGGCCTTCACACCCACACCGTTCAATCCGATAGACTTCTTGAACGCTTTCGAGTCGTACTTACCGCCGGTGTTCAGTACGCTGACGGCCTCAATCATCTTGCCTTGAGGAATACCACGGCCGTAGTCGCGTACGGAGACGCGCAGATTGTCGTCAACATTAATCTCGATTCGGTCGCCGGCTTTCATCTTGAACTCATCGATAGAGTTATCGATCACCTCTTTCAGCAACACGTAGATACCATCTTCGGCCAGTGAGCCATCGCCCAGTCGGCCTATATACATACCCGGACGCAAGCGGATATGCTCCGTTCCGGAAAGAGTGCGGATATTGTCATCGGTGTAAAGACTCGCCTCTGGTCCTTCTGTAGCAGGGAGGGGAGCGTTTATATTTTCAAATTGGTTTTCTTCCATTCCTTTTCTCTGTTTACTGCCTCGCAAATAGGGAGGGGGTGGGACTATTCAAGTACTTTCTTATAGCATCTTCTACGCTTATGCTGCTCGTGCTCGTAGTACATCCACTGGTTCTGAACCTTACCGTTGGTTTCCATCTCAACATGGGTCTCACCCCATTCGAAACCGAACTTCTGGTAACGGGGAATCAGGTCGTAGAACAACAGTGAGTTGGCACCCTTTGAACGGTATTCGGGCAGCACACCGATGAGCAGACAGTCAACGATATTGGTCTTCTTGAACTTCAGTGCACGCAGCAGATACCACCATCCGAAGGGGAAGAGGCGTCCGTTCTTACATTTCTGCAGGGCTTTTGAGAGTGAAGGATAGCTGATGCCTACACCAATGCACTTGTGGTCGGGTGTGTTCCAGTCTTCAATAACAGTCACCAGACTCAGGTCCAGGAAACGGAAATACATGTTCACGTACTGGTCCATCTGTTTCTTTGACAGTTCAGAATAGCCGTAGAGATGGCTGAAGGTGCCGTTGATCACATCAAACACTTTGTGTCCATACTGCTCAGGACCGAAGATGTCCTTCTTGGTCAGTTTTCTGATGTGCAGATTGTAACGTTCCATGGTCAGTTCGGCCACACGGCGGAACTTGGCGGGCACACCGTCTTTGGGCACAAAGACCTTGTATTCCACATAGTCGTTGTCTTTCTCATATCCCTCCATCTGTTCCATGTGACGGGGGTAGTACTCGTAGTTGTAGCCGGTGGCCATGCAGCTCAACTGGTCGAAACCGTAGGTGAGCATGCCTTCTTGGTCCATATCGGTGAATCCCAACGGACCGATAATCTCTTTCATTCCCTCACGGCGACCAAAGTCTTCTACTGCCTTCAGCAGTGCCTGCGACACTTCCTGATCATCAATGAATTCAAGCCAGCCGAAACGCACGCAGGGACGGTTCCACTGCTCGTTGTAACGGCGGTTGATGATAGCGGCTACACGTCCGGCTATCTTGCCATTCTTATAGGCCAGATAGTATTCTACATCACAAAAATCAAAAGCTGCATTGGGATTCTTGCTCCAGGGATTCAGTGTGAACATCTCGTCACTATATAAGTTGGGAGCATCGTATTTATTGCCACGGTACAGGTCATAGCGGAATTGAATAAATTTTTCCAAATCGCGCTTGTTGGCAACTTTCTTTATCTCTACGGACATGATTTAAAATAGTTTTTGGAATTAAAAAACGTACAAAGATACTGTTTTTTTGTCATAAAAGTGTACAAAAACATGTTTTTTTAAGAAAAAACACGAATATTGGGACAGCTAAAATAGCTGCTGACAAACAATCAATACATGATTTCCATCTGCAAGGGTGGTGGCGAAAATGTAGTGTTCTCCTCCATCGCTCAGTTTCAGTCGCTTGCGCAATTCGGCCACCGTCTGGGGAAAGTTGCGTACGGCTATATTTGCTTTGCCGAGAAGCAGTACTTTTTCTTTCAGTTCTTTTTTGTTAAGGCTTGAAATGGCCTTGATATGAAAGCGACGGCCGGGGAAGTCTTCAATAAGGCGGTCGCTGACGAATAGGTGACTGTTGGATGCTATCTGGGAAACCGACAGTCGTGAGGCTAACTCGTCAAAGCAACCTGCTTTCATGATAGAGGCATTGGGCTCGTAGAGGTATTGGGAAGGGAGAGGTGAGAGGTGAGAGGTGAAATGTGAGAGGTGAGAGGTGAGAGTTGAGACCTCAAAAACGTGATCGTCGTTGACGCAGAAGAGATGAGGAGAACTGATAGGTGATAGGTGGGAGGTGAGAACCACCAACAGTTCCTTACATTCATTCTGTACCGACACGATGTGCACCTCCTTTACCCATTGCACGCCCAGGTCGTTGACGGCTTTACGCCAGTCGAGCATGGGCGAGAGTTTCAGTATTACGAAATCGGCTTTCTTCAGCAACTGGTCGCGCAGGCTCAGCACATCGGGGGTGCAGTCGCTGATGTCGTAGGTGCGCCCTCCGTGCTCATTGCGACGGGCCGGATCAAGGAAAATTACAGTACTCTTAGACATTTGCTTCAGGTAGTCGGTGCTATTGGCGCAAACCACCTCGCTGTTGAGTCCCAAAACGTTGAAATTGTGGCGAGCCAGTTGGCAGAGATGTTCCTGCTGTTCAACGTAGGTGGATTTTTGAAAGAGGGGGGCAAGGAACGAGAAATCAACACCGAAACCGCCAGTGAGGTCGGTGAGGGTTTCGGGCTTTTCTGTCAGGGCTTGGCATACAGACTGTTTGTAACGGGCGGTCTGCTCGCTGCTGCACTGCTCCATCGACAGGTGAGGGGGATAAAGAATCTCCTCATGCTCTGCCCAGGAAGGAAGTTTCTTGCCTGCGGTCTGTCGTCCGGCTATCTGCTGGAGTGCCTGTTGCAAGTCAACTTCGGGCGTCTTGCAGCCACGAAGCGCCAGTTGCCGAACGTCGTCGTTGGCATGCTGGCGCACGTATTGAAGGGTTGCCTCGTTCATCAAGTCTTATAGAAGGTGTCCTTATCCGTGATTATCTTATCAGAACTTTCTTGCCGTTACAGATGTAAATGCCTGCTTTCATCGGCCGCTTTTCGATGTGCTGTCCGGAGAGTGTGTAGAAGGCATCCTCGTCCTGCTTGCCGATGGCGGTACTATGAATACCAGTCTCGGATGAGTGAAGAGTCACCTTTACGCCCGACAACTGCATGTTGCCACTACCGTCATTGACATTGAACACCACACTGGTGGCATTGCCAGTCCATGTGAGGTCTGTGACACTGCCTGTTGAGGCCTGCAACTTCTTACTGGTATCTTTGGCCAGTTGGAATTCCAGTTCCACAAGGCTGCCGTCGCTGGTGCTGATGGTCAGCGTATTCTTCTGGTAGAGGCGAATCTGTTCGTTGTTGATAAACTGGTTGGTTCCGTCACCCTTTGCATAGACAACGGTGATGTCGCCTTCTGTTCCTGAGAAGGTACCAAGATTATTCCCTGATATCGAACCGTCGAAATTAGTGTTGAACAAATCGTTTCCGAAAGCTATCATGCCCTCAACAGGCTTCGGATCGCCTCCATCGTTGGTGATGGTATAGGTGGCAGTGGTCTGGAAACTGGAGGTTCCATCTTTCACGGCAATGGCCTTCAGTGTGGTGGTCTCGGTGAGGGTGATAGGTTCGGTATATACCTTGCTTCCCGTAGTGGCATTGGTATTGTTGGTGGTATAGTAGATGACGGCTCCCTCGGTAGCGCAGCTCATGCTGACCACCACCTGGTCTTTGTAGCTTCCACCCTCTGGGGTGAATACAGGCTGAGCCACGTAGTCCACATCAGTTCCGGTGCCTTCATAGTTGTCATAGCTGAAAGCCTGCTCTTTCTTGCTGCCCCACACATATTCCTCCAGTCCGGGGTAGTCAACGAACGGGTTGCGATTGCCCTGCACATCATTGCCGGCCACGGCATTGTTGCGTGCCAGTTCCACCTCGTCAATGGGGTCTTGCTTTGACCAGCGGAAGAGCATGTCCAAATACCACTGTTGCAGTCCTGGGTAGGCATCATTCGTAAACACCTTTTTCGCCTCGCCCTTGGACCAGTTATTCAGTTTGTCCTGATAGCAGGTAGCCATATAGAAATAGATGCGTGCAATATCACCTTTTATCTCGTCGTTAGGTTCAAATACCGTACCGCTGTAGCCTGGCGTCTTGCACGAGCCCAGAATGCTGTAGTTGTTGGCCGATGCCTTTGAGATGTTTCCCACCTCGGCGATGACGTACGCTGAGCGCATATTGTTGATCTTGGCGTCAGTAGGCACCACGTGGATGATGTCGCTTTTCATCGGACTAGCCTCGTTAAACCAGCTCTGTGGCACGGTGTGTTCCTTGTTCCATCCACTGCCTTCACTTTTGTTGCCATGCTGGTTCCAGTCGTAGTTGGTAATGTTAGAGTACCAGTCGCGCACATGACCGTCTGGTCGCATGTCGGTCTTCTTGTAGTAATCCTCCAACGACGAATAGCTGAGCGTCGTGTGGTTCTTGATGATGCTATATAAAGCTGTCTTCAGGGATTCGCCTTTCTTTCCGTCAGCGTTTTGATAATAGTTACCACTATTGTTCGGCCCCTGTGCCAGAGCACTTGCCGCTATGATAATAAGCGTTGTAACAAGGGCAAAAAACTTTCTGTTCATCATAGTTTGTATTATTTTTGATGGCAAAGATACGAAAAATATTAATACATATCGCATGAATCACTAAAAAGTATTACCTTTGGCGCCATGTTTTATCAAACCCATACATGCGCCAATGGTTTGCGCATCATTCATTTACCTTCGTCATCGGCAGTTGTTTACTGCGGATTGGCAGTAAAAGCCGGCACACGACACGAACAGCCAGGTGAGGAAGGACTGGCCCATTTCTGTGAACATCTGATGTTTAAAGGCACCCGTAGGCGCACGGCAGTGCAGATTATCAATGCACTGGAAGGCGTGGGAGGCGAACTGAATGCTTTCACCAACAAAGAGGATACCGTTTACTATGCTGCCACTACGCGCAATCATTTCCGTCAGGCTGTCGATGTGTTGTGCGATATTGTTTTCAATAGTCAGTTTCCTGATTTGGAAGTTGAGAAAGAGCGTGAAGTGGTGTGCGACGAGATTGAGAGCTATGAGGACTCGCCGGCCGAACTGATTTTCGATGAGTTCGAGAACCTGATATTCAAAAATCACCCTCTGGGGCATAATATCTTAGGTACCAGCAGTCAGGTGCGTGGCTATACATCTGAGCATGCACGTCGGTTCACTGAGCGCTACTATCGTCCCAACAACTGCATCTTTTTTGTCAGTGGCGATATTGACTTCAAGCTTTTGGTGAAGACATTGGAGAAGAAGTGTTCTGAGTATTCTGAGTGTTCTGAGTGTTCTGAATATTCTGATTATTCTGATTCTTCTGAAAACTCTGATTCTTCTGAAAGCTCTGATTCTTCTGAATTCTCTGGCACCATTGTTCGCCATCGCGGCACTCATCAGGCTCATGTGATGATAGGTGGCCGGGCTTTTGCAGCCGAAGATCCCCGTAGGTGGGCGCTCTTCCTGTTGAACAATATCCTGGGCGGTCCGGCCATGAACTCACGACTGAGCTTGTCGCTCCGCGAGCGCAATGGACTTGTATATACTGTTGAGAGTACGATGGTGAGCTATAGTGATACAGGAGCATGGTCGGTCTATTTCGGTTGCGACCCGCACGATGTGAAACGCTGTTGCCGACTGGTGCGTCGCGAACTGGATAAGTTTCGCCAGCAACCGCTCAGCGAATCGCAGTTGCGGAAAGCGAAACAGCAGATACGAGGACAGTTGGCCATTGCTGCCGACAATCGTGAACAGTTTGCACTCGATTTTGCCAAAAACTTCCTGCATCAAGGAAAGGAACGCAACCTGGAAGAAATCCTGGCACACGTTGATTCGTTAGAAGCCGTCCATTTGCAGCAAGTAGCTGAAGAATTGTTCGCCGAAGAGCGCACTATGACACTCATCTATGAATAGTACTGAAATAAATTTTGGCCATTATTTTTTGAATTTTGGCCAAAATTTGAAAAATAATGGCCAAAATTCTTTTTAGGATATCAATTAGTAGAGCATGTGATAATTGCCGCCGGCCAGCGGTTTAACAACTCCTTTCATCTCAAGACTAAAGAGTAATGCCGTAAGTTGTCCGATGGGAATATTGCTCTTTACTGAGAGCATGTTCAATTGCAGGTCGCCCGTTTTCGAAAGCACATCGACCACTTGCTGCTCTTCGGCCGTGAGGTCAGGAAACAGCGACCGCTCTATACCCGCCTGTTTAGCCTGTCGCAGTTGCAAGTCGGTCTGCCATCCCATCGCTTCGATCATATCGGCAGCCGAGGTGATGAGCTGTGCCCCGTTGTTGCGTATCAACTGGTTGCATCCCTCGCTATAGGGAGCTCCTACTGCTCCGGGGAAGGCAAACACCGAACGGTTGTAGTCTTGTGCTATTCCGCAAGTGATGAGGCCTCCGCCTTTTGAGGCGCTCTCTACGAGGATGGTGGCATCGGACATGCCGGCCACGATGCGGTTGCGTCGCACGAAGTTGATCTTGTCGGCACGTGTTTCCGACATATACTCAGTGAGTAGTCCACCGTGAGTAACCATCTGTTTGGCGGTGTCGCGGTGACGGGCAGGATAGAGGTCGTCCAGTCCATGTGCCAGCACTCCCACGGTTTCCATTCCCTGTTCAAGGGCTTCGCGATGGGCACAGATATCTACGCCATAGGCCAGTCCGCTGACAACGAGTGGTTGCACTCCCATCTGCTTCAGATCGCTCACCAGATGACGTATCAGGTCTTGTCCGTATGGGGTGATGTGGCGTGTGCCAATGATATTGATGACGCGCTTTTGGTTCAGTTCTGCCGAGCCCAGGTAGTAAAGTATGATGGGTGCGTCTTCACACTCGCAGAGTCGTTGCGGGTAGCGTTCATCGCCCAGCAGCAACGGCCGAATACGGTGTTTGATGATGAACTCCATCTCCTGAGCAGCACGTGCTAAAGGGAGCGACCAGTCTTTCAGGTTCTCTGCCAGACGGTCGGAACAGTCGGGCATCACCTCCTTGATATCGTTGCGATGCTCATAGACAGCCTGTCCGCCCCCCAACTCGCGATAGAGTTGTAGCGCCGTCTGGAAATTGAAGCCTGTGAGTCGGGTTAGGGCAATGGTATAGTAAACCTCTTGTTCGTTCATTGAATGAATTTTTGAAAGGCTTTGTCGTAGTCTTCACTATTGCCCAGTCGGCCATTGATGAGGCATACCAGTTCTATTGTTCCGCGGAAACAAAGTTTCTCGTCGCTGGCGCGGTAGATGTCCTGATGGAACACGTACTTGATGCCTTCCTTGGTGAGGTTCAGTCGCGAGATGAACTCGTCGTCGGGACGCAAGGGAACTTTGTATTGCAGATTCATGCGGGCCACTACGGCATCAACACCCTTTTCGTGCATCTCGGCAAAGCTGAGTCCGCATTCTTTCAGGAACAGATGGCGGGTGTGTTCGCAATAGTGAACATACTGGGCATTATTGACAATACCTTCAATGTCGCATTCATAGTCGCGCACTTCCATGCGCGTTTCAAAGATATAATTCATTTTATGGGAGTTTTAAGATATTCGTATCCAAAGCGGCAGCGCAGACATTCTCGCCGTTCGCAGTATTCACGTTTCAGTTGTATGAGTGCCTGAGAGTCGCCCGCGCTCTTGGCTTCCAGACCACATTCCTGCCACATGCGCACAATGTGGTTCTGTTCGGCTTTCAACTGCTCCAGGAAATCGAATGCCCGGTCGCAGTATTCCTCTTTCTGCCGATGACGGCCCACGGCAAAGAGCATGGGGATGGCCGTGTTGATGGTGAGCAGGTTGAGCGATGAGGTAGAGAGGTGCTTGGCGCTTTTCTCGCTCTCGGCACCAAACAGATAGTGGGTTTCCCAATAGGCGGTGACGTGCGTAGCGAGCAGTTTTTTCACCTCTTCAACGGTGGCACATTCCAGCAGATTGCTCAGTCCGGCCTTTCGCTCGTAGTAGAGATTGGCCAGTTGGGCAATGCGGATATGGGGAAAGTTCTGTGGACGCAGGCGAAGGAATCGCCAGATGCTGGCATCAATGGGCGTGAGACTGAACTTATGGGCCAGATAGCGGTATTCATTGCTCAGTTTAGTGAAATAGCCTTCGTTGAGTGCCTCTCTCTGATAGCGCTCGGGAATGGCATTGAGGTCCAGCAGTCCGGCCTGTCCCATGAAGATGGCTTCTATCTGGAAAAGGTCGTCACGATGCTTGCCTACTGCCTGAAGGGGCACGTTGAAAGCCCACTGTTCGAAGGCTTCGCCATTGATGCCGAAACCGTAGTTGCGAGCCAGCGTTACGAAATAGGCATCTTCCCAAGAGCCGTTGCAGCGTTCAGCCCGCTGACGGATAGCTTCGGTCTTCTGTTCCAGTCGTTCGGTTTGCAGGGCAGCCATCCAGGCGTGCACCGTGAGGGAAGTAAGACTGGGAATGAGCTGGTAGCAAGGGGGATAATGGTCGGAGTGCAGCAGCTGAGCATAATTGTCGTGTACATGGGCCGGCACTTCGAGAATCATCTGTGGCAGGTATTCGCCTCGTGAGTTCTGAACATCGCGGTCGGCCACTCCCACTACATGCAGAATCACATTGTTGTAGGCCGAATCATGGTCGTGTCCGTGAAGATACCAGTCGCTGGCGCGGTCGTGTATCTCCACATTGCCCACCCATAGTGTGCCGTTAATCTTTACTTTGGCATTGAAGAAATCGGGACCAGCGTTACGACGGTTGTACAGTCCTACATCTATCACTTCTATAGAACGGCCATCGGTAGTGCTCAAGGGCGCGAGTGGCCACATTTTGTGCTTCCAAACATAGTGCAGCAGTTGTTCCATTCTTTGTTTATGGTTATTCGGGGGTTAGGTTTTTCAGGAGTGTTTGCTTTTCACTATTACGTAGATGATGACAGGGGCTCCTATCAGCGGAGTGACGGCACCCAGCGGAATCACACCATTCTCGCCCGGAAGGAAGCAAATAAGGTTGCATATCAGGGCAACAAGCGATCCGCACAGTATAGTGGCCGGCATCAGAATGCGATGGTTGTCGGTGCGTAGCATCAGTCGGGCTATGTGAGGCACAGCCAGTCCGATGAATGAGATAGGACCGCAGAAAGCTGTGGTGATGGCTGTCAGCAAACCAGTGATGACGAGCAGTCTGTTTCGCACGCTACGGATACTTACACCTAAGTTCTTTGCATATTGATTGCCCAACATCAGGGCATTGAGCGGTTTGATGAGCAGCAGGGAACAGATGATACCCAATATGGTTGCAAAGGCAAATATAGGGATGTTGCTCATGGATACTCCACCAAACGATCCCATTCCCCATACCATATATGATTTTACGCCTTCATCGGTGGCAAAGAACTGTAGCAGTGAGATGGCTGAAGAGGAAAGGTAGCCAATCATGATGCCGATGATGAGCAGCAACACATCGTTCTTGACGATAGTGGAAAAGAAAAAGATAATGGTCATCACCGTCATGGCACCGATGAAAGCGGCCAAAATGATGGCGATGTAACCACTCAAATCGAATGATGCTGTTCCAAACGATCCTCCTAAAAGGAGCATGACCAGAGCAACGCCCAGTCCGGCACCGCTTGAGATACCAAAAATACTGGGATCGGCCAGCGGATTGCGGAAGGCCGTTTGCAGCATCAGTCCGCTCACCGACAGTGCTCCACCGCAGAGCATAGCGGTAATGGCTTGTGGCAGTCGGCTCTCCAATACAATATAACGCCATGATGGTTTTACATTCTCAGCCCCGCCCATCAGGATGTTGACTACCTGATCGGCGGGGATGTGAATGGAACCTGTCAGTAGCGACAGCACAAACAGTAGGATGATCGCTACTGACAGTAAAACCAGAAGGGCGTTATTGCGCATTGATTTCTTTCAACAAGCGGTCGGCATGGCCCCAGCGGTCCATCATGAACAGCATGTAGCGGATATCAACACCGATGCAACGGGCCAGTTTTGAATCGAAGAAGATGTCGCTGGAGAGTGAGTCCCAGTTGCCGTCGAAAGCCAGACCGATAAGACGGTTCTGTCCGTCGAAGATGGGTGAGCCTGAGTTACCGCCAGTGATATCGTTGGTGGTCAGGAAGCAAAGCTGCATCTGTCCGGTCTTCGCATCGCGATAGGGATTGGCTTTCTGCTTGTTGGAAGCGTCGGCCATCAGCGTCTTCATCTCGGGCTCAACGATGTAGTCTTCTATCTTGTCGCCCTGCATCATCTTCTGATGAAGGCTGGGAGCAGCAGTATAATAGCCAGAGGGATGACCGCCGATGTTATATTCCTTCACCTGTCCATAGCTCAGGCGCAGGGTGAAGTTGGCATCGCTATAGTGGGGAAGTTCTTCTTCCATGCGCAGTTTGGCGGCACAGAGCAGTTGTTCCTGCTGATCGATATTCTCGCTCACCTTTTCCATCTCAGTGCGCAGTGCGCCCATCAGTTCGGTGAGGTCCAGACCAAACTGTACGCCCAGGTCTTTCTTGAACGATTTCTTGTTCAGATAGATGGGCTTGCCCTTCATCAGGATAGAGTTGCTGTACAGGTAGTCGGCATATTTCTGACAGTCGCCGCCAAATTTCTTGTCGATGGTCTGATAGAAAGCAGGAATATACTCCTTGTTGGTCACCTTCTCACGGAAATTCTTCAGCAGGGTGCCAAGAATCTCGCAGTCGGTAGCGGCATCGAAAGTCTCGTTGTTGTCCTTGAAGGTGTAGCGGGCGCGCTTGCCTTTTCCTTCGGGCTGTGCACCATTATGAATAAAACGCGCGCGTGTAGAGAGTTCGTCAGTACGGTAAAAAGTCTCGATGAAATGCATGTAAACCTTCATCAGTTCCTGACGCTTTTCATAGACAGACTGCATACTGTTGAAGTCCAACTGGTCCTTGTACAGACCGCTGTTGTCCATCCATGTGCGCAGCTGTGCTTCAAACTGCTGTTTCTGACCAATCAGACCGATAGAATCGATACATTTGTTCATACCGATAGAGTTCTTCCAGTAGTTGCTGGACTGTGCATACTTTGAGTCGTACTTGATGCGTACGGCCTCGCTGGCATCCATGTGACGCTTCATCACCTCCTGTTTCACACCACGTACCTGAGCGCGGATGGCATTCTGAAGATAACGCTCCTGAATACCATAGCTGGACAGATAGCGACTGGTAGAACCGGGATAGCCCATTGTCATGGCGAATGAACCTTCCTGATAACCGTCCATCGACACGCGAGCCCAGTGCTCGGGGTGATAGGGCACATTATCCTTTGAATATTCTGCTGGACCGTTTGTCTTGGGATCGGCATAGATGCGGAATACCGAGAAGTCGCAGGTCTGGCGGGGCCACATCCAGTTGTCGGTCTCACCACCGAACTTACCCATAGACTTTGGAATGGTGAACACCAGGCGAAGGTCGGTGAAATCGCGATAGGTGGTAGCATAATAACGGTTGCCCTCATAGAAAGGCTTCAGTTCCAGACGCAAGGTGGAATCGGCCGATTTTACATTCTTTGACCACGCATTCTCGATGGAATCGAGGAAAACCTCGCGGTCGGCCTTGCTCATCTCCTTGAATCGTGGAGTGACAATTTCATCGGTCACATCCTTCTGGTCAACCATAAAACTCACAAACATATTCTTGTTGGGGAGTTCTTCTTCATAGCTCTTGGCATAGAAACCGTTCAGCATATAGTCGTGTTCAACGGTTGAATGGCTACGGATGGCCTCGAAACCGCAGTGGTGATTGGTAAATACCAGTCCGTCAGGGCTTACTACCACACCTGAGCAATAGCCAGAGAAGTTTACGACGGCCTTCACAATGGCATCGTCGGCCTTATACAGTTTGTCGTAGGGCAGCTGATAGCCTTCAGTCTGCATGGTTTCATACACGGCCTGTGGCAAATTGTAGAGTGTCCACATGCCTTCGTCAGCGCTGGCGCCCATGGCGAAGAGGCATGAGAGCGATAAGAGAATTTTTTTCATTTTCTTTTTCTCGTTAGTTGTTTTCTTTTCGTTATTGCGTTGAATGTTTATTTCAAATTTAAAATGATGTTGGAATGCCCTTTTCTATTTCTTCCTGAAATATTTTCCTACTACAGGCAGCGAGCCCAACGGGAAATCCTTGCGGATGATGATGGCAAGGAAGAGAAGAACCACCAGCGTGTTGACACTCAGCGACAGCCAGATTGCGAAATGATCATGAACATAGTCCATGGCAAAATAGCTGATGGCTGCCAGCAAGATATAGAAAGAGATATCCTTCAACGGGTAGTTGATAGGGTAGTATTTCTGTCCCACGAAATAGGAAGTGATCATTGCTACACCATATCCGGCAAAACCTCCCCATGCACAGGCCATATAACCATAGCGCGGCACAAAGAGAATGTTCACGGCCAACAGTACGGCACAACCGATGCCCGAGAAGATGGCTCCCCAGATGGTCTTGTCGATCACTTTATACCAGAACGAGAGGTTGAAGTAAATGCCCATCATAATCTCGGCTGCCATCACAATAGGAACCACACGCAGGCCCTCCCAGTAGTCGCTGCCGATGACGAATTTCAGAATGTCGATATAGGCCATCACCAGCAGAAACGCCAGCAGGGTGAAAATGATGAAGTATTTCATGGCCTTGGCATACATCTCATGCTGGTCCTTGTCTTTTACACTGGCAAAAACAATGGGCTCGTAGGCATAGCGGAACGCCTGGGTGATCATGGCCATAATCATGGCTATCTTCACACAGGCACCATAGATGCCCAGTTGCATCTGCATATCGGCATTCTTATAGATATAAGGAAACAACATCTTGTCGGCTGTCTGGTTCAGAATGCCTGCAATACCTAAGATGAGAATCGGCCACGAATAGTTGAGCATACGACTCAATACACCGCGGTCGAGTACCCAACGGAAACCTGTCAGCTCCTTGAACATGCACACCAACAGCATGGCCGAACAGAACAGGTTGATATAGAAGGCGTAGCCTACGTCCTTACCGTCCATCCAGGCAAAGTAAATGATGTTCAGGAAGATGCTTACAAAGATGTTAAACAGTTTCAGACTGGCAAACTTGATGGCTTTCTTCTGTTGGCGCAGATAGGCAAAGGGAATACAGAGAAAAGCATCAATAGCTACTGTGACTGCCATCACCCAAACATACTGAGGATGGTCGGCATAGCCCATCAGTTCGCTGAGGGGACTTATAAATAAAAATATCAATGCCACAAACGCCAGCGACACCATACCCACACTAATCAAAGTGGTGGAATAGACGCGCATGGAGTCTTCGTGGGTTTTGTTCGTAAAACGGAAATAGGTGGTTTCCATACCGAAGGTGAGCAGCACCATGACCAATGCCGTATAGGCATACATATTGGTGATGACACCATAACCTCCGGAAGCCGCCGACAGTTTTGCCGTGTAAAGTGGCACCAGCAGATAGTTGAGGAATCTGCCTATGATGCTCGATAATCCGTAAATGGCCGTGTCTTTAGCTAAAGAAGAAAGTTTTGACATAGTTTTCGATTAAGCGAAGAACATATAACAGATAATGATGGCGGCAATGATACCCGCTAGGTCGGCCAGCAAACCGCAGGCTACGGCATGGCGCGTATAGCGTATGCCTACCGAACCAAAATAGACAGCCAGTATATAGAAAGTGGTGTCGGTACTGCCTTGGAAAATACAACTCAGTCGGCCTACAAACGAATCGGCTCCATAGGTGGTCATCGCATCGACCATCATGCCACGTGCACCGCCGCCGCTCAATGGCTTCATCAGCGCTGTAGGCAGGGCACCCACAAACTGGTTGTCGAGTCCGCAAGCATCTACCAGCGAAGAAATGCCATCAATCAGCATCGTCATCGCTCCCGAAGCACGGAAAACGCCAATTCCAACGAGAATGGCCACCAGATAGGGAATGATTCGTACTGCAGTGGTAAAACCATCTTTTGCTCCTTCAATGAAAGCATCGTAAACATTCACTTTCTTGCGCATGCCGGCCACGATGAATCCTACAATAATCGTCATCAGCAGGATGTTGGCTACCGATGTGCTCACACGGTTCATCATCAGTGAGTCGAGCTGACCGAATCCCCATATAATGCCTGCCACCAAAGCACAGGCACCACCCAGCGTGAGCAGCAGTGTGCGGTTCAGCAGGTTAATGCGCTGATAGAGTGAAGTGACGATGATACCTGTCAGGGTAGAGAAGAAGGTGGCCAGCAGGATGGGAATGAAAATATCAGTAGGTTGGGCGGCTCCCATCTGTGCGCGATACACCATGATTGAAACCGGAATGAGGGTCAGTCCGCTGGTGTTCAATACCAGGAACATAATCATGGGATTGGTGGCCGTGTCTTTCTTCGTGTTCAGTTCTTGCAACTGGTCCATGGCTTTCAGTCCTAAAGGTGTGGCAGCATTGTCCAATCCCAGCATATTGGCAGCAATATTCATGAAGATACTGCCTGTCACGGGATGACCTTTAGGAATGTCGGGAAAGAGTTTTACGAAGATGGGACTGAGCAATTTCGACAAGGCATTGACCAGTCCGCCTTTCTCGCCTATCTTCATGATGCCTAACCATAGTGAGAGTACACCGGTTAGTCCCAATGATATTTCAAAAGCGGTCTTTGACGATGCGAATGTTGAATCCATCATGGCGGGGAAGACATCGAAATCGCCCCAAAAAATCAGTTTCACCAAAGCCACAACAAAAGCAATGATGAAAAATGCAATCCAAATGTAATTTAATACCATAGTATGTGCAAAGATGCGAAGATATGCTTAAGCAAGTGCAAAGATACGATGAAACGTGTAAAAAGCCAAATTTGCTGCACAAAAAAGTATCAATCTGAGGGCAATTGATATTTTTTTCTTAATTTTGCAACCGATAATCACTAAACACTGAAACATGAAATTGCTTCGTCAGAGTTTATGTCTATTCGTGTTCGCAGGCTTGTTATTCTCTGCCTGCAAGCGAGATATGTTTGACCCTGAAGCCTATAATCAGATTATTAATGAGGCTTCGGCCTTTAGTGATATTGATCCTAACCAAAATTGGAATCTCACCTCAAGTCATGTATCTACTATTACGGCCAATGCCGTTGATGCAGATACTGTGAAAAGAGTGATGGTACTGAACGGAAACCCTTATACTGAGAAGAATGTAGAGATTCTCTCAGAGAAGCAGTGTGCCAAGGGTCAGTCCATGCTCTTGCTGTATAATACCCCTACGTATATGAAGGAGGTCTATGCGGCTCTTGAAACTTCCGACGGTCGTTGGTTGTTGAGGAAATTTGCAGTAGGGCAGAAAAATGTTGATTTCTCGACTGATGTGCTGTCGTATAAGGAAACGCCTGATGTGACCTATCAGACCTATACCTACTGCTATGAAGACACCTATCCTGAGCCGGGAGACAACGATTTCAACGATATCGTACTGCGCATTCAGAAACTCCCTGCACAGGCCGATAATGAAATTCGTCTTCGCATCTCTCTTGCGGCTATCGGCACTTTGCGTCAGGTGGCAGCTGCCATACGGTTGACAACTTTCAATTACGATGATATTGAGAGCGTTACCACTGAAGAAGGGCGTGTGTTTGATCCCAACTACAGTCTTCAACGCGTTTTCATTGAAAAGAGCGATTTGCTGCTGGAGGGCCTGAACGGTGAGGCTGTGCTGAATCTTTTCGAGGATGCCCACTATGCCATGTATCCTACTATCAACAAAGAGACGGATGGTAGTTTTGTGACTATTCGCCGTTACTACAACACATCTCAGGTGGTGAATGGCACGTCCTCTATACAGGCTGCTCCGAAATCACTCACTTATGTTATCAAACTCAAGAGCAAGCCTGTGCTCGAGTTCACTCTCGAGGATTTAGACCCCTTCATCATGAAGGACTTCAATTCAGGGCGTTGGGAAGTGCATACCTTCAATTATAAGGCAGCACAGATACTGCATGATCAGGGCTCTTCTGAAACAGCCAACAGCACCCCGATGACTTGGGCTTTGAAAATACCCAACGGCTCGTTCCGCTATCCGCAAGAAGAAATCAACATCGGATATTATAAAGACGGAATCCTTACCGGTGCCTATATGGACTATGGTCATTCCTTCGGTCAGTGGGTAGCCAATCACAACACTTCACTCGATTGGTTCCTCTATCCTTCAACGGGAATGGTCTATTAAAGAGTGGCCTCTTTGTTCCTGACAATACTATTTTTACTAACATAGAATGTATTAATAACTATAAACTATGATCAAGCATTATTTACTATCGCTGCTGGCACTGACAAGCATCAGTGTGGCTGCACAGAAGAATCCCATCCTGCCCGAAATGCATGCCGATCCCGATGTGATTGCTGCCAACGGCCGTTACTACATCTATTCTACCACCGACGGCGCTCCTGGCTGGGGTGGTTATTATTTCACCTGCTATTCGTCAAAGAATCTGAAGAACTGGCGCTATGAAGGTATTATCCTCGATTTGAAGAAAGATACCAAATGGGCGCGCGGCAATGCCTGGGCTCCTGCTATCGAGCAGAAGAACGGTAAGTTCTATTTCTATTATAGTGGCGACCAAGGCGAGCGCAAGGCTATTGGCGTAGCCGTGAGCGACAGCCCTACCGGACCATTTGTCGATTTCGGTCGTCCCATTGTCGATAAACTGCCCGACGGTGTGCGTGGCGGTCAGCAGATTGATGTTGATGTGTTCACCGATGAAGACGGACAAAGCTATCTCTATTGGGGCAATGGCTATATGGCCGGTGCCAAACTGAACGATGATATGACCTCTATCGATGAGTCAACCATCACGGTGATGACTCCAAAAGGCGGCACTCTGAAAGACTATGCCTATCGTGAGGCCCCCTATGTGTTCAAGCGTAAGGGTATCTACTATTTCCTGTGGAGTGTCGATGATACTGGTTCGCCCAACTATCATGTGGCTTATGGTACAGCAAAATCGCCACTCGGTCCTATCGAAGTGGCTAAGGAGCCCGTCATTCTTCAGCAGCGTCCTGATCAGAAAATCTATGGCACAGCCCACAATTCTGTGCTTCAGGTTCCCGGCAAGGACAAGTGGTATGTCGTTTACCACCGTATCAATCCCGCCTATATGGATCGGAAGGATGGCCCTGGTTTCCATCGCGAGGTTTGTATCGACCCTATGGAGTTCGAGAAAGATGGTCGTATCAAGCCTGTAACGCCCACCAACTGATTGACATTGATAAACAATTAGTTTCTTAAAGGGGGATAGGATGCGTCGCATCATTCACGTCGATATGGATCAGTTCTTTGCTGCCGTTGAGCAGCGGGATAACCCCTCCTTGCGCGGACTTCCTGTCGCCGTGGGCCATGACGGACCGCGTGGTGTTGTGTCAACAGCCAGCTATGAAGCCCGACGCTATGGCGTTCATTCTGCTCAGAGCATTCAGATGGCCAAACGCCTTTGTCCGCAACTGGTCATTGTTCATCCTCGTTTCGAAGCTTACAAAGAAGTGTCGATGCAGATTCGTGAAATCATGCACGACTATACCGACCTCATCGAGCCTTTGTCGCTCGATGAGGCTTTTTTGGATGTTACTGAAAACAAGAAAGGCATCACTTTGGCCGTTGATATTGCTCGTGAGATTAAGCAGCGCATCCTCGACACTACCCAGCTCACGGCCTCTGCCGGCGTGAGCTACTGTAAGTTCCTGGCCAAGATAGCCAGCGACTGGCGAAAGCCCAACGGACTGACCGTTGTTCATCCCGACCGTGCGCAGGAGTTTATCGACCATCTGCACGTGAACCGTATCTGGGGAGTGGGGCGCAAAACGGCCGAGCACATGCACCGAATGGGAATTTTTACAGGCTATGACCTTCGCATGACTTCCGAACAGCATCTCGTATCCGAGTTTGGCAAGATGGGCCATGTGTTCTATCAGTTTGCCCGAGGCATCGACGAGCGTCCGGTTGTTTCACAATGGGAACGGAAATCAGTGAGTTGCGAACAGACTTTTGAGGAGGATATCTTCAAGCCCTCTGCTGCTACCATCGAACTCTACCATACAGTACTGGAACTGCTCCGCCGTTTGGAAAAGAGTGGTTTTGAAGGACATACACTGACCCTGAAACTCAAGTTAGGCGATTTCTCGCGTGATGATGCATCCCAGCAAGATACTGCTGCTGAAGTTCGTCGCGATTTCTCCTCTTACCGTCAGATTTCCCGTAGTATCACGGCCGACCGTGTGTTGCGCAGCAAGGAAGATATCCTTCCGCTGGCTAAGCAATTGCTTAGTCAGGTTCCTTTCGACGAACAGCATCCCATTCGCCTCATTGGCCTTGGCGTTAGCCGTTCTGCTGCCGATGAACAGGATGACTCGCCTATAGACTCGCCTAAACAAGAATGGCTCGAACTGGAATTGCAGTTCGAACCATGGGAATAGGATGCCACCTTGGTTTTGTTGTTTTCTTTAATGATTAAACACGCTCTATTGGTGGTGGAAGAACGTGTTTTTGGAGGCCAGGATATATTTGATGAAAATAAATTATAGCTATAATTTTCAAAATTGTAGCTATAATCGTGAAAATTATAGCTATAATTCATTTCAGCCAATTTACTGTTGAAGTCAAAGAGCTATTCTGTTTCTTGGCAATAGAACGGGGATAGTTTCTATAGTATCTATAGTTCCTATAGTGGTTATAGTATCTATAGTTCCTATAGTTCCTATAGTTCCTATAGTATCTATAGTGTTCCTATAGTTCTACTGCCAAGAAAGAGTAGGGGGGCAGGGTTACCTCGTTGCCGATGGTGAGGGGCTGGCACTGCAGGTGCTGGTCTTCGGGCTTTCCACTGAAGGTTTCGCCGTGGGCACCTGTGAGGTTGAGGCCTTTCACGTTGAGGCGCACTTCTACGGGCAGGGCATTCACTAACTTCACGAAGGTCTTGCCCGTCTTTGAGTCCTTCACCACTGAGGCACCGAGACGGTTGGCGATGTTGCAGTCCTTGGGAGCCCCCTGTGCAGCCAACTCTGAACTCTGAACAGTGAACTCTGAACTGATATACCGGTCGCCACTGTAGTTGCCGAACAGTCGTTGCACCTCGTAGGCAGGGGTGGGGCGCACTTCCGTGTTCGAGAAGTAAATCATGTCGGGGTTCCAGTTGTGATGACCGTCCTTGGCCAGCATGGGCGCATACGAACTCATCACCACCACATCGGCATTGCGCTCCAGATCGGTCATATAGAGTGCTTCGGCCAGCGCCGATTCAATGCAGGGGCGCTTCACGTGGGTAGAAGCAGCCCACTCGCCCAAATATACCTTCACGCCGTTGCGGGGATAGTTGTCGTAGTAGTTGCGGTGGTTCAGAAACCATCCTGTCGATTCATAGTAGTGCTCATCGACCATATACTGCAGAGTGGGGTTCTTGCGGGCAAAGTCCCATCCTTCGATATAGTCGGCTGAAGGAGTATGGAAAGGACCCACCGTTCCACATATCTTTATATTAGGATATTTTGCCAGCACCCCACGACAAATCATCTCGTAGCGCTCTTCAAATACCGTTGAGATGATGTCCTCGTTGCCTATACCTAAGTATTTCAGGTTGAACGGTGCCGGATGACCGGCGTCGGCACGCATCTTTGCCCATTTCGAAGTGGCAGGATCGCCGTTGGCCCATTCAATAAGGTTGCAGAGCTCTTCGATATAGGCCGGCATGTCCTCCATCGGAATACCGCCCTGCTGTCCGCCCAGTCCTTGAGCGTTGTTGGCCGAGTTCTGACAGGGCACGCCAGCTGCCAATACAGGCAGAGGTTCGGCACCGATATCCTCACAGAACTGGAAATACTCGTAGAAGCCCAGTCCGCGTGTCTGGTGATAGTTCCAGATATTCATGTCGGGCTTGCGGTCTTGCAGCGGTCCCACCGTCTCGTTCCAGTGGTAGATATTGTCCAGTCCTTGTCCGTGGCTCATGCATCCGCCAGGGAAACGAACAAACTTCGGTTTCAGTCGGGCAATGGTTTCTGCCAGGTCTTTGCGCAGTCCGTTCTTCCGTCCCATGAAAGTTTCTTGTGGGAAGAGCGATACCATGTCGATGGCAGCCTCTTCCTTACCTTGTGGCAGAAGAAGCAGGCGAGCCTTTTCGCATGAGGCTTTTGCCTTCAGCACCACGTTTACCTGTTGCCATTGGTTGCTCTTACTCTTCACTTTAGCCTTTGCCAGTACGGTTCCGTCGTTGGCGGTCAGCATCACGATGAACTGCTTCTGACCACAGACGAACATAGAAAAATCATATTTCTTTCCCTTTTCAACGGCTATTCCGTCCCATCCCTCGTTCCATAGCGAGTCGGAAGTGACGATGGCATAGTGGGGATTATTCTTGCTGAGCGGTTTCTCGGTGGCTATGCGAATAGCGGCCGACGAATGCCAGGCAGTAGTAGCATGCCATTCACGACGGTCGCGACGGTTGTATTCGAAGTCGCGGTTCTGCACCAGTTCGGCATACAGGCCGCCGTCGGCAGCATAGCTGATATCTTCAAAGAAAATGCCCACCAGCTTGTCGCTGATAGTCTTCTGGCGGTTTGGTTCCACGGTGAGGGTGGCCGTCAGCGGCTCTTTCAGCCAGGCGAGCGTCTTGGCATCGTTGTGCATGCGCTCCGAAGAAAGACGGGCATCTTCGCGCAGCATCTGGAAATGGTTGCGGATAGCTGTCAAGAAATCATTGCTTACCGTGAACTGATTGCCTTCCATGAGCTGTCCGCCAATGGTGGCGGTGTCGCGTGTCCAGGCAGCATCGTCTATCATGCTTGACTCATCTTTCGAGAAATGGCGGAAGTCGGCCGAAGCGGAGACAAAGCGCTTGCCTTCCGACGACTTATAATAGATATCGAAAGAGCCGTTCACCGGGTTCTCAAAGATCACCGGTTCTTTGCAGTGGCGTGTGCTCATGACGGGGTAGTCCTGTGGGCGCCAGGTGATGAGGTTGCGGCTGTAGGCGGCAGCAAATACTGGTGAGCGGTCGTTCACCTGAAACACCAGTCGCCAGGTGCCGTCGTTGGCACGGCAAACGGAAGGAGCATGCATTTTCTTCTCTGCGCCCCATGTGCCGTAGTCGCTGGAGCAGAGCTGTCCCAAGTCGGTCCATCCATTGGACGTGTTCTCTGCCACATGCAAACCGGCACTCGGATTAGGGGAATAGATAAATATCTCTTTTTGTTCCTGTGCCCACAAGAAGGTGGGTAACAAGGCAAGTAATAACCAATAGTTTCTTCTCATAGTTATGTAGTTTTTATTTATATTCATAGGTATATCCCCACAGTCGGGTTAGTTCCCCCTCTCTCGGAGGGGGCCAGGGGGAGGCTTTTTAATCATACACCTTCACTTCCCGCTGACCGCGGAGTACGGCGAGTGCGTTCAGTGCCAGTGCCTCCATCTCGTCTTCGCCGGGGAAACAATAAACAGGACCGAGAAAGTCAATACGCTTGCGCAGTCGGCTGATGACATACTCTGAACGGGCCAGTCCTCCTGTGAGCAGGATGGCATCAATCTTTCCGCAGAGCACGGCGCCCAGCGCGGCAATATTCTTTGCCACATGATAGATCATTGCATTCAGAATCAGTTCGGCATGGGTGTCGCCATCGGCTATGCGTCGTTCTACCTCGCGCACATCGGCCGTTCCCAGGTGAGCGTTCAGTCCGGCCTTTCCGGCAATACGTTTCAACAGTTGTTTCTCCGTATATTTACCACTGAAACAGAGACGTATCAAGTCAACGGCAGGCAGACTGCCGGCACGTTCCGGCGAGAAAGGCCCCTCACCGTCGAGGGCGTTGTTGGCATCGACAGCCTTTCCGTGCTCATGGGCAGCCACAGAAATACCTCCGCCCATGTGACAGATAATGAGGTTCAGGTCCTCATAGCGTTTGCCGATACCAGCAGCATAGCGACGGGCTATGGCGCGCTGGTTCAGGGCATGCCAGATACAGATGCGTCCCATGAGTGGCGAACCGCTGATGCGGGCATAGTCGTTCAGTTCGTCCACCACGCCAGGGTCGGCAATGAACGAGCGGCATCCGGGAATCTGTGAGGCAATGTCGTGAGCAATGAGACAACCCAGGTTGCAGGCATGGTTGTGCATGGCAATACCGCTATAGGTGTCCTGCAACATGTCATCATTGATTTCATACACACCGCCGGCAATCGGCTTTACCAGTCCGCCGCGTCCTATCACCGCATCAAAATTCAGTGGCACTCCCACCCGCTGTAGTTCGTCGAGCACCAACTGTTTGCGGAAGTCGTGCTGTTCAATGACATCATCAAACTGTGCCAGTTCCTCCTGCGAATGCGAGATGTTGCGCAGTACAATGGGCTTCTCGTCCTCATACACGGCCATCTTGGTCGATGTAGAGCCGGGATTAATTGCTAATATGAGCATAGACTGAGATTTCTTCCCTTATAGTTCGGTACCTGAGAGTGAGCAGGCCAGTGCCAGTGAGTAGAGTTTGTTCTTCGGACTATCGCCGCGTGAGGGCAATACCACGGGCACCTGAGTGCCAGCCAGTACTGCGGCTGTCTCCACGCCGGGAATAAAGCAGGTGATAGTCTTGTAGAACACGTTGCCAGCCTGAATGTCGGGGAAGATAATGGCATCGGCTCTACCCTCAAGAGGCGAGTTGATACCTTTTTTATGAAGCGCTTCTGGCGAGAAGCAGGTTTTCAGATCGAGCGGACCGTCAACGATGCAGGGGCCGAATACTCCTGTAGCGGCCTTCTCTACCAGTTGGCGATATTCTACGGTGACGGGGAAATGCTTCTCGTTCACCTTTTCCGTACAGTTGATGAGGCCCACACGCGGTTCCTCAACACCCATCGAGCGCATCAGCTGTAACAGGTATTTCAACTGCTCTTCGCGCTGTTCGGCCGTGGGGTAGGGAATCACTGCCACATCGCTACAGAACACCAGCTTGTCGTAACTGGGAATCTGGGCGCAGGTAAGGTGGGTCAGCACACGTCCTTTAGGCAGAATGCCCGTCTCCTTGTTCAGTACGGCACGCAGCAGGTCGTCGGTGTTGAGGGCGCCTTTCATCAGCACGTCAACCTTTCCCTCGCGTGCAGCGGCTACGGCCTGTTGGGCTGCCACCAGCACATCATCGTTGTCGAATACAACGGCCTCGGCAAAACCGGTAGCCGAGGTGGCCTCTTCAACGGCCTTACGGGTTGACTCGTCGCGCGGACAGATGACTCCTATACGTTTCTTGCCACCTTTCGCAATAAGGCGGCCAATCATTTCATCAAGATTCTGAATGGTATCCATTGGTGTTGCGTTAGTATTCTATTACTATATAGTATTTAGTGTTCTGTTCGGCAAAGATACGAAATACTTACAGAATTTTGGCCATTATTTTTAAAATTTTGGCCAAAATTCGATAAATAATGGCCAAAATTTATTTTACTTTTTATTTTGCTATTACATAATTTATGCCTACTTTTGCAGCAATTATTCATGGTTTGACGGATGTTAATTAATAGGGAATGGGGTGAGAATCCCCGACTGTCCGGCAGCTGTGAGTCGTCTTTTTCACGGTGCAAGTAACGAAGTCACTGAGTTTTTTCGGGAAGACATTTGCATTGGGCGACAAAGTCAGAAGACCTGCCATGATACAAGAATCCTTACGCTTCTCCAGGGTTAGAGCGTATGGGAAAGAATTGAAACGAAAAGAAAACCGAAGAAGGAAATCGAAGCATGACCTATAGGCTGCTTTTGCTATTACTGTGTGCTGTTCCCTTTGTTGCGACCCGATCGCAGCAGTCAGATGCCGTACCAGTGAAGCATACGGTCAAACCTACCGTTCGTCGGCACATGGACTCGCTTCAGCATGTTGGCGAGGTGGTGGTGCTGTCGAAACTGACCTTCCGTGAGGTTATACCCTCTCAGCAACTCAAAGGAGAGGAACTGGAACGCCTTTCAGCCCTGTCGGTGGCCGATGCCATGCGCTATTTCTCGGGCGTGCAACTGAAAGACTATGGTGGCGTGGGCGGTGTGAAGACGGTCGATGTGCGCTCCATGGGTACCAACCATCTGGCAGTGAGCTATGACGGTATCGTGTTGGGCAATGCCCAGAATGGTCAGATAGACCTGGGGCAGTTCTCGCTCGATAATATCGAAGAGGTTACCCTCTACAACGGTCAGAAGAGTGCCATCTTTCAGGCTGCCAGCGATTTCGCTTCGGCCTCGTCGGTCTATATGCGCACCCGCATGCCTCGGTTCAAGGTGGGCGAACGCACCCATCTGAAGGTACGCGCAAAATACGGAGCCAGCGACCTGCTGCGTACCTCACTGCTATGGGAAGAGC
Source organism: Prevotella sp. E9-3 (assembly GCF_022024015.1). NCBI lineage: Bacteria > Pseudomonadati > Bacteroidota > Bacteroidia > Bacteroidales > Prevotellaceae > Prevotella > Prevotella sp. E9-3. The sequence goes on from NZ_CP091786.1 coordinate 206,972, forward strand.
GACTGTCCGATGACTTGAGCCTGAGCACCAATGCCGAGGTGATGACGGCCAGCGGAAAGTACAGGTTCCGCTATCGCCGGAAGAACCTGGATGGCACTACAGCCTGGGACACTACCGCCACACGACAGAACGGTGATATCCATGCCGAGCGACTGGAACTGAACCTGCACGGCATACTCGAACAGGGACAGTGGCAGGCGAAAGCCTATCTCTATAACTCCGCCCGAGGCATTCCTGGCGCTATCGTGAATAATGTGTGGAGTAGGGGTGAGCGGCAACAGGATCTGAACACTTTCTATCAGGCCTCGTGGCAAAAGTCGTTTGGCGAGAAGTTCAGCACCCGGTGGCTGGCCAAGTATGCCTTCTATCAGACTCACTACCAAAACCGTGACACCACGGTGCTGCCCGTTGACAATACCTATCGTCAGCAGGAACTGTACCTCTCGACGGCCAATGTGGTGGAACTGCTCCCGGGATGGAGCGCCTCAATGAGCTACGACCTGCGCTGGAACAAACTGAATGCAGATGCCTATAACTTTGCCTATCCAACGCGTTGGAACCATATACTGTCAGTGGCCACAGCCTTCGACTATCGTCAACTGAAGGTGCAGGCCTCCGTAGTGGGAAACTATATAATCGACAATACCTACCGAAACACATCGAAGAAGAAGGACAGCCAACTGACGCCCGCTCTGTTTGCCAACCTCTATCCTTTTAAGGGCAAGTGGCTGTCGTTACGGGCATACGTGAAGCAAAGTTTCCGTATGCCCACTTTCAATGACCTTTACTACACCGAGATAGGCAGTGCCAACCTGAAACCTGAACGGGCCACACAGTTTGACTTCGGTTTCTTGTTGAACAAGCACCTGAAGGCAACGGCTCTCTCTCTTCAGGCCGATTTTTATTATAATAAGGTGGAGGATAAGATTATTGCTTATCCTAAAGGACAGCAGTTCCGCTGGACCATGCTCAACCTGGGCGAGGTGGACATACGTGGCCTTGATGTGGTGGGATCGCTGTCGGGTACTGTTTTCCGCAACGTCACCACAACCGTCCGTGCGCAATATACTTACCAGAAGGCTATTGACATAACCAATCCGTCACGACCATTCTACCGTCATCAGATTCCCTACATCCCCCGGCATTCGGGCTCGCTCATCGTTGGGGTGGACTGGCAACGGCTGTCGCTGAACTACAGTTTCCTCTATACCGGCGAACGCTGGAACGCTCAGGTGAACAACGACTATAACTATATGCAACCGTGGTACACCAGCGACTTCTCAGCCTCGTATCGGTTCAAGTTGATGGGCTGTGAGATGAAGGCATTGGCTGAAGTGAACAACCTGCTGGACCAGCAGTATGACGTGATAGCTAACTATCCCATGCCGGGGAGAAACTTCAGTGTTGGGGTGGAGGTGAGGTTTTGAGAGGTGAGAGATGAGAGGTGAGAGATGAGAGGTGAGAATTGAGAGGTATGATTAGTTTTGTGAAATATAATTTTTTTGTGGGGCTTTGTTGCCTGTTTTTGCTTACTGCCTGTCGTACCGATGACGATGTGGTGATGCCCACCGTTATGGATACGGGAGGGGCGGTAGGCTCTGACTATGCCGGACTCTATGTGCTCTGTGAGGGGAATATGGGGTCGAACAAGGCTACACTCGACTTTCTGGACTTCCAAACAGGAAAGTACCATCAGAATATTTTTCCTTCGCGCAATCCACAACAGGTGAAGGAGTTGGGCGATGTGGGCAACGATGCGAAAATCTATGGCACGCGCCTGTGGCTGGTGGTCAACTGTTCGAACAAGGTGGAGGTGTGCGAGGCGGGAACAGCCCGTTCTATAGGTCATGTCGATGTGCCTAACTGCCGCTATCTGGCTTTTCATGAGGGCTATGCCTATGTGTCGAGCTATGTGGGAGCCGTGGGCGGCACTTCTGTAACGGGTAGTGTGTATAAGATAGACACCCTCACGCTGAAAGTGGAAGGCCGCGTAGGCGTAGGCTATCAACCGGAAGAAATGGCGGTAGTGGGCAACAAACTCTATGTGGCCAACAGCGGTGGCTACAACGCCATGCAGGGGTTGGGCTATGATTGCCGTGTGAGTGTGATCGACTTGAATAGCTTTATCGTAGAACGACAGGTAGAGGTGGCTCCCAATCTGTTTCGTCTGCGGGCCGACCGTTACGGACAGGTATGGGTGACAAGTCGTGGCTCAGAAGGAGAAAACAACACCTCGTCGCAACTCTATCTCCTGAATGGAAACACGGTGGGCGCAACGATCGACCTGCCCGTTAGCGACCTCGCTTTCCGTGGCGATTCGCTCTGTTATCTGGCTACTTCCAACGGACACATGGAAACGGGTGTCATCGATATCAAAACACATCAGATTGTAAGCCGCCAACTGTTGAAACCTTCTGCCGACTATTCTATCGAGACTCCTTATGGCATGATGGTTCATCCTGAAACGGGCCATATCTATGTGATGGATGCTACCAACTATGTGAGCAATGGCTGGCTCTATTGCTTTGATGCCGATGGTAACTATCAGTGGCGTGCATCAACCGGCGATATTCCCGGTCACGGTGTGTTTCTGCCCAAAGAGATAGGAGCAGCTCCTGCCGACACAACAGAGCATGAGCCTCCTTTCGACTCTCGCTATATCAAAGCTGTCGATGAGTATGTACCAGCGCCCGGACAGTTTGTGAACGAACTGCCACAGGCCACTGCCGAGGATACGCCCGCATCGATGGCAGCAAAATGTACGGAGAGTCTGGCCAATAGAAAGGGCGGACTCGTCACCTTGGGTAGTTGGGGCGGTTATATCACTTTCCATTTCGACCATCCGTTGCAGAATATAGAAGGTGAAGCTGATTTTGCCATTTGGGGCAATGCCCATACCGGCAATAGTGAACCGGGCATCGTCATGGTAAGTCAGGACACTAACGGCAACGGACTGCCCGATGATGAGTGGTACGAGCTGAGCGGGTCGGCCGATGTGGACAGCCTTGGCAAGGTGGTCTATGACTACGAGCTGACCTATCAGAAACAACCCATGCAGTCGGTACCCTGGACCGATAAGTACGGAAAGACAGGAACGGTGAGTCGCAACACCTATCATCAGCAGGAGTATTTCCCCCTCTGGCTGGGCAATGAGCTGACTTTCAAAGGAACCCTATTGCCACCCAATGCCACCCTTGTCAATTCAGGCAGTTCGGCCATCTGGACCCTCGATGCTTTTCGCTATGGCTATGCCGATAATGTGCCAAACCGGGACAGAAACGGATGTAGTTTCGATATCAGTTGGGCGGTCGATGCAAGTCGCAATGCGGTGCAGCTGACGCATGCCGACTTTATCCGCGTTTACTCGGCACAGTTGCAGCAATGCGGGTGGATAGGCGAAACATCTACCGAAATAACTGGTGCAGAAGACCTGCATTTAGTGCGATAAGTTGATTTTTTTTAATTTTTAATTATAATATAAAAAAGTATTTATATCTTTGCAAACAATTCTTTAAAAAACAAGTATTCTAAAATGAAGAAGAATCTTTTTAAGTGGATGATGGCTATCGCAATTGTAGCTACTCCAATGGCTTTCGTTTCTTGTGGTGATGATGACGACGACAATGGTCCGGAAGACGGCAAAGAAGTTACACCAGAACTGGTGACTATCGGCTTTGAGAATCAGACACTGAATGGACAGGGTTTCTGGTGTGGTACAGCATCAGGAGAAAGCCTGGAACCGATTGAAGACGACTTGGGGGGAATAACCACAACTTATTTGAATACCTACAAAGAGGAAGGTGCTACCTTTAACACTACTTACAATGAGTATTCATCGCCTTATGGTGATTTTGACTACTGGTTTGGCTATGCTATCTCTCAGCGTAAAGAGACAACCTTTAGCCCAAATACACGGACACCCGATCAATATAACAATATCGTCGGAAAGGCCTTTGGGGGAGATAAGTTCTGCGTGGTTCAGACATACGGCGAATCTATTGTTTTTGATCGTGCCGTGACACTCGCTGACATGGCCTATACTAATTCGGCTTATGTGGTGAATTCAATACTGAATGGTGACGACTATGCAAAGAAGTTCGATGAAAAAGACTATCTTAATTGCACAGTTGAAGGATATAGCTCAGATAGTACACTTGTCGGTACAGTGAAGATTGATCTGGCCAGCAACGGAAAATATGTTGATACTTGGAAACAGGCAGACCTTTCAAAACTGAAGGGCGTGAAGTACGTTAAGTTCACTTTCACTGGTTCTGATACTGGTGATAATGGTTTGAATACTCCTGCTTATATCTGTATCGACAATCTCAGATATGAGAAATAAATGAAGAAAATCCTTATACTTTTTTATATTGCGGTGTCGCTCCTCTCGTGTAACGGCTATCGATGGAATGGTCGTGCAGAGACGGGCGACACCGTTTCTTTCAAGTATTCACAGCTCATTGTTGTTGAGCAATATGATGGTTACCGGCTGGTGACCATCAAAAACCCGTGGAAGGAGGGAAAGGTGTTGCATCGGTATCAGCTGATTCCGTATGACGATGTGGCGCCGCATCACACTGAGCATGGGGCTACAATAGTGCGCGTACCCCTGCAGCGCTCTGTGGTGTTCACCAGTATGCATGCCGCTCTTCTGGCAGAACTGGGTGCACAGAATCAGGTGTCTGGAGTGGCCGACCTGAAATATATGAAGGTTCCTTGTATACAAGAAGGTGTAAGGAACGGAAGGATTATAGACTGTGGCGATGGAATGTCTCCAGTGGTAGAGCGGATTATTGATACCGAAGCGGATGCCATTCTGTTATCCCCTTTCGAAAATTCCGGTGGTTACGGCCGTATGGAGGATATAGAGGTTCCGCTGATTGAGTGTGCCGAATATATGGAACAATCGCCATTGGCGCGTGCCGAGTGGATGCGCTTCTATGGTATGCTCTATGGAAAAGAGCGTGTGGCCGACTCGCTGTTTGCCGTTGTAGATAGCAGTTATCACGCACTCAAAGCCATGGCTGCCACCATGCCCGACAGTCTGACGGTGATGATGGATAAGCAGACGGGCTCGGTGTGGTATATGCCCGGTGGCAATTCTACCATTGGCAGAATGCTGCAGGATGCAAAATGCTGCTATCCTTTTGCTAATGATGATCGGAGCGGCTCACTGCCGTTGCCCTTTGAAACGGTGCTGGAGAAATGTGGCGAGGCTGATGTTTGGCTGTTCCGTTACGACAGTGACCAGCCAATGACGAAAGCGCTGTTGGAGAAAGAGCAGAAAGGATACAGTCAGTTGCGTCCTCTTCGTGAGGGAAATGTGTACGGATGTAATGTGCTCACTTCGATGTTCTATGAGGAAACTCCGTTCCGTCCCGATCTACTTTTGCAAGATTTCATCGGAATCCTGCATCCACAGCTAAGGAAAGAACCCCTGCGCTACTATCATAAGATAGAATAGCATGAGCGTTGTTGCGATCGCTATAAATATAATAGCCATAGTCGTTATTGCGATATGAGCCGAAAATTAATACTAACCTGTTCTTTATTATTTTTTATAACCTTTGGCTATGCCAAGACAGATGTAGGGTATAACCTGAATTTCCAGTTGTCGAAAAGAGACTTCGTGGACACCATTACCATTGAGTATCGTCATCATCAGGTGCTGGTGCCCGTAGAGATGAACGGGAAAACGTATCGTTTCCTGCTTGATACCGGCGCCGGACATGCGGTGGTCTATGACGACCAGTTGTTTGAAGGATGCCAGCCGGCAGGGACTATCGTGTCGCGCGATGCTATTGGTAAGAAAGATACTGTGCAGTTGGTCGTCCTGCCTCCGCTGACGCTTGGTACGCTCACACTTACAGGCTGTCAGGCTACGGTTCAGCACCGGGCCGTTCAGCGCAGGGGAATTGATGGCATATTGGGTTTTGATATAGTTTGCAAGGGCCTTCACATGAAGATTGACGTGCAGAACAATCTGCTTATCCTTACCGATAGGAAGAAACTCTTTGCCAAGGAAAACGGGCATGTAGTGAAATATAAACTGGACTATCATGTGCCTTATATCAACGTGAAACCGTTCAAGGGCTATACTGAAAGGGCGTTGTTCGATACGGGCAGCAGGCATCTTTATTCCATGAACAAACGGAGTTTTGACAAAGGCGAGAAAGCCTGCAAGCTTCAAAACCCGCTGCAGATAGAGGGCCGCTCCATTGGACGGCATGCCATCGGACTACAAGGTACCGAACCTCTTGGCGAGGTTGTCTTTCTGCGCTTAGACAGCCTCTGTTTAGGCAGTTATTCGTTTGGAAATCTGCATACCATCACCACTCAGGGCGGTTCGCATCTGGGAGCAAGACTTCTGGAATACGGGGCTGTGACCTTCAATCCCCGTAAGAAGCGGATTACCTTTCAGCCCTTTGAGAATGAAAACCGCATAATGGTGGACAATGAGCAGTTGCAGAAAGCAATAGTCAACGAGAACGGACGCCCCGTTGTTGGCTTGGTTTGGGAACAGAGTGAACCCTACAAAGCCGGACTTCGTGAAGGCGATATTATTCTGAAAGCCGACGAGCGGCCTATCCGCTCCTTTGCCGACTATATTGCTTTCCGTCCGTTGTTAGGCCATGTCTATACGATTATAGTACGCGACCGCCGCGGATTTACCAAGGAAGTGAAGATGAAATGGTAGGACTACAAAACTATCGGCTTAACTTCTTAAAATAATAATGGCCAGATTCTTAAAGGAACCTGGCCATTATTATATGTCGGAATATGTTTAATACTCAATTGTCATGCCCTGGGCGGCATTCTTGTACCAGTCAGCGTTGGTGCTGGCATTTGCACCCCAGGCACCGAAGTTCTGGTAGGCAGCAGTGATGTTGGTGCGCTCGGTAGCCCAGTACCACTTACCCTGTTCGTTACCGTTTACTACGATTACCAATGGAGCACGACCGATGTTCTCCACGCTGCGGACCACCTTTACGGTCTGGTCGTTACTGCCTTTCACCTGAATGCCAAGGGGCAGACTGGTCAAATCGGCATCGGCAGCTACCTGGATAGTACCAAGTACAGCAAACTTGTCGGTATTTACACTGGTGGTGTTCACCATAATCTTTTCTGAATTAACACCCATGGCGGCATGTACCTCAGAACCGATGCGGGTAGGATTCTCACCCTCACCATAGGTAACATAGGTCTCCATAGTACCACCGGCAGCTACAATCTCTACAGAAGAGACACCGTTGACAGGAGCAGAAACACGAACCACTACGTCGTTGAAGTCGAAGTCGTCGGTTGTACCTAAGTCCTCAAATGCATAGTAGTAGTACATTGTAGGCTCTTCGATAACGATACCGCCACCGTTTCCACCTGCATTACCGCCGTTACCACCAGCATTTCCACCGGCATTGCCAGTCAGGCCTGCGTTACAGTCGGTAGGCTCAATGGTTACGCCTACATTGTCCTTGCTCTTGGCCATCTTCACATTGTCGCCCTGATCCCAGTGGGGATAGTTGCCATCGCTCTTATCGCACTGTGCCCAGTGGTCGTCAGTAGCTACGATAAGGTAGTTGCGATAGGTGATAGAACGACGCTGATTGAGGTTAGTGGCAGTAATCTTCTTGGCCTGGATAACAGCATAACCGTTGTCGGCGCTCTCAGGACCGTAGAAACCGCAGTAGGCACCGTCGGCATCAGCCTGACAGGTGAGCGTCTCTGCAACCTTGATGATAGAGTTGCCAGTCATCTTGACATATCCAATTCCGTGGAAGAAGTTCTTACACTCGATGCTGCCGTCCAGTTTGAACTCGCCCTGGCCCTGACCGATACCGAGATAGAACTGCTCGTCGCAAATCAGTTTGCAGTTGTTGATGACATTCCAGCTGCCGCCACCATTGTAGAGGAAGTTCTTACAGTGGAAGGTACCGTTGTTCACCCAAGAGTTGTTATTGCTATTAACAGTGGCGTCTTCGCTCACAGTCACCTTACCGCCATTCAAGAAGTGTCCTGAACCGTTTACATCCAGTCGTACTGTCTCTATTTCACCATCGTTTACAATTTCAGCATTGTTGTTTTCTACGCTCAAGGTATTGTTAATCTTCAGTTTGCCACTGTTGTAAATCTTTCCGGTTACGGCAGCCTCAAGAGAATTGGCAGTCACAGTACCATTGTTGTAAAGCACGGATTGACTGAACTGCAATCGACCATTGCACACAAGTTCGGCACCTTCGGCAACGATCACCTGAACGTTATACTGACCGAAAGAATAGTCTCCGCCAGGCAATACAAGTTTTGAACCTCTGGTGAGGTAGAGCTTAGTGCCGCCAGCAAGATAGAGGTCGCCTGAACAGTTGACAGTACCTTTCACATAGATGGTATAGCTTGTCCTATTGAAGTTCATTCCGCAGTTGGCTATAGCAGCCTGATCCAACCAACAAGTGTAGTTGGGCAGGGGGAAATGATACAGCTGATAGCCTCCCCAAGGATCCTTAAAGTCACCTAAATAGGCCACGCCTGCAGGTACTTCAGAAGCAAAGATGCTGGGATCGGGAGCCGAGATGAAATTATAGCTGTTCTGATAGTAACTACCAGGTGCACGACGAGCTCCTGCAGAAGCATTCTCCTCTGCATCGAAACTAACGTTCAGCTGGTCGCCATTAACGGTAACGGGCTCAACGCGCAGATAGTTCTGAGCATCGTAAACAGCTACATACAGGCGCTTTACATCGTTAGGACATGCCACGTTGAAACTCTTCTTTTCACCTTTGGCAATTGTCGTGGTGTAAAGGGGAGCGGTAAAATTGCCGATAGGATCGACAGTATAAACCTTCAGTGTACCTTCAGCAATTTCTGAAGTGACATTGAGGGTGTGACTCTTTGCTGTACTCCAATTCTGATTGGCGTCAACTTCCTGACCACCAAGAACTAAGTTCTGGAAATTATCGGCGCTCTCACGCTCTTTAGCGCTCTGATCGAAAAAGTCAGTCTCGCGGGAGCATCCAGTTATTGCTACAGCAACTGCTGTAGCCAATAATCCTTTTATTAAATTATCCTTTTTCATAATTTTCAAAGTTTTTACTATAAGCAACACAAAAATCGGACTTACTATTCAAGTAATTTCCAATATAATAGATTTTACGGTGCAAAATTACGAATAAAAGAAGTACAGAACCCTTTTGGTTCGGTTAAAATTGGTTAAACCAATTCGTTTTTGGAAAAATGGAACAATTTTTTTAGTTAAAAGAAGGACTTTTCTTGAAAATAATCAACTCAACATTGCAATTTCTCTACATTCTCGGTAGCGTTTGTGGCCGAATCGATAAAGTAGCCATAATCGTTCAGGGAGAAGAAGATATATACAAATACCAGAATACCAACTACTTCCAAAACGGTATAGGGCCAGATGAGTGTTGGCACACCGCATTGTTTACGCAAATGGTATATTAGTCTTGACACAATAGATAGTACTATATCTTGGCATATGACTTAGACTAGAAAAAGGTTGTCACTTTTCAGTTGAGGTCAAAGTTTGTGATAAAAAAGGTGAAAATATAGCAAAAAAATCAGAGGTTGTTAATTGTATTTTATAGAAAATACCTAACTTTGTAAATCAAACTTAATAAAATTGCATAATTCTTATAAAATATAATTTATATGAGTATCAGTAAGGATGTCATTAAACAGTGCCTGATTAGTAAGCAACGCGAGGTAGATGAGGCGGTGATTGTGAACCGTCCCGTAGAATTCGAAGAGAACGGTAACTATGTGATAGTTGGCGTGAGACATGTGGGCAAGTCGTACCTACTGTATCAGCGTGTGCGTCAGTTGCAGGCTGCTGGAAAGGGATGGGACGAGATTCTGTTTGTGGACTTTGAGGATGAGCGTCTGGCGGAATTCCAGACGGAGGACTTCAACAGTCTGCTAGAGGCCCATCTGGAACTGTATGGTAAGAAGCCGGTGGTGTTTCTGGACGAGGTGCAGAACATTCCTCACTGGGACAAGTTCGTGCGGAGGTTGGCTGATGCGAAATACAGAGTGTATGTGACTGGCAGCAATGCGAAGATGCTGAGCAAGGAGGTGGCAACTACGCTGGGCGGACGGTTCTTTATCTATGATGCATACCCATATTCATTCAAAGAGTATCTAGCAGCGCAGCAGGTGGAGCTGAGGGAGCATTGGGAGTATGACACGATTCAGAGAAGTGAAGTGAAGCGACATCTGAATGAGTACTTCTATTACGGTGGTCTGCCTGAGATCCTGTCGTTCAAAAATAAGCGCGCCATGCTTTCAAGTCTTTACCAGAAAATTTATTTGGGTGATATCTGTGCCCGAAACAACATTAAGAATGACAGGGTGCTGAACATCCTGATCAAAAAGATGGCAGAGAGCGTAAAGCAACCGCTGTCGTATAATAGGCTGAAGAATGTAATCGTGGCAACGGGATCGCCCATCAGTGTGCCTACTACGATAGACTATGCTGGTTATGCCGCTGATAGTTGGCTGATACTACCCATGGAGAACGAGGTGGGTAAGCTGACGGAGAAAGAAACACAGAAGAAATACTACTTCATAGATAACGGACTGCTGAACCTATTCCTGATGAATTCGGAGACGTCGCTGCTGGAGAACATGGTGGCGGTGGAGCTATTCAGACGATACGGCAAGGAGAATGTGTATTATCTGAATGCTGATAAAGAGATAGACTTTATAGTACCTGACAAGAAACTGGCCATCCAGGTGTCGTATAGTATCAAGGATGAGTCAACCTACAACAGAGAGGTGCCGCCATTAGCGAAGTATGCTAAGGCGCACGAGGACTGGAAGTGCCTGCTGATCACTTGCGATGAAGAGGGCACGGAAGAAGGAATAACTGTGGTACCTGTTTGGAAGTGGCTGATGTAGGCTATTGGAACACGAATCTTACTAATTGACACAATTTAGATATGGATACAAAAAAAACTCATTGAAGAAGTACTATTAGACCTTGGCAATAATAAGAGTCTGACGGATGTTTCCAGTAAAATACAAAAATCAGCAACCTTAAAATCTTTGTAAGTTGCTGATTTTTAGTGTGGACCAGCCATGGCTTGAACCTGGAACCTCCAGATTATGAGACCGATATAATGATATTTCGTGATAGTCTATAATTTGTAACTATACTGATATCCAACGAGTTGCATATTTATAATTTTCACTGAAACTCACGAAATACTCCTAACTGAAATAGTTTGTTTACGCATTGTTTACGCAAATGGCATATTAGTCTTGACACAATAGATAGTACTATATCTTGGCATAATCTAATATTTTTATTAAGTTTGCGCCATGTTATAACGTAACTCAATAGCCATTTTGGGGGTTAATTATTCAAATTATACAGAACAAATCTCAAAAAACATAAAGTTTTGTCTTTTATAAAAGATAGAATTATTATTTTTGTAGCAAATAAAAGACATCCTTCGACAACTATTAAAAAGACAATGTAGATGGTGAAACAGATCAAGTAGCAGGTCAAGTAATATCCTCCAAACATAAAGATTTATCAAATGACATTAGACCCAGAAGCCTTTAGGTTGAAGGGAGAACTAGTAAATATATAAAGAAAGAATGATCAATATACGAAAACTCGAGGCCGAGCTATGGGAGTCGGCAGATTTGTTGAGACAAGGTAGTAAACTGACAAGCAGTCAGTATTGTATGCCTGTGCTGGCATTGCTGTTCTTACGCTATGCCTACAGCCGCTACAAGTTGGTGGAGGCTGAGATATTACAGAACCGCCCCAGTCGTGGTGGGCGTGTGATGCCTGTTGAACCCAGCGATTTCGCAGCTAAGAGTGCGTTGTATCTGCCCCGTGAAGCACAGTTCGACTATCTGGTGAATTTGCCTGATAATATCGTGGCAGCAGGCCTAAAAACTAAAGACGGACAAGAAATAAACTCATTAGGCGAAGCCGTCAACAACGCTATGCAGCTGGTAGAAGACCAAAGCGAACAACTGACAGGCGTGCTACCCAAGACCTACACAATGTTCGCTGATGACCTCCTACGCGAGTTGCTTCGTATCTTCAACAATAAGACCATCGACGAGGTTGGTGGCGACATTATCGGACGAATCTATGAATACTTCCTATCCAAGTTTGCAAAAGCGGTAGCTTCTGACGATGGCGTGTTCTTTACGCCTAAGTCGCTGGTGAAAATGCTAGTAAATGTACTGGAGCCCACGCAAGGCATCATGTTGGATCCTGCATGCGGTAGCGGTGGTATGTTTGTTCAGACGGGTGATTTCGTGAATCAGGCTGGACTTAACGCCAATACGAATATGACCTTCTACGGACAGGAGAAGGTGGAATATAATGCCCAGCTCTGTCTGATGAACATGGCGGTGCATGGATTGAATGGACGAATCATTTCTGGTGATGAAGCTAACTCTTTCTATCACGATGCCCACAATCTGGCTGGCAAATGTGACTATGTAATGGCCAATCCGCCATTCAATGTTGATAAGGTGAAAGCAGAGTCCGCCTCTGCTGCAGGTCGTCTTCCTTTCGGACTCCCCGGCGTGAACGCCAAGACCAAGGAGATAGGCAATGCCAACTATCTATGGATTAGCTATTTCTATGCCTACCTGAACGAGCACGGTCGTGCCGGATTCGTGATGGCTAGTTCTGCTACCGATAGCGCGAACAAAGACCGCGATATACGCGAGAAGCTGGTACGTACAGGTGATGTGGATGTGATGGTCAGTGTGGGTAACAACTTCTTCTATACGCTCTCGTTGCCTTGTTCCCTGTGGTTCTTCGACCGCAACAAGAACAGCGAGATTCGTGACAAGGTTCTTTTTATCGATGCCCGTAATTACTACACCGTTGTTGACCGCACCCTGAACGAGTGGACCGAGTGGCAACTGCGTAACTTGCAAGCCATCGTACACCTATATCGTGGTGAGAAAGAAAAATATCAGCAGTTACTGGTCGACTATCAATCTGTCTTAGGCGATACTACTGTTGCATCAGCACAGGAAGCGCTTGACAAGCAAAAGGCTGCAGCCAAAGAAGCAATAGCCGCTGCCCAACGCAAGGATAAGAAGCGCATTGAGGCTGAGCAGAATGCCCTCATTGCCGAACTGGAAGATACGCTCGAAACGGCCCGTCAGCATGAATGGCTGACAGAGAAATTTGGCGAAGGCGAATACAAGGATGTGCTTGGTCTCTGTAAGATTGCCACTATTCAGGAGATAGAGGAAAAGAACTACTCGCTTACCCCTGGTGCTTACGTCGGTGTAGCCGAGCAGGAAGACGATGGTGTGGATTTCCACAAGCGTATGAACGAGATACATGCAGAGTTAGCGCAGTTGAACCAAGAGGCCAACGCCTTAATGGACGAGATACAAAAAGCGTGGGAGGAACTGAAATGAGTAAACTATTAAGTATAAATAAAGAATATGCAGATTGGCTGAAGTCCCTCAGCATGCGTTTTCGCCAGAGCCAGATTAAAGCTGCTGTGAAGGTGAATAGTGAATTGCTGAAGTTTTACTGGTCTTTAGGTCAAGATATTGTTGAGCGAGATTTTGAGAATACCTATGGCTCTGAATTCTTCAAGAATCTTAGTCTTGACTTAAAGGAGGAATTCCCTGAAACTAAAGGCTTTTCTCCTACTAATCTCGGCTATATCAAGAGATTTTATGTACTTTACTCCAATGCAATGAAAATCTCCCCCCAAGTTGAGGGTAAATCTCCACAAATCGGTAATATCTCAAATTACCCCCAAGTTGGGGGCAATTCTGAATTGCCGATATTTTCTGTTCCATGGGGACATCACAAGTTGCTTATTGATAAATTTCTGAAAGCGCCAGAAAAGGTCATGTTCTATGTTCAAAAGACCATTGAAAACAATTGGAGTCGCACAATACTTGACTGGCAGATAGACAGCAACCTCTACGAGCGACAGGGTAAGGCCATTAGTAATTTCAAGCGGACACTACCAACACCGCAGAGCGACCTTGCACAGCAGATAACGAAAGACCCTTATGTCATTGATATCATGGGCGTGCGTCAGGAGATGCAGGAGCGAGAATTGGAGGAACATCTCGACTCTCACATTTCCAAATATCTGTTGGAACTGGGCAAGGGTTTCACCTACTATGGTCACCAAGTACACCTTCGCGTTGGAAATGAAGATTTCTACATTGACCAACTATTCTATCATGTGCGCCTACATTGCTATGTCGTGATAGAACTGAAAGCGACAGCATTCAAGCCTGAGCACATAGGGCAACTGAATTTCTACGTCACTGCTGTCAATAAACTGATGTGTACTGAGCACGATAACCCAACCATCGGTCTCCTTATATGTAAAGACAAAAACGATGTTGTGGCAGAATATACTCTACAGGGGGTTGATTCTCCCATCGGAATCTCTTCGATTAAAATCTTCGATGAATTGACAGAGGACTTCAAAAGTGCTCTGCCATCTATTGAGGATATTGAAAATGAACTCAGAGACAAGAAACAGAAGGAGGATGAGGTATGAGTGAGTGGAAGAAAGTGAAGTTTTTGGATTTATTTTCCGAACCCACTAAAAATGGAATTTATAAATCTAAAGAATTTCATGGAAGAGGGGCAAAGATTATAAATATGGGTGAAGTCTTTGCCTATTCATTTATAGGGAACCAAGAAATGAGCAGAGTGGAAATTAATGATAAAGAGCGTAATTCATTTCTAGTTAAAAATGGCGATTTGCTCTTTGCAAGACGTTCCCTTGTTGAATCAGGTGCTGGAAAATGTGCAATCGCTAATGGCATTACCGAAGAAACAACATTTGAATCTTCAATTATTAGAGTCCGTTTAAATGAGAATAATGCGATACCTCTTTTTTATATGTATTGGATGCGTTCTTTATCGGGTAGAACAGCAATTAACGGTATAGTTAATGGGGTTAATGTTAAAGGCATTAGGGCAACTGATTTACAGAATATTGAGGTGGAACTCCCACCAATGGAAACTCAGCACCGCATCGCCACCATCCTCTCCCGCTACGACTCATTGATAGAGAACTATCAGAAGCAGATAAAGCTATTGGAAGAAGCAGCGCAGCGACTCTATAAGGAATGGTTCGTTAACCTCCACTTCCCCGGCCACGAAAACACCAAGATTGTCGATGGTGTGCCTGATGGGTGGGAGAAGAAGCCTGCTTTGGATTTTTTTGAAATGTCAATAGGCAAAACGCCTCCTCGCGCTCAAAAGCAATGGTTTACAAAAGGTAGTAATGGCATTCCTTGGGTATCTATTTCTGACATGAAAGATACCATGTTCGTCCAAGAAACAGCCGAAGAACTTACACAAGATGCGTGCGAGAACTATAATATTAAAGTAGTACCCAAAGGAACTATCCTGCTGAGTTTCAAACTAACTGTTGGACGAGTGGCTTTTGCCGGAGCAGATGTCTGTACTAACGAAGCAATAGCACATTTTCAAAAAGAAGGCGATGAATGGAAAGCGTATACATTGATGTATTTACGTAATTACAACTATGATTCTTTAGGTAACACTTCTGGAATATCAAAAGCTGTTAACTCTACGATAATAAAGAATATGCCATTTGTGATGCCTTGCACTGCCATTCTACAAGAGTTTTCCCAAAGGGTGCTGCCATTTATAAAGCAAACAGAGAACCTCCAATCCCAAATCCGCCTCCTCACCGAAGCTCGTGACCGCCTGCTTCCCAAGTTGATGAGTGGAGAAATAAAAGTCAGTTAAATATGGATAGATTTGATTTTATAGAAACGAGAGACGATGTGATTCGTAACATCAAAACGCTCTATCATTATTTACGTGATGAGAAAGATGATGATACGTATCAATGGGCAACAAGTATATTCAAAAATGGTAGAATATACGTGATTGAAATAATCGACTCTCACATCTGTTTTTCTCCAAGTCGATTTGTCGGATATAAAGATAACACAAAGGAAAAACATCAAAAAAATCATGGAGATGGGAATCAGACCAATGATATTTTAAAGAGTTTCTACCAAAAAGTGCAGGATGAGAGATTGGATGTTGTTTTTCAAAAAGAACTGTCCCGATATCATTTATCATCAGGTGAAAAGAAATACTGGATTCCTAATGACTTCACAGTCGAAGATATTCTGAAATACGATAATAATACAAAGATGTCTATGAATAGTAAGCATGACAAGTATTGGCACATACAAATGCACCTACCAGAAGGAAAGGGAGGTGTGGAAATTGACTCAAAGGCAATGCTTCTTGAAAAAGAGCCTGTAATTGGTACAGGAGAATGGGAAGACAAGCAATGTGTTGATTTTAAAACAATAGCCAAAGGCAATATTGTCTTAGTTAGGAAAGGCAGTGAAGCTATAGCTTTATGTGAAATTATTGGTGATAATTTTACAGATGAAAAATTGACAGAGAAGTATTATAATGTCAATTTCAGAAAGGTCCGTATCCTTGGGTGGGCTGAACATTATAAACAGCCAAGACCATCACTTTTCTCACAAGGTTCGTTCAAATCTTGTAGCTCGACTACAGAGCAATACAAGTTTATTGACGAATGGCTGAAGTACTTACAGAGTCATTCATTTATTGGCAATTGCGCTAAACTGCTGAAAGAAAAGAAAAATATTATCTTGCAAGGCGCTCCTGGCACAGGTAAGACATATAATACTGCTGCAATAGCCTTAAAGATATTAGGCGTTACAGATATTGATCTCACAGACCATAAAGCTGTGATGAAACGCTATGACTCATTGCTTGGAGATCAGATATTCTTCACAACATTCCATCAGTCACTTGACTATGAGGATTTTGTCGAAGGATTAAAACCACATGTACAAACTGATGCTGACGGTAATTCTATTGGTGTAACCTATGAGCCTGAGGATGGCATCTTCAAACGTGCTTGCAATGCAGTTCAAACGGACCAAAGCAAAGATATTGTAGAGTGTATTGACGATTATCTCCAAAAGATAAAAGGGTATCAGAACAAACGAGAGATACCAACCGTCACAGGAAGATCATCACTTTATGTCTGGTGGAAAGAAGGGAACTCTACTGTCAGCTGTAGAAGTACTAACTCCACAAGTTCACGGGGAGAAGAATACACGCCATCACCTCTAAATATCGAGAAGATAAAACTGCAGGCTCAGGGTAAAGGTGTGGAGAATAATTGGCAACAGTATGCTCAGGCCTTTATTGAAGCTGTCAAGAAAGAATATCATGCAACTACAAATAAGCCAGTTGTACTGATCATTGACGAAATCAACCGAGGAAATGTGTCAAAGATATTTGGCGAACTTATTACCTTGTTAGAGTCAGACAAACGTCTAAATGGGAATCATCCTATTAAAGTGATGCTGCCATATTCAAAGAACGAAGTGTTTGGTGTACCTTCAAACCTGTACATTATCGGTACGATGAATACCACTGATAGAAGTACAGGAACCCTTGACTATGCTTTACGTAGAAGATTTGCTTTCATTACACTCAAATCTCAGGATTCTGTGATTAAGAAATTCTATTCTGATACAGACAATGAGGAACTTGGAACTATTGCTTTAGAATTATTTGAGGACATTAAGAGATTCATTGAGAATCCGAAACATCTATGTGGAGACATGAGCATAGATGATTTGATGGTAGGTCATAGTTACTTCATGGCAGAAAGTGAAGATGAACTTCATGACAAAGTAGAGTATGAAATCCTTCCGCTTATAAACGAATATATCAATGATGGCATCCTCAATGTTAAGAACGACGAAAAGAAAACAGCCTTTAATTCATGGCTTTCACTGAGTCCTGTCCAAGAGATTGAGGATGAAGACCAAGAAGAAGATGAAAACGAATAATAGATAACTGGTATGAAATCCATTCTTATTCAAGAACACGAACGTCTGAGCATTGAACATAACGACAGATATGATAATCTGAACCTTGTTCGATGGGATAAACCTATGGAACACGATCCATGGGGATATTATGCATCGTATGTTATTGGGGCAGAATGGATAGACGATAAAGAAGCATTAGTTGTAACAACAAAGAGAGGGATGGAAGAAATAGATTTCCTCACTATGTTCATGATGTGCTTCTCATCAGATTTGTCAGTGGAGTCTTTCGCCGAGATTTATAACATTGATAGTGAGGCTCCTGTCATACATGCACCATCACTAAAAGGTGTTTTAAGTCCTCTTATTGTTCTGCATTTTCTTGGAGTCGTAAGTAGAATCAAGTCTTTAAAGAAAGGCTATGTACATTACAGCGAGAACTTGAAAAAAGTCAAAGGACACATACAAGTGATGAAGAATGAACGAAAGAACATTGCTTCAAAAAGATTTGATAGAGTCTTTTGTGACTTTGACGAATATACGGTTGACATTCCTGAAAACAGACTTATCAAGAAAGCTTTATTGTTCAGTTCTCAGATACTCAGAATAATAACAGAAAATCATTCCATAGGGAACAAAGCAAAACTGATGCTTTCAAAATCTTTGGCTCTGTTTGAGAATGTAAGTGCTGAAGTACAGATAAAGGAAGTGTCTCTCATTAAGGGACATAAACTTTTTAGTGAATACAATGAGGCTGTACGCTTGGCAAAACTTATTCTTCGAAGATACGATTATAGTATAAGTAAAACAAGTTCATTGGACGAGAATGTCCCTCCATTTACATTGGATATGTCATTGCTCTATGAGCATTATGTTTATGGATTGTTAAATGAAGCGTACGGAAATAAAATATCGTATCAGTTCAATGGAAAGACGGGATCCCCAGACTTCCTTTATTGCGCGACTGGATTTAAGGCAATACTTGACACGAAATACATTCCAAAGTATGAGAGTTCATCGCTTGACAATAATGTCATACGACAACTAAGTGGTTATAGTAGAGACATTCCTATCCTACATCACCTTGGCTATGAGGATATAGATGAAGAATCTCCTATTCCAAACGTTCCTTGCGTTATCATATATCCAAAGGAAGGACGCGATGTGAAGAATCCGTTTGCAAATAAGAGACTTCGAGATTTATGTACAACTCCAGTACGTAAATTGGCAAGATTTTATAAAGTATGTGTTCCACTGCCTGTTATGGGCACCAATAAATAAAATTATGGCAAAAGACTATAGTGAAGATCAATTGATACAGCGGAGTGCTGCCGAGTTACTAGAAAAGGAACTTGGCTGGACGAGTGTGTATGCCTTTGACAAGGAAGTGCTCGGTGTAAATGGCACGCTGGGGCGCACGTCGTATCATGAGGTGCTGCTAACGGATCGTTTCCGCAAAGCGCTGAAGACGCTGAACCCCTGGCTGACGGACAAGCAGCTTCAGGAGTGCGTGGAGCGCATGACGGAACACATGAGCAGTCAGACGCTGATGCAAATCAACGAGCAGAAGTATCAGTACATCAAGGACGGTGTGCCCGTGACCCGCGTAAAGCCGAACGGCGAGACGGAAGAGGTGCGTGCCAAGGTGATAGACTTCGCTTCGCCCGAGAAGAACGACTTCCTGTGTGTCCGTGAGATGTGGGTGTATGGCGCCTTGTATCATCGCCGAGCCGACATCGTGGGCTTCGTAAATGGTCTGCCTTTGCTGTTTATGGAGTTGAAGAACCACGACGTGGAAGTAGTGGATGCCTTCAACAAGAACTATCGCGACTATCTTGATACGATACCGCAGCTGTTCTACCATAATGCCTTCATTATGTTCAGCAACGGACTGGAGGCACGTGTGGGAACTATCGACTCGAAATGGGAGTTCTTCCATGAGTGGAAACGACTAACGGAACAGGAGGCTGGCAACATCGAATTGCCAACGATGCTAAGAGGTATCTGTAAGAAAGAGAACTTTCTGGACCTGTTGGAAAACTTCATACTCTACGACCATAGCGGAGGTCGAACGGCCAAGATTTTAGCTCGCAACCACCAGTATCTGGGGGTGAATCAAGCCATAGAGATGTATCGCAACCGCCAGTACCTAAACGGAAAGTTGGGCGTGTTCTGGCATACACAAGGCTCGGGTAAGAGTTATTCGATGCTATTTCTCTCGCAAAAGATTCGCCGCAAGTTTGAGGGCTCGCCGACTTTCCTTGTGCTGACCGACCGTGACGAACTGAACAAGCAGATAAGTGACACTTTCGAGAACTGTGGTCTATTGGGCAATGTAAAGGCGAAAAAGTTCATCGCCAGCAGTGGCGAGGATTTGAAATTGAAGTTGAAAGGCAATCCGTCGTTCATCTTCTCGCTCATTCAGAAGTTTAACGACCCAAAGGCCGAGCCTATCTATCCCGACCACGATATCATCGTGATGAGCGACGAGGCGCACCGCACGCAAAACGGCGTGTTTGCCGACAACCTAATGCACTTGCTTCCGACAGCCCATCGCATTGGCTTCACGGGAACTCCGTTGCTGTCAAACGACAACATCACGGCACGTACCTTCGGCGGCTATGTGAGTATCTATGACTTCAAACGGGCAGTGGAGGATAAAGCAACGGTGCCACTCTATTATGAGAATCGCGGTGAGAAGTTGCAGGATTTGAAGAATCCAGAAATCAACGATGAGATAGCCTCTGCCCTGGAACAAGCCGGCGAACTGGATGCTTCGCAACTGGCCAAGCTGGAACGCGAGTTCGCCAAGGAGGTGCATCTGCTGACGGCAGCCAAGCGTCTGCGACTGATTGCCAAGGACTTTGTGCATCATTATAGCGATCTATGGACTTCGGGAAAGGCGATGTTCGTGTGCTATAACAAGGTGACGTGCGTCCGCATGTTCAACTATGTGCAGGAATACTGGCAGCGCGAAATCAAAACATTGGAAGAATCTATCGCCAAAAGCACTTCACAACAGGAAGCGCAAGAGATGCAGCGCAAACTGGAATGGATGCGTGAGACTGACATGGCGGTCGTCGTTTCGCAAGAGCAGAACGAGATACAGACGTTCCAAAAATGGGGACTCGACATCAAGCCACACCGCGAGCGGATGGAGAAAGAGGAACTAGATAAACAGTTCAAGGATGCAAACTCCAACTTGCGAGTGGTTTTTGTCTGCGCTATGTGGTTGACAGGTTTCGACGTGAAGACACTCTCTTGTCTTTATATCGACAAGCCCATGAAAGCGCATACGCTGATGCAGACCATTGCCCGTGCCAACCGAGTGGCAGAAGGAAAGGCCAACGGACTGATTATCGACTATATTGGCATTGTGAAAGCCCTTCGTCAGGCATTGGCTGACTATACGGCAAATCCAGAAGGTGGAGCAGGAGGCAGCGACCCAACCATCGACAAGAAGGAACTCATTAAGCATGTGATGGAAACGATAGCTGCTGCTACGGCTTTCCTGAAAGAACATGACTTTGAACTTAATGACCTGATTAAAGCAGAGAGCTTCGAGAAACTGTCGTTGCTGAAGAAAGCTGCTAATGCGATGTGCGAGACAGCGGAAATCAGGAAATCATACTGTACGTTTGCCTCTACGCTGTTAAAACTTTGGAAATATCTCGACCGTGAGGACATAACTCCCGAAATGAAGCAACAGAAGGATGCTATTGAGGCTATATACAAGGAGTTGCAACAGAAGCGCAAACATGCTGACATCACTGATTTGAGTGTGGCTATCAATGAAATAGTGAATGAGCATGTTGAAATAGATCCAGAAGCAACGATGATGGTAGCTGAGTCACGACGTTTCGATATTAGCGGCATCGATTTTGATTTGCTCCGTCGTGAGTTCGCCAAGAGCAAAGAAAAGAATCTTGTATTGAAGGACATACAGGAACTGCTACAAGAACGTATCGCTCAGATGTTGGCTCAGAATCCCTCACGTATCAACTTCTACGAGAAATATCAAGAGATTATTCATGACTATAACCAGGAGCAGAACCGTGCTACAATAGAGAAGACATTCGAAGAACTGATGAAGCTTTCCCACGAACTGACCGAAGAAGAAAAGCGCTATATTCGTGAAGGTTTTGAGAATGACGAACAACTCTCCATGTACGATGTGCTGATGAAAGACAACCTTTCAAAAGAAGACATCAAGAAGTTAAAGGTTGTCGCCAAAGAATTACTGGAGAAGATAAAGGACCAATTGGCCACGATGGATCATCCGTTCGATAAGCAAGAAACCAGAGCTTCTATCATTATCACCATTCGTGACATTCTCTGGAAAGAACTTCCCGAGAGCTATTCCGATGAAAGCATCAACTACTACCGCGATGCTGTTTATAACTACGTCAGCCAGCATTATGGAGGTGTAGCATAAACAAAAGGAATTATATGAAGGATAAAAGAATTTACGGAATGTTAGGCCCGAAGATAAAGACCATGAGACTGGAGCATGGATTGAAGCAACGGCAGTTGGCAGAATTGCTGGAGACGGACATGCCTATGTACAGCAAGATGGAATTAGGAGCAAGGCGTGTAAGACGTGACCAGGTTCCCAAGTTGGCTGAGCTGTATAAGGTTGACGTAAAGGAACTGATGAGGCTGGCTGATTGTTCCGTTAAGGTCAGAAATTGAATAAAAGAACGCTTGCTAGATGTGTTTATTCCGCTAAAAGTTGTAAATAGCATCTGTTTTAGCGAAATAAACGTGATTTTATCCAAGATTTAACATTTGAATGGCTGTAATGTGAGAAATAATCATTAGCTTTGCACCATCATCATAAAATAGCAAGGAATATGTGTCAGATAATTGGTCGAAAACAAGAAATTGCTGAGTTGAATCGAGCTTTCGAAAGTGGCAGATCCGAATTTGTAGCTGTGTATGGTCGTCGTCGCGTAGGTAAAACATTTCTTATCAACGAAGTGTTTCGTGACAATATGACTTTTCGCCATACGGGACTTTCGCCCTATGACCGCACACGCAAGATGACGCTTCGTGACCAGTTACAGAACTTCCATTTCTCTCTAATCCGTCATGGTATGGAGGGAGGGGAGGCTCCGCGTTCATGGATGGAAGCCTTCTTCAGATTGGAACAATTCCTGGAACGACAAGACAATGGGACACGTCAGGTGGTATTCATTGATGAATTGCCATGGATGGACACACCTCGCTCAGGCTTCCTTACTGCTCTTGAAGCATTTTGGAATGGTTGGGCATGTAGCCGTCATAATATATGTTTTGTTGTTTGCGGATCGGCAACATCTTGGATGCTTGACAACCTCATCAATAACAAAGGTGGCTTATATGGCAGATTGACCTGCGAAGTTCATCTGTATCCTTTCAATTTGCGTGAGTGCGAAGAGTTTTTCCTCAGTCGTAACATTAAAATGTCTCGTTACAACATTGCGCAGGCTTATATGATTTTAGGAGGAATTCCTTATTATCTTGACTTCTTTAATCCGTCAATGAGCCTGGCCCAGAACATTGATGCATTGTTCTTTACTCGCAGAGCAAAACTTGGTGATGAGTTTGACCGCCTGTTCAATTCCGTTTTTGACCATGCAGACATATGTATGAGTATAGTCCGCTATTTGGGAAAACGACATGGAGGTTTTACCCGCGATGAGATTGCTAATCAAATCGGTAAGAATGCGAATGGAGATTTTACAAAAGTTCTTAAAGCTCTTATTGGTAGTGGCATTGTTTCCACCTATACGCCCTTTGGCAGCGATCAAAGAGATATTCTGCGCTATAAATTATCGGATTGCTTCTGCTGGTTCTGGATCCATTTCAAAGAACTCCGCCACATAGATGAAACAGATTACTGGATGCATCATCTTAAAGAATCAGAGATTACATCATGGCGTGGAATAGCATTTGAGGAGGTTTGTTTGCAGCATATAGAGCAAATTAAACAGACACTGCAGATAGCAGGAGTTTCATCTCGTGAATCATCCTTTATTCTTCGTGGCGATGATGGACAGGAGGGTGTGCAGATAGACTTGATTATCGATCGTGCAGATGATGTAGTAAATGTCTGTGAGATGAAATTCTGCAAATCTGAGTATATTGTTACAAAGGCGTATTCAGAGAAAATAACTCATCGCATAGAGGTATTAGAAAAGATGATGCCATCGAAGACATTCCATCCTACTCTCGTCAGTGTTGCACCAGTGCGTCGTAATGAATACTCTGACACATTCCTCTCTCAAATAACCATTGACGATCTTTTTATATAACATCTGCGCCTAAATGGACGAGAAAGCATTATTAGATTGGAAGGAAATATATAGAAAGGGCTTTTGAATGTCACAAAACCTCTGTGACTATCTGTGACACAAAAGCGGAGACTGAAATAAAATGTTTACGCATTGTTTACGCAAACATGAAAAAAAGGCGCTACGCGATTTGCGTAACTCCTTGATTTTTAGTGTGGACCAGCCAGGGCTTGAACCTGGGACCTCCAGATTATGAGTCTGTTGCTCTAACCAACTGAGCTACAAGTCCGAAATTTGGCTGCAAAGGTAAGGATAAAAACTGATACAAACAAATTTTTTTGTCGTAAAAAGCGTAAAAATAATGATTTGTCTGCATATTTTTCGCTAACTTTGCAGACGTTTCTATGAGAATAGTGTATTATCCTGACAATAGGCTCGAACAGGGCCGTTATGCTGCCACCATTGGTTTTTTTGATGGTGTGCATAAGGGACATCGCTTTGTGATAGACAACCTGAAGAGGGTTGCAGACAAGCAAGAGTGTAAGTCTATGGTCATTACCTTTGAACGGCATCCCAGACAAGTGGTACATTCTGACTGGCAGCCTCAATTGCTCACCACTTTAGAGGAAAGAATTCATCTTCTGGATCAGACGGGTGTAGATGTGCTGGTGGTATTGCGCTTTGATGAAGCAATGGCAGCCCTGTCGGCTCGTGATTTCATGAGCAAGGTACTACACGATGATCTGTATGTAACTACTCTGCTCACAGGCTATGATAATCGCTTTGGCCACGACCGATCGGAAGGTTTTGAGGATTATGTGGCTTTTGGAAAGCAGCTGGGCATTGAAGTGTTACAGGGCGATGCTTTGGATGTTGAACAGTATCGTGTCAGTTCGTCTGTGATAAGGCGCTTGCTGACGGATGGTGACGTGGCAGAGGCGGCTCATTGTTTGGGCAGATACTATTCGTTGACTGGCATGGTGGTTCATGGTGAACAGGTTGGGCGCCGTATTGGTTTTCCCACTGCTAATGTTCAGTCTGACTGTGATGAACGACTGGTTCCTGCCTCTGGCGTCTATGCCGTTCTCGTAGAACTGGAAGCCACACCGTCCCGCTGGTATCATGGGATGATGAATATCGGTACCCGCCCCACTTTTGGCGTACATCATCCTACGCTTGAAGTGAATATTCTGGATTTTGAGGGAGATTTGTATGGTCAGCGTCTTAGGATAAGATTTATAGAAAGGTTGCGTAGCGAGCAGCGTTTTGAAAGTCCTGAGGCATTGGCTACCCAGATAGAGAAGGACAGTAGGCAGGTGCGCGCTATCTGTTCTAAAATAAATATTTAATTAAAATTTGACATAAGATGAAGAATGCGTTGAAGTACACGCTCGTATTTGTAGCGATTCAAGTTGTGGCCTCTATCCTGGTAAACCTTACGCTTGAATTATCCGGACATTCTGAATTAAGACAGTCGCCTTATGCCATGATAGCTTTAGACCTGCTATTCTCTGTGGTGACATTAGTGGTATTTCTTAGGACCCGTTGGGCTGAGGCTTCTGCCGATTATCTTCGTTCACGTCCATGGACAGTGATTGTGTGGAGCGTAGTAGCTGCCTCGGGAGCGCTTGTACCATCGATTGCCGTGCAGGAGATGATGCCTGAGTTGCCTAATTTTGTGGAGGAAGAAATGGGAGGTATGATGAATGCCAGAGGAGGTTATTTTGTGATATGCCTGCTGGCCCCGCTGGTGGAGGAACTGGTGATGCGTGGTGCGGTGCTCCGTGCATTGCTTCTTTGGAGAAAGGATCGTCCCTGGACAATGATTGCCATCTCGGCTTTCCTGTTTGCCCTTATTCACATGAATCCGGCTCAGATGCCTCATGCTTTCGTAATTGGCCTATTGTTGGGATGGATGTTCTACAGAACGGGTAGCATCGTTCCTGGCGTTGCCTATCATTGGGCCAACAACACAGCTGCGTTTATACTTTTCAAATTATATCCCGATCCAAGCACTCATTTGATAGATATTCTTGGAACCCAGCGCAATGTAGCTGCAGCCGTAGCTTTCTCACTACTCATTCTGCTGCCAGCCATTTACCAGTTGAACATCTGGATGAAAAAGGAGTGAAAATGAAAAAAGGCCACTCATCACACTCGATGAAATGGCCTTTTTTGCATTCAGGAGGGCAACTTCACAGTTACGACTCTTTCCTGATTCTGATTGTTTTAATTCTTAAATGATCTATTATTATAGAGAAAGCATAGAAATTCCTCATCTATGTCACCCGTCAGATTGACGATGGTGAACTTATCGTTTTGCGGCTCTTCGCGGAGCATAACCATTTCCACTGTATTACCGCCTTTGTCTCTGCGAAGGAAGAAAGCTCCGTGAGAAGTCTCTTTCCTGAACTCGCGTTCGGCCTTGAAACGATTTTTATTTTTTTCCAGCAGCTCGACAGCTTTCTGGTAGTAGTCGGCATTACCGCTTACAATGCGTGCACTCTTCAGTTTTGAAATGGCCTGAATCATATTTTCTGTTCGGCCTTCTTCGTGCTTACCCGCCAGCTGCTCCATCATTTTCGGACTCACTGTGATGCATTTCAGGGTTGAATCACTTTTATAGAGCGTCATGAACTTCTCCGCGAAGTCGGGCGCATGCTGTGCAAAGACAGCGGCCTGAGCCAGTATGGCAGTGAACAGGAGAACAAACAATCGACAGCGTCTCATCTTCGGATGTATGTTATTGCACTTTCTTCAGTTCACTATAGAGTGAGTCGGTCTGTAGAACGGAGTCAGCCTTCTGTGCCTGACTGTACCCGTCGGAGATGAGTTGCAGTGCATCCTCTATCTTGTCGTAGGCCATGGCGGGATCGTCGTAGGTGTCTTTATAGTCGGCATAGTTGATGTCGTCGCCATTCTGACTGTCGTCCTGACGGAAGGTGATGTTCATGGCATTGCCTAATGTGAGCACGATAGCCACAATGGCAGCTGCGCGGAACAATGGACGCAAGCGTTCGCCCATGCTGATGGTACGGGCTTTTACCGTTACCTGTTTGGGCTCGTCTGCCTCAACAGTAAGTGCCAGCAAGCGCTCGTCGAAATCATCACCGAGTACGTCTTCTGTTTCCATTGCTGAAAAGAGAGGCTGGTACTGCTGTAATGGCTGGGGCAGTTCTTGCTCGTTCTGAGCGAAGAATGCTCTCAGTATCTGCTCTTCCTGTAGGGTTGTCTCGCATTGGAAGTAGCGTTCTATCAGCTGTTCTATGTACTTATAGTCCATATTTCTCGGTGTCTGTAAATTTCTGCTTAATAGCCTGTCTGGCTCGGAATATGTTGATTTTTACTTGCTGCTCAGTGATATTCATCACATCGGCAATTTCTTTGTAGGATTTTCCTTCGATATCGCGCAACTGCATGCAGGAGCGTTGTTTCTCGGGAAGTTGGTCAATGAGTCGTCGTACAAGATTGATGCGATCGCGCTGCATGACCTGTTCCTCTGGGTTTGAGGTGTAGGAACTGTCGGGCGGGTCGTGCCCTTCGTCGAGCTGAGCGTTCTGGTTCTCTGCAAGTTTTGTACGGTCGAGTGCCAGATTTCTGCAGATGGTCAGGCTGAATGCCTCTATCGACTCAATGTCGTCCCACTGCTCTCGGCGGTTCCATATTTTAATCATCGTATCCTGCACAATGTCCTCAGCCTCCGCAGGGTTGAGAGTGATGCGGAGTGCCAACCTGTAAAGTTCATTCTTCAGGGGCAGAACGTCTGTGCGGAAATCGATTTTTTTCATCCTCTCGTATAGAATGACGATTGAGCGGCACGAAAGTTACAGTATCTCTTCACTTTTTTGAAAAAAAATTTCCCAAGGAGAGAATTACTGTTCAAAACCATTGTATTCATTGCCAAAGTCCTCGCTAGCGCCCTGTTGATCGTCGCGCTGTGGCTTTTTCTTCTGGTTCATATTGCCAAAGTTCCAACTGAGCTGGATGTTGATGCGAGGATCGCGCCAGTTCTTTTGGTGGCGCCAGAAAGTGGGTCCCTCTGTATAATTCTCCCAGTGTTGTGTGTTGAACACGTCGCGCCAGTTGATAGCCAATGCGAACATTTTGTTCATGAACGTTTTGCGCATGCCTAAGTCGAGTGAACCGTTTGCCTTGCGATAGCCCTGCGTGATGACCTGACGTGAGCGGTAATTGCCTGTGGCCTGTACTGAAATGCTGTAAGGCAGGATGACCGAAGCCAATATGCGTGCATCCCACGCAAAGTTCTGGTCGGATTCACCCGTCACGCGTTGTCCTTCAATCATTGTTTCAAAACCGTCAAGGTGGTAGTAGTAGCCGTTGAGGGTAGTGGTGAGGTCGAGGATTTTCCACAGTTTGTCCTTACCGATAATCTCTATGCCCGCACTCTGACTCTTGGCAACGTTCATATTGGTCATGAACATAGTGCTCTGTCCGTTGTATTGTCCCTGATAGCGAATGCGTTGCATCACGTCTGTTGTGGGACGATAGTAGGTGCCTACTGACAGTGTGTGGCCTTCCCATGTCTTCAGGTAGTTCAGTGAGAAGGAATTGGTGAATTCGGGCGTAAGCTCAGGATTACCGAATTCTATCATTGATGCATCGCGGGTGTTCTTGAACGAATTGAGCTGTCCGCCCCACGGACGGCGCAAACGGCGTGAGTAGTTCAGCTGAATCTGCGAAGTCTTGGTCAGCTCGTAGTTCAGGAAGAGTGAAGGGAAGAGTTGGAAATAGTCTTTCTTGAAAGGTGTTTCCGTTTGATAGTAGTCAATACTCTTGGTATCCACTTTCCAGTATTCACCGCGCAGACCGGCCATTACGCCCAATCGTCCAAACTTCATGTTGGCTGTTCCATAGAAGGCGTGAACATCCATATCGTAGATGAAGCGGTTGTAGAAATAGGCTTCGTCTTCATATTGATTGGTTAGTTGGTTCCACATCTGTGACTCCTGCGGCGTGTTCTCGTGCGAGAATCTACCGTTATAGCCGGCTTCCAGTTTGAAAGTCTCTGTCAGTTGGTTCTCGTAGTCGAGTTTGGCTTCCCAGTTGCGATTGTTTACGTTCATGGGGCGATTTTGTCTGCTCCAGGTGGTGGGTGAACCATCCGTATAGGTAGTGTCGTTCTGATAGACGGTAGAATTGTTCATCTCCCATTTATTGAACGAGAGAGAGGCATCGAGCTTATGGGTTCCTTTTTCGTTGAACTTATGCGTATAGGCCAGTTCAGCGTTATACATGTTCATACTGCCGTCTTCAGAAGTGGCAGTGCGCGTCATGTGCTTGGTAACCTGTCTGGTTGAGAGTACTCCGTAGTCGTGACTGGTAACATTTTCCTGTGAAGGCTTACCTCTCATGAACATGCCCGATGCCGTAAGGTCGTCATTGTCTGTGAGGTGGAACGTAAGGCCTCCACGTCCGAAAAGTCCGCGGCCTTTATTCGTGTTGTCTGATTCGCTGTCCAGGAAGGTGTCTTGCAGTGGATAGTGCTGTTCGCTGATGTTGCCACCGTTGCCGCGTCTGCGGCGCAGTCCCAGATTGGCATAGGCATCTATCCACTTGCTGCTGTAGTTGATGTTTCCGCCTACGTTCCATCCCTTTTGGTTGTTGGCACCCGTTTGAACAGAACCGTAGTAGCCGGCCTTTCGGTCGCGTTTCAGTATAATATTGATGATACCGGCTGTTCCTTCTGGTGAGAACTTAGCCGACGGGTTGTCTATCACTTCGATGCGTTCAATGCTTTCGGCGGGAATCTGTTGCAGAATCTCTGCGCGGTTGTCACTGGTCAGTCCGCTTTGCTTGCCATTGATCCATACTTCCACACTGGTGTTACCGCGCAGTGAAATCTCACCGTCGGTGGTCACCTCTACTGATGGAATATTCTCCAGCAGGTCGGTCACTGAACCACCTGCTGCCGCCAGCACTTCATCTACAGAGAAAGTCTTTCTGTCAACTTCCAGTTTCATTTGCGAGCGCTGGCCCACCACTTGCACCTCTTTCAGCGTTTGTGCGTCTTCGCTGATGTAGAGCGCATTGTAGTGAACGCGTCGCTGTTGTGGGGTGATTTGAAATTTTCGTGTTGCTGTTTTGTAGCCTACGAAAGTAACCTGTAGTGTGTAGGCGCCGTCTTTTAAGTTGTTAACCTGAAATGAACCGTTTACGTCTGTCATGCCTCCGCCGACCATTTTTCCGTTGGAATCGGTGATTTTTACGTTTACAAACTGCATAACCTCGTCGGTCTGTTTGTCGAGAATACGGCCTTTCACTGTGCCTTGAGCCTGTGCTGCAATAGTGGCCAGCACTAACCATAATAAAAGAAAATAACGATGCATAATGTGTATTTGACATTGCAACCATAGAAAGGTTTAATGTCACAGTCTAAATAATGTTAAGTCTAATGATTCATGAAGTATAATATCACTGCAACAAGAACAAGCAGATAGGAGCATCCTTTCCATATCTTACCGAATATATAGCATGCTACCACGAGTAGAACAATCATTAAAATGTCGGAGAATGTCAGATTGAACCCTTCCACGCCATCCATCATCTCGTCCATTTCTTCCACTTCCTCCATACCCCTTCTGCCTCTGTCTGAGGCGCCGTAATCGTCTGACTGTGCGTGCGTCTGAAGCCACCATACAGTGGTGCAGATAAGGATGTAAATGCGTAGCGAGAAAGAGTTCATTTTAGTTTTGGCTTGTACTCCAACCGAGAATCGAACTCGGATCTACTCTTTAGGAGAGAGTTGTTCTATCCATTGAACTATTAGAGCCCATTTTTTTAGTGGATGCAAAAATACAAAGAAAAAGGGAGAAACGCAAATGTTTCTCCCTTTTTATGATTCATTTACCTATATAATAAGGTGTAATTACTTTCATAGAGATAGTGTCCCTGTCTTAGAAAGTGAGTGTGTTCAGATTGCGGTCACTCTTT
This sequence comes from Prevotella sp. E9-3, assembly GCF_022024015.1. Classification (NCBI taxonomy): domain Bacteria; kingdom Pseudomonadati; phylum Bacteroidota; class Bacteroidia; order Bacteroidales; family Prevotellaceae; genus Prevotella; species Prevotella sp. E9-3. The sequence goes on from NZ_CP091786.1 coordinate 238,048, forward strand.
TTCTTTCCGCCCCATGCTACATTCAGACCGAAGTTGAAGCTTACGTTTGAATCGAGGGGAATCATAGAAGCGCCTGTCTTACCAATCATGTGGTCCATACCCACGAATACGTTCATGCCTACGGGGTGGAAGTTCAGAATCCAGCCCATGGTGGTGCAGAACGATGTGAAGGCAACGTTGATGCCGCCATCTACCCAGCTAAGGGGTTTCACGTTGGCGCTGATGCGTTCTTCAGTCCATGAATACTTGCCGTCGAAACGATGGCTGAGCAGTGAACCGAAGGTCAGTTTGTCGTAGTAGGGCAGAGGATATTCCAGACCGAAGCGCATAGTTGCAGCCAGTGCTGTTGTTGAACCTCCGTTGCTGCCTTTACTCTGCAGATTGGCAAAATCCTTGAAGTCGTCAGAGATGTTGTCGCCGCCGTTGTCAAACGAGCGTTCGCCATCCTTGTCCTTATAGCCCATCTGGAAGCCTTCAAATTCAAATTTGTCGCCAGATGACTCGGCTACGATACCATCGCTCCAGCTGATAAAGCCCAGGTCGGTCAGTGCCAGGCTCACTTTCAGGTTGTCGAGCCATTCTACCGAGCAGTCCTTAAACTCATAGACACCACCCAGGTCGAGTCCCATACCGAAACCGGCCAAACCGGCTCCATCATTGTCGATTCCATCCACACGCTGGTATTTGCCAGGTTTAGACTTGTATTCCTCTTCCTTCTCCTTGAACTTCGCACCCTTCATGTTCAGTTCAGCCTTGGCCTTACCGTCAATCAGCCATTTGTCGCCACTCAGATTGGCATGCATATTCTCCATGGTCAGGTCGGCATGAACCGTACCGAAAAGGAGTTTCACCTTTGCGCCTACACGAAGATTTTCGAAAAGCTGGCGAGAATGTCCGAAGGCCAGTTCTGTATAGCTGAGAGCATTCATGCCCATGTCATCGAACGAATAGTCCTGGTTTGTCATGTTCTTGGCAAACTTGAAGAAGTCGTAAGGCATTGACAGACCAAGGTGAACACGTTCCTTCAGTTCAATGGTGTTGTAGCCTTCGAAGGCTTTGAAACCAACCGATACGATGGGTAGTTCCATGTCCATTAAGATGGTGTTGGCTCCTTTGTCAAAACCTTTCAGTGCTTCATCGGCTGAAATGCCCGGGTGCATGAAGGTTGTTGTTTTCTTGGCGCCTGGCTTTACACCGTAGTCGGGGTTCTTGAAGAAGAAGTCGCCCACGCCCAGTGAACCTTGCAGCGACATGTTCAGGTTACCCAAAATGGGAATGGCGGCATAGCCCTGTTCGTTTCCATAAGCCGGGTTCAGGTCGTGGCGATACTTGAAGTCATCGGTGAAATAGGCCGAATTCAGTATCTGGGCTGTCATGGTACCTGCTTGTGTCATCAGTGCCACAGCAAGTAAATATTTCTTATATGTCTTCATATTCATTGTCATGTTTGTTATGAATGTCTTCTATTTATTGCGTTTACACTGATTTATTAGTCTTCCACGTCGATGGTGAGGCGACCAGTCAACTTGATTTTAATATCTTTGATGTTGATAGTATGCTTCTGAGTGTTCAGTGCCTCAGGACTGCCACTGGTTGTCTTGGCTTGTACTTCAAACTTCACACCGTCCAGGTTCTCGAGGGTTCCTGAAACCTTCATGCGGAGCATCTTGTTGCCGTTTTTGTCGACAACAAGACCTTTGGGCAATACGTTTCCATTTTCATCGAGCAGTTCCACCTTTGCATCGTTAATAATCTTAGCATAGCCCTGTGCATCTCTCTCTACGCCAATAGCCTGAGGCTTGTTGATAACCAGCTGGTCAAGTGGGGTGTTGTTGTTCACCTCTGCTTCCACTATGATGCTAGCATCGTCATAGAAGTCAATCTTGTTGTCCTTGATATCCTTGTTCCAGTCGTTGATACTGTCGTTATATACAATTACAGAACCGGCTTCCAGTGCCAGTGGGGCAGAGAACTCATAGATTGGCTCAATCTCGTAGCCAGTACCTGGAGCACCAGGAACGTCCTCAGTTCCTTCTTTATAGAGGTCAATGGCTCCCAGCACATTTGTATTGGCATGAGCATCAAAGTTGAAATCGATGAAATCAGGAATTTTGTTCAGGATGTTGGCAATATCTTCCACTATCAGGGTCTTTCCGTCAGTGTCAGTCTTTGTTCCGGTTCCTCTCAACTCAATATACTGTGTGTTGGGGTCGGGATTTGCAGGCTTGTAGCGGCAGATCACAATCTTGTTTTTCTTGGTTACAGAGGCTTTCTTCATCACAATCATTTCCGTACCGCCCTTTGTCACGTCAATTTTTTTCTTGCTGCCATCATTGTAGGTAGCAGTCAACGTACCCGTCACGTCGGCCTCTACATCAATATTGTTGTTAATTTCAAAAACAATCTGAGGATTGTAGAGTTTGATGCTTACACGCTCATCGTTCAGAAAGTCAGGAATATCGTTGATATCCACATGACTCTCATTAATATTGATGTCAGGATCGAAATAGCCCTCAGCATGTGTCAGGTTTATGTTTTCGCTCAAGGTCAATCCAGTAGATATTTCGTAAGGCGTTATACTAGCGCAACCCGTTTGGAAATCCTTGGCGTTAAGCTTCATACGCATCTTTATCACAGCGTTCAGTTCCGGTCCGTTCTGATCAAACAGCAAGTAGGGGTCATCTTCACCCCACGAAGCTTCCTTCTTAGTAACAAAGCCGGTGAACTTCGTCACTTTCAAGGGAATCGCAAGGTTTTTGTCTGTAGGCACATTCACACATCTTAGAATCCAGAAATCTTTGAAGATTCCAGTGGTTCCGTGTTCAATCTCATAGCCTTTGGCTTCAATATCAGCCTCATCTACATTGATGAATTTGGGAATGAACAGTTCGAGCGTAGCCAGCGTAACCTTTCCGTTGAACTGTTTCAGACCGATGGTCAGTGTCACATTGCCATCCACGTCTGCCTCTGTGAGACTTACAATCTGGTCGTTTGGATCACCGTCAAATGAGAAACTGGCCACCTTCTTAGGATCTGATGGTTTTGAAAAATCGCCATCGTTGGGGAACCACACCGTTTTATCTTGCCCAAGATATGCTTCCATAGCTGTAGTAATATATACGGGCAAGCTTCCTGGATTTTGTGAAGGATTTTTCAGAACAACCTGTTTTACTTTTGGCTTGGCAGGGTCGATGGTGTCACCTTTTGAGAAGTAATAGTCGCCTGTGGCAGTAGTATCAATCACATCGCTGTTCTTTATGTCCAGCACGTCGCCTAAGCGAGTGTCCTTGGCCGAACCTCCGGGTATTACAAAACCGTCGCCGCCAATTCCGATCGTCTTGTCGAGATCGCCCAAATCGATATTGTCATCGGTGGAGCAACTCGTTACAAACGTGGTTCCTGCTAGCATGGAAAATGCCAACAGCATCCATCCTGTGGTTGTTGTTTTCTTCATTTTTCAGGTAATAATTAGTTAATAATTAATCTATTTAGGTGCAAATATAAATAAAAATAGGTAAAAAGCAATGAAAAAATATTAGAAATTTTAAAAAAGTAGTACATTTTGTCGGTTTTGGTTGAAAAAAGAAGAATAATGGCCAGAATTGCTATAATTCTGACCATTATTCTATTAAGTTTTATAAAAAGTGTCTAAGGGTGGATTACTCCAAATAGGTGTAACCATAAAGACCTGAGCGGTAGTTGGACAGGAACTCTTTGCCCTCTTCAAGGGTGATCTTTCCTTCTTTTACGCTCTTTGTAACCCAGATTTCCAGTTGGCGCACCAGTTTCTTGGGATTGTACTGAACGTATTCCAGCACCTCTTCCACGGTCTCGCCGTCGAAAATCTGATCGATGTGGTAATGACCGTCTTTCACGGTGATGTGCACAGCGGTGGTATCGCCAAACAGGTTGTGCATATCGCCTAAGATTTCCTGATAGGCTCCTACGAGGAATACCCCCAGATAGTAGTCCTCATTCTTCTTCAGCGTGTGTACGGGCAGTGAGTGGGAGTTGTGACGGTTGGTCACGAAGTTGGCTATCTTTCCGTCCGAGTCGCAGGTGATGTCCTGTAGTGTTGCGTTGCGTGTAGGACGTTCGCTCAGTCGCTGAATAGGCATGATGGGGAATATCTGGTCGATAGCCCATGAGTCGGGCAGACTCTGGAACAGTGAGAAGTTGCAGAAATACTTATCGGCCAGCAGCTTGTCAATGTTCATCAGTTCCTCTGGAATATGCTTCAGGTTCTTGGCCAGTGCATTGATTTCGTGACACACGCTCCAATACATAGCCTCGATTTCGGCCCTTGTCTTCAGATCGACAATACCGTGTGAGAACAGGTCCAACACCTCTTCACGAATCTGTTCGGCATCGTGCCAGTCTTCAAGTACGTTTCTGGGCGACAGGTTATCCCATATCTCGTAAAGGTCTTTTACCAGCTGGTGCGAGTTCTCATCGGGTTCAAACTCCTCCGGCATCTCGGGCAGTGAAGCCGTTTCCAGCACGTCGATCACCAGTACTGAATGGTGGGCAGCCAGCGAGCGTCCGCTTTCCGTGATGATGTTGGGGTGGGGCAGGTTGTTCTTGTTGGCAGCATCTACAAAGGTATAGATACAGTCGTTCACATACTCCTGTATAGAGTAGTTCACCGAGCTCTCACTCGATGGCGAGCGCGTTCCGTCGTAGTCAACGCCCAGTCCGCCACCGCAGTCCACAAACTCTACGTTATAGCCCAGTTTGTGCAGTTGAATATAGAACTGTGAAGCTTCGCGCAGGGCTGTCTGTATGCGACGAATCTTGGTGATTTGGCTACCAATGTGGAAATGAATCAGTTTCAGGCAGTCGCGCATGTCTTTCTTGTCCAGCATATCGAGTGCTTCCAGCAACTCGGCGCTGGTCAGTCCAAACTTTGAGGCGTCGCCGCCACTTTCTTCCCACTTTCCGCTGCCGCTTGAAGCCAGTTTGATGCGGATACCGATATTGGGGCGCACACCCAATTTCTTCGCCTCGCGGGCTATCAGTTCCAGCTCGTTCAGCTTCTCAACAACAATGAAGATACGCTTGCCCATTTTCTGTGCCAGCAATGCCAGTTCTATATAGCTCTGGTCCTTGTAGCCATTACAGATAATGATACTGTCGCTCTGGCACTGTACGGCAATCACGGCGTGCAATTCGGGTTTCGAACCGGCCTCAATGCCCAGGTTGAACTTGCGTCCATGCGAGATAATCTCTTCCACCACCGGTTGCATCTGGTTCACCTTGATAGGGAACACCACGTAGTTTTCTGCTTTATAGTCGTACTCTTTTGAGGCCTTTTTAAAACAGCTCCACGTCTTCTCAATGCGGTTGTCCAGAATGTCGGGGAAACGCAGCAACACAGGTGGAGTGACGTCGCGCAGCGACAGTTCGTCCATCACCTCGCGTATGTCTATCTCTGTGTTATCCTTACAGGGAGTCACATACACGTTGCCTTTGTCGTTGATACCGAAATAGCTTGTGCCCCAGCCGTTGATGTTGTATAGCTCGCGGGCATCATCGATGGTCCATTTCTTCATTTTTGCCTGTCTTATTAGTTAAATGGCTAAAAGTTCTCTTAGTTTCTCTACCGATATTTTTATTTTCTCGTAATTGTCCATCAGGCTCACATCGAGGGTGTAGCGGGCCTTGGTGTAGAACGGTTCACGCTTCTCGAGCTGTTCTTTGATAAAGGTGATCAGCTCTTCCTTGCTTTTCCCCTTCAACAGAGGGCGTTCCGTTTTTCCCATCATCAGATGCTTATGGAGCACTTCGGGTTCGCAGTGCAGATAGACCACATCGCCCTGACCGTTCATATAGTCGATATTGTCGAAAAAACAGGGGGTACCACCGCCGCAGCTGATGATGACATTCTCGAATTCTGCCACCTCGTGCAGCATGTTATACTCTATTTTGCGGAAGCCCTCCTCGCCCAGTTCGGCAAAGAGCTGGGGAACAGTCTTGCGCCGGCGGCTCTCGATATACCAGTCAAGATCATAAAAGGGAATGCCCAACTCTTTCGAGAGGGCCTTCCCTATTGTAGTCTTACCGGCACCCATATAGCCGATGAGGATGATGCGGCGGGGGAGCCTCTCAAGACTCTCCCCCAGTCCCTCCCTGTGAGGGAGGGGAGTGGTTAGACTGCTATGTTCTGTATTATTCATAATTGAAATAATGCTCTCTGTTACTTCCCTTCTTATTAGTAATACTATCTACTCCCCTCCTTATTACTTCTCTTCTTATTAGTAAGATGACCTACTCCCCTTTATTAGTAAAACTATCTACTCCCCTCTCCTTGGGAGAGGAGCAGGGGGTGAGGCTACTTATTCACAATCTTCATGCACTCCTCATACGTGAGCTGCTTGGCGCGGTCGTGCATAGATTTGGGCATGCGGTAGTTCTTTCCGTCATAGTACAGGTATGGGCCGTAGCGACCGTTCAACACCTCCAGTTTGGGATCTTCCTCAAACGATTTGATGTGCTTCTGAGTTTCCTGCTTACGCTTCTCCTCAATGAGACGTACTGCATCGGCGATATCGACGGTCAGAGGGTCGGCACCCTTGGGAAGCGACACATACTTGTTGGCGTGCAGAATATAGGGACCGTAGCGACCGGCACCTACTGTGACAGGCTCACCCTCATACTCGCCCAGCATGCGGGGCAGTTTGAACAGTTCCAATGCCTGTTCCAGGGTGATGGCCTCCATGCCCAGTTCTTTGGGCAGGTGGGCAAACTGAGGCTTATCCTTGTCTTCGGCAGTACCTATCTGAATCACCGGACCAAAGCGGCCAATCTTTACGAATACTGGCTTCTTGGTGCGAGGGTCGATACCCAGTTCGCGCTCTCCGGCTTTGTGCTCAGAACGGGCGTTCATGGTTTTCTCTACCGTGGGCTCGAAGTCTTTGTAGAAAGTTTTCATCATCTTGCTCCACGACTCCTTGCCTTCGGCTATCTGGTCGAAGTCCTGTTCCACCTTGGCGGTGAAATTATAGTCCATAATGGCGGGGAAGTTGTCCATCAGGAAATCGTTCACTACCATACCGATGTCGGTGGGCAGCAGTTTTCCCTTGTCGGAACCCGTCATCTCAACGCGGTTCTTCTCCGTGAGCACCTTGCCTTTCAGGGTGATGACGTTGTATTTGCGCTCTTCGCCCTTTTTGTCGCCTTTCACCACGTATTCACGCTGCTGAATGGTGGAGATAGTTGGTGCGTAGGTTGACGGACGGCCAATGCCCAGTTCCTCCAGCTTGTGAACGAGCGATGCTTCGGTGTAGCGCTGAGGACCGAGAGTGAAACGTTCGGTGGCGCTTACCTCGCGGCGTGTCAGTTCCTGGCCTTCTGTGAGTGGGGGAAGGATAGACACGGGGTTGTCTATATTGTTGTCATCTTCGTCCTGCGACTCGTGATAGACTTTCAGGAAACCGTCAAAATTCACTACCTCGCCTTGGGCAATGAATTGAGCGTTGAGGGCAGGGAATTGAGGATTATTGATTTGGATGTTGACCGTTGTCTTCTCTATCTCCGCATCGGCCATCTGACTGGCGATGGTGCGTTTCCAAATCAGCTCATAGAGGCGGCGTTCCTGTACGGTTCCCTCTATAAGTTTGGCATCCATATAGGTAGGACGGATAGCTTCGTGAGCCTCCTGCGCACCTTTCGATGAGGTGTGGTACTGGCGCACCTTGCTGTATTCCTGACCATATAGATTGGTGATTTCTTCCTTCGAGGCGTTGATACACAGACTGCTCAGGTTCACCGAGTCGGTACGCATGTAGGTGATGCGACCGTTTTCATACAGGTGCTGAGCCACCATCATGGTCTGGCTAACGGTGAAGCCCAGTTTGCGGGCTGCTTCCTGCTGAAGGGTTGAAGTGGTAAATGGAGGAGCAGGGGTACGCTTGGTTGGCTTCTTGGCTATCGTATCGACAGTGAAGGTGGCATCCTTACAAATTTCCAGGAACTGGCGGGCTTCCTCTTCAGTCTTGAAACGCTGACTCAGGGTGGCCTTCACCTCAGAAGCCGAACCATCGGGATTAAGAATGGCAAAAATACCATTTACATTATAGAAGGTCTCGCTCTTAAAGGCCTGCACTTCGCGTTCGCGCTCAACGATGAGGCGTACGGCCACACTCTGCACACGACCGGCAGAAAGGGCGGGCTTTACCTTGCGCCACAACACGGGCGAGAGCTTGAAACCTACCAAACGGTCCAACACGCGGCGGGCCTGCTGGGCGTTCACCAGGTTCATATCCAAATGGCGAGGATGCTGAATGGCATCCAGAATGGCCGATTTCGTAATTTCGTGGAATACAATACGACTGGTCTTTTCCTCGTCCAGTCCCAGCACCTCGCACAGGTGCCATGAAATAGCTTCTCCCTCACGGTCCTCATCGGATGCGAGCCATACCTTCTCGGCTTTCTTGGCTTGCGACTTCAGTTCGCTTACCAGTTTCTTCTTTTCTTCAGGAATTTCATATTCAGGTTCCAGCGTATCGTTGTCGATGCTGAGTTCCTTCTTCTTCAAGTCGCGGATGTGTCCGTAGCTTGACATCACTTTAAAGTCGTTGCCAAGAAACTTCTCAATAGTCTTTGCCTTGGCAGGAGACTCTACGATGACCAGATTCTTTTCCATCTTTTCTGCTTAGTTTTAATCTTTTGGGCTGCAAAAGTAAACAAAAAGTTTCCTACCACCTTATATATATGGTGTAAATTGTATTTTCTTAACGATTAATATGTTCTTCAACGAATCGTTTCACACCCTGACTGATGCTGCGCAACCCGAACTGCCTGTAGTCTATCTCTTCCAGTCTCATCCACCTTAGTTGGGCCACGTCGTCATCGGCCTTGGGATGTACGTCGGCATCTACTTCTACAATGAAAAACATGTCGATGGTGTGAATGGTCATGCCCGAATATTCATAGAGGTTGGGGATGGAGAAGATGTACCGGTGGTTATCGACCGTCATGCCTGTCTCTTCCTGTATTTCGCGCAGCAGGCCTTCTTCTATAGTCTCTTCCATATCCACAAATCCGCCCACCAGGTCGAGGGTGCCCTTGGCGGGTTCCTTGGCGCGAGTGGCCACCAGCAGTTCGGTGTGCCGTCTGCCATTTCTGTCTTCCACCGTGCGCGTGATGAAGGCCACCGTGGCCGAACAGGGATTGGCATAGTAGGTGAAACCGCAGTCCTGGCATTTCTTACTCTTGAAATTATTCTCCTCAAAACGACTACTGCCGCACACTGGGCAATAACTGAATTTGTTTAATGGATGCATAGTTGTTAAATTTGAATGTTGCAAAAGTAATATAATAATCTCTTTTATAAACTATGATTTTAAATTTTGGCCATTATTTTCAAAATTTTGGCCAAAATTCGAAAAATAATGGCCAAAATTTTTACCTTTGCACTTCAAATTGCCGAATAAAAAATGAAAAGACTGGTTCTTATTCTTCAATTTATGATTTCTCTTCTCACACCGACTGCTGCTCAGCAAGTGATTGACCTATGGCCCTCGGGGGCACCCAACGACAACGGCAACCCTGCCGACAAGGCCGAACTGACCGTTTTCCTGCCCGATGCCAAACGAGCCACAGGCCGTGCCATCGTAGTTTGTCCTGGTGGTGGCTACGACCATTTGGCCATGCAGCACGAGGGTACCGACTGGGCTGGCTATTTCAATCAGCAGGGTATTGCTCTTTTCGTGTTGAAATATCGCATGCCCCACGGTCAGCACGAAGTGTCCGTCAGCGATGCCGAACAGGCCATGAAACTGGTGCGTCAGCATGCCAAAGAGTGGAATGTGAAGAGAGATCAGGTTGGTATCATGGGCTTTTCGGCCGGTGGCCATCTGGCATCAACCATTGCCACCCATTCCAAGGGTGATGCCAAGCCCGATTTCCAGATTCTCTTCTATCCTGTCATCACCATGGACCCTTCTTTTACGCATAAAGGCTCGTTGAAGAATTTTTTGGGCTCCAAACCGAAGAAAAAAGATATTCACGAGTATTCTACCGACCGTCAGGTGTCGCGTGTCACCCCTCGCACATTCATAGCCCTGAGCGATGACGATACTGTTGTGCTGCCTATGAACGGTGCCAATTTCTATATGGAGTGCTATCGCCATGATGTGGCTGCCTCCCTTCATATTTATCCCACTGGCGGTCACGGATGGGGCTATCGAGCCTCGTTCGACTTCCACCTCGAAATGCTCAGCGAGTTGAAAGCCTGGCTGAAGAGTTTCTGAATTGCGGGTGCCCAGAATTGACGGGTAGCCTCTAATTCAACACCATTTTTTTAGTGGTTCCATCGCTCATGCGGATAATGTTCAGACCACGACTTGGATTGTTGAGTTTCTTGCCGTTCACTCCGAACCATTCTACCTCTTCGTTGTCATTGCTTTCATTTTTCTCAATGCGTATAAGCTTGAGATTGGTATTCTGCTTGTCGAACTGATAGATGAAATAGTGGTTGTAACCAGCTTCAACGGCATAACTCTTTATGTCGTATGGAGTAGCTGAATATAAATCGATGTCCTTTTTTATGGTGGTGGGATATACCTCATTCAATGCGCTGACCACAATATATGCCAGGTCCTCAACCTCTAAATAGTTTAGTGATACATAAGAACAGTAATAAGGGAATGTGGTCGATGAAATAACATTCCCATCCCAATCTACGATTTGAAATCCTGTGGCCAGCTTGGAATAATAGTTACTGACATACGATGGCTTTCCGGCAATGCCTGTCAGACTTTCACTAAACGTTGAAACACTATGTGAATTGAGAAAAACGTCATTGTTGACCTTGAAGAAAAATAATTTCTCCGCATCGCCTTCATAGAACTGTGTGAAATTGAAGATTGAAAAATCATACTTGTTTACATCGTAGAGGTTGCTGTTTGATGTCCAACTCTTCGTGTAAAATTTCTGGTCTTGTGAATCATATTCGTAACTCCTTGAGGCTGTTGTAGTCCCTGTCTGTAACTTGCTTTGGCCTGCATCGTGCGCTTCAAGTAGGTTCCATTCCTTATCATAAATCTTTGTGGCATGAGTGCCATAACCAATAATCTTGTCCTTGATCACCAAAAAATTGTATTGGTTGTTATCAACAATTTTCTTAAATACCGTGTTGTTTTCTGTCTGTGCCGACAAAGATGTGGAACAAAGAACGGTACTGATGAAGCATAGAGTTTGAAGAAAAAAATGTTTCATAAGATATTCTATTGATATGTGGGGCAAAGATATAGAAAAAAGATGACTTAACAAAGAATTCGTTTTAATAATCACTTTTTTAGCGATTATCTTCAACTACTGGGACGCAGTTGTTGATGACAATAGGGATGGTGGTTGTCTCCATGCCTTTTTCTGTAATTATCAGCTTTACCATGCATGCCTTTGAGTTCAGCGGTTTCGGTTGATCAAAGATGAAGTTGCCGATGCTGTAGTAAATTGCTTTTCCCTTGTATTGCTCAATGGTTTGCAGGGTGTGAGTGTGGTGGCAGACGAGTGCGTCGGCACCAGCATCTATCAGTCGGTGGGCTTCCAGTCGCTGACGGGGAACAGGCTTGAGTGTGTGTTCAGCGCCCCAGTGTAGAGAAACGATGATGACGGCTGTAGGGTCGCTGTTCCTTAGCTGGTGTACGCGTGCGAGCAGCGAGTCCATCGGCTGCTGACTCACGCAGGCTTTCTCCGGAAGGAAAGCCCAGTTTTCCAAAGCCATCTGTAGCGAAGTGATGAGCCATACCTTTCGCGGACTGTTTAGGAGCAGTACTGGCTGAGCCGCTTCCTGCATGTTGCTGCCGGCTCCCACAGGGGTGATGCCGGCTGCAAGGATGTTCTTGTATGTGTCCATCAATCCTTCGCGCCCTTGGTCGATGGAGTGGTTGTTGGCTAAATTCAGGTGTGTGAACCTATGGCGGCGCAGGGCCAGCAGATATTCCGGTTCGCCTCGGAAGATGAAGCGCTTATAGACGGGTGCCTTTATCGTTGTGGCCGGACATTCCAGATTGCCCACTACCACATCGGCAGAACGCAATACAGAGTCAACGCTCTGTGAGAAGAGAGCGTCAACTCCGTTTTTGTCAATCGCACGGCGCACCCCACGATCCAGAAGAATATCGCCGGTGAAAAGAATAGTCCCCCCTTCGGCCCCCGAGGGGGCCACTATAGACTGACTCACTAAAGAAGTCCCCTCGGGGACAGCATGGGGGGCTAGAACCTCTGGGGCCGAAGGAAGGACCATTAAACTAACAACCAGTGCTATAAAAGAACTTATCATTGGGCGTGGGGTTCTTCTTCAGTGGCACCAGAATGTCGTTCATCCATTGGGGAACACCCTTGCGAGGATGACTCTTCAGGTGGTGCTGCCACTCTTCATCGTTGAGGCGCTGCTCGTTGGAAGGACGGGTAAACTCACGGTAGCTCAGTACGGCACCGCGAGTGAGGTAGAGATATCCGCCTATCTCAACCACCACGTAAATCTCGTCGGCCTGTCCTACACCGGCATAAAGGATGCTTTTGTTGGGATTGTTGTCGGCATTGGCTGTATATACATCAGCCACGAGAGCGGTGTTGCGATCGGGGCCCTGCACATCCTCCCAGCCCATCAGATACTGGTCGGGCTCACGAATCAGGTCGAGCGAGATGTTCTCAAACATGGCACCGATACATTTCAGATGGTCGTACTCGCTGTCGCTGAGCACTTTGTTCTCCAGTTCCTTCTTGCTGACATTGAGCAGGAACTCGGCATGCTCACGCAGTCCGTTGGTGGCATTCTTCATCTTCTCGGTCAGCATGTCGTGTCGCTTCAGAAGCATCTCGGTGACGGCGAGCAGGTCGATAGCTTTCTGCCAGAATCCGATATTCGGTTCCACGTAGGCCTTTACCACAGGCTCGGGGGGACCGCCACCGCCACACTCCGCTCCCATGGGCTGTTTGGCATAGAGAATGGCATTGTGTTTCAGTTCGGCCCAAGAAGAGAGGGCGCTGTTCAGCGATTTCTTGTCCCATTCGGGCGTGAGCATGAAATAGGGGGCGTTCTCGGGGGTGTCGTTGATGGTTTTCAGAGCCGACAGCCAACGGGTGGCAATGGTTCCCTCCCAGTTGATGGAGTCCATACGGGCCTTCATCTTCTTCATCATCGGCTCAAAGCCTTTCCATTTCTGCCCTTCAGCCATCAGCAGTTTCTCGGCCGCTGTGACTCCCATGGCGCTCATCACATCGAGACCTTCGGGAACGGCACGCTGAGAGGGCTCACTCATGTAATCGACCATTTCCTGCAACACCTCAGCATCAGGCTGATAGCGCTGGGGCATCAGGCGCACCTTGTTACGTCCTGAACGTAGGAATTTTGGGCGTATGCGGGTCTGTTTTTCTGCGATTTCATCGACGATTCTGCCCAATTCGTTCGGATCGACCTCACATGTTTCCATGATGTCCAACTGGCTTATTTGCATGATGCTGACATCGTCGGGGTGCCCCATGAGGAAGTCCATGGGTTCGGTCAGTTTTTTATAGATAGTCCTGAATTTCGAGTTGTTGATGAGTTCGGAAGCCAAGATGCTGACCTTGAGCATGTCAAAAGGAACATCTGTTCTGAATGGAACGGTTTGCAGCCACATCATGGTGCGGAAATAACGCTTCAGCGCATCGTTGCGAGTGTAATGGCCGCGGGGACGGAACAGACTGTATTCGAACATGGCGTTTGTGTAGCCCAAAAACTCGGAAAAGTCGTTCTCGCTCTTCATTGCACGCTCATATTCAGCCAATGCATCGGTATTGCCTTTGGGGGCCTGTTCGTGCAGAAGCGCATTGGCCACAGCAAAATAGGTGGTGAGCCATGAAGCGGCTTTAGGGGTGTCGTAAACGTCGTTGTTGTTGAGCGACTTGCCGGCAAATGCTTTCTGTCCTTCCTGGCAGAACTCGTCCAGGAGTGACATGAACTTGTGTTCCTCTACTTCGCGCAGCATGCAGTCGATATACAGGTGAAACAACTGCAGGTACAGGTCGGTGGTCACGAAGTTGGGCATATTGGCATAGTCGTTCTTCTCATAGACATGGAACAACTGCTGGTGATCGGCCGGCACAATGGCAAAACCGTTCTCGGCCAGCTTTTGTTGAAGTTCGGCAACAAACTCAGTCAGTTGGCGAGGGTTCAACAGGTTCTGCATGTTCACACGATAACCCTCGGGCACATCGAAGTTGTGTTTCAGCAGTTCCGCCTCGCGCTCTTTCAACTTCTCAATAAAGGCTAACTGCTCTTTGGTGTAGGGAATGGCATCGTCGCGTACAGAACGATAGAATTCATCGCGCCACGGCTCGTCCTTGATAGGTTCCACCTCCTTGATGTAGCGGGGATCGTCCCAGAATACCCACTGAAGGGAGTCGTACCAGGTAGTGGTTTGGAAAATGCCGCGCAGATAGGCATCACGGAAGGGATAGCCCACGCGTGCGGCAAAGCCGTTGCGCAGGATGCGGCAGTCGGCGAGCGATAGTTGCGAGATGTCTTGTGTGATGTCGATGGTGTCGATGAAACTCTCCACGTCGAGGACAGTAGGTTCTACCAGTGCCTCGGGAGGAAGCGCTTGTTTCGTCGGCGAGGCACAGGCTGCAAATAAGGCGGCAGCAAATGCCCAAATCAAGTTTTTTGTTTTTCGCATGGTTTATTGTTTTATGGGTTAGAGTGATTATCTGAGTTTGGATGTACTATAAAGGTTTTTGGGATAGCAGATAAGAGTATCAGCTACTCATTGAACTTTTTCAGGGCCGTTTCCTTGTCTGTGTTTTTAATGAGGAAGCGCTGGAAGGCGAGTCCAAACCCTTCCCATTGATATTCGGCCACCACATAGCGATGGTCGGTAGTGGTCTCCAGACTACGAATGGTTCCTTTTCGGGTCAGTGTTGAGTCGGCGGGAGGCAGATAGCGGAAGTCTTGCAGAATACCCCCTAATTTTGAACCCATCCATAGTGGGCGAGGCTTTCCGTCAACTTGTTTGAAAATAAAGATTCTTCGTCCTTTTTCTCGATGGAACCGTGTGTTTTTGATAACTCCCACCAGTGCGTCAGTTGTTCCGTCGCCATCTACATCGCCCGTGCAGAAACGGTAAACAGGATAAGGCAGTCGGAAGTCGTTTAGGTGGTAGAGGGAGTCGTGGGTTCTGTGGAGGCGGTATGGGGTAGATGGGGTGGATGGGGTTAATGGGTTTGATGGGTTTGATGGGGTGGATGGGTTTGATGGGGTTAATGGGCTGGATGAAGAGGGCTGCTGAAAGAGCAGCAACAGCAACAAAAGTACCAATTGAAGATACCATCTAATCATACCTCTCACCTCTCAATTCTCACCTCTCACCTCTCAATTCTCACCTCTCACCTCAGCATCGCCTTTATCTCCCCCTCAAGGTCCTTCATCTGTGATGAGCGCTTCTGAAGCTGGTTCTGACGGTCGATAAGGAAGAACTCAGGTACCTGCTGAACATTGTAGCTATAAGCACTGCCACCCTCGCCGTCGCGAACACAAATCCAAGGCAGGTTTTGGGCCATCTGGCGCCAGAAATGCTCGTCTTGGTCCAGTGCAACCTGATAGATTTCGAAACCTTCAGCGTGGTATTTGTTGTACAGTTCGCGAAGCATCAGAATGCGCTGGGGAGAATCCTTCAGCGTGAAAGTATGGAAATCGAGCAGTACCACCTTGCCCTTCAGACTGGTCAGTGTGCGTTCAACTCCGTGATTGTCGGGTAGGGCAATCTCAATTACACCCGACTCAACAATCTTCGATTCCTCCAGTTGATTCAACTGTTTGGAAGCGATGATACGGCGGTTTTTCATTCCCTCAATGGTGATGTTGTGCAAGTTCTCTGTGCGCTCGGTTCCCGGATAGAACGAGTCCCAGCAGGTGGCTACAGCAGCAAACACGCGCATGTCGCTCTGGCTGTTCTGTGGGTCGAAGAGAAGCCATTGTCCCAGCGTTTGAAACAAGGCAAAATAAGATGAGGCTTTTTCCGGCTGACGGAAAATATAGTTTTTGGTCACATCATTCTTATAGTTCTCAATCAGAGAATTAAGGGAATCCTGTGCCTGTTTCATAGGAACGTTGTGATTGTTCTGCAGGGCGATCACCTGACGGTGCAGCTCCTGCTGTTTCAGCGTCAGCTGGCGGATGCGCTCGCAGTTTTCCGAACCTTCCACCTCATATCGGGCAGCCATGTTCGGATATTGAGCCTTTACGGTAACCGTCTCGGTAGAATCGATGGAAATATTGATGATTTGGTTTTTGATACGAAGGACATAAAACTCCGGACTGCTTTGTCTTTCACCTTTGAAACAGAATTGCCCGTCACTGCCTACCTGGGTGCTGTCCAGCATTTTCAAACCGGTAAGTGTGGCTTGTTCAAAATAAAGAGTGGAATCCTGGGCGCCCTCAATGGTACCCTCAATAGTGAAAGTTTCCTTCCTGTCACAGGCCGTCAGTAGCATTGCTGCAGCCGCCAAAAAAAGTAATTTCCTAATCATGTGTAAAAGTGCGGTTGATGTGTGCAAAGGTACGCAAAAATCATAAAAAACAAAAATTATTCCAAGTTTATTCTTTTATTTATATATTAATATGTATCTTTGCGTGATTTTATTTTATTTTAGATGTTTTAAACAAAGATGAACGTAATTACAAAAACCATTCAATTGGCTGATGGCAGAACCATCACCATTGAGACCGGGAAAGTGGCAAAGCAGGCCGACGGCAGCGTTATGCTGAAGATGAACAACACCGTACTTCTGGCCACTGTTTGTGCCGCAAAAGATGCAGTTCCCGGAACTGATTTCATGCCTCTGCAGGTGGACTATCGTGAACAGTACAGTGCCGCGGGCCGTTTCCCCGGTGGATTTACCAAGCGCGAAGGTAAAGCCTCTGACAATGAAATCCTGACATCGCGTCTTGTGGACCGCGTACTTCGTCCACTCTTCCCCAGTAACTATCACGCTGAAGTTTTTGTCAATGTCATGTTGCTCTCTGCCGACGGAGTTGACCAGCCCGATGCGCTGGCCGGATTTGCCGCTTCGGCTGCACTGGCATGTTCAGATATCCCCTTCGAATGCCCCATCAGTGAGGTGCGTGTGGCTCGTGTAAACGGCGAATACGTAATCGACCCCACCTTCGAGCAGATGAAGGAGGCCGACATGGACATCATGGTAGGTGCTTCTGCCGAGAATATCATGATGGTGGAAGGCGAGATGAAGGAAGTTTCTGAACAGGATCTTCTCGGTGCTCTGAAAGCCGCTATGGAGGCTATCAAGCCTATGTGCGAACTGCAGAAAGAGCTCTCTAAGGAACTGGGCAAGGACGTGAAGCGTGAGTACAACCACGAGGTGAACGACGAGGCTCTGCGCGAGCGTATGAATAAAGAGCTGTACCAGCCCGCATACGACATCACCAAGCAGGCTCTGCCCAAGCAGGACCGTGCCGATGCCTTCGAGAAGATTCTTGAGGACTTCAAGGAGAAGTTCTTTGCTGAGCGTGCTGAACTGGCCGACGATGCAAAGGGCGAAATCAGCGACGACGAGTACAGCGCTATGATGGACCGCTACTACCACGATGTAGAGCGTGACGCCATGCGCCGTTGTATCCTCGACGAGGGTATCCGCCTCGACGGTCGTAAGACCACCGATATCCGCCCCATCTGGTGTGAGGTTTCTACTCTGCCTATGCCTCACGGAAGTGCTATCTTCACTCGTGGTGAGACACAGTCGTTGAGCACTTGTACCCTCGGTACCAAGCTCGACGAGAAGATGGTTGACGATGTGCTCGACAAGAGCTATCAGCGCTTCCTGCTGCATTATAACTTCCCTCCATTCTGTACTGGTGAGGCTAAGGCTCAGCGCGGCGTAGGCCGTCGTGAGATTGGTCACGGCCATCTGGCATGGCGTGGTCTGAAGGGTCAGATTCCTGAAGACTTCCCTTACACTGTGCGTCTGGTGTCACAGATCCTTGAGTCAAACGGTTCTTCTTCAATGGCTACCGTATGTGCAGGTACCCTCGCTCTGATGGACGCTGGCGTTCCCATGAAGAAGCCTGTTTCAGGTATCGCAATGGGTCTGATTAAGAATCCCGGAGAAGATAAGTATGCAGTTCTTTCAGATATCCTCGGTGATGAGGACCACCTGGGTGATATGGACTTTAAGACCACCGGTACTAAGGACGGTCTGACAGCTACTCAGATGGATATCAAGTGCGATGGTCTGTCATTCGATATTCTGGAGAAAGCTCTGATGCAGGCTAAGGCCGGTCGTGAATATATCCTCGGTTGTCTGACTGATACTATTGCTGAGCCCCGTGCCGACTTCAAACCTCAGGTTCCTCGTATCGTTCAGATCGAGATTCCTAAGGAGTTTATCGGTGCTGTCATTGGCCCTGGCGGTAAGATCATTCAGCAGATGCAGGAAGACACCAAGACCACTATCACCATCGATGAGGTTGACGGCGTAGGTAAGGTTCAGGTGAGCGGTCCCGATAAGGATTCTATCGATGCTGCAATGGCCAAGATCAAGGCTATCGTGGCAATTCCCGAGGTAGGTGAAATCTACGAGGGAACTGTTCGCAGCATTATGCCTTATGGCTGCTTCGTTGAGATTATGCCTGGTAAGGACGGTCTGCTGCACATCAGCGAGATTGACTGGAAGCGACTTGAAACTGTTGAAGAGGCAGGTATCAAGGAAGGCGACAAGATCAAGGTGAAGTTGCTCGAAATTGATCCGAAGACCGGTAAGTACAAACTCTCACACCGTGTGCTGATTGAAAAGCCCGAGGGTTATGTAGAGCGTCCTGCCCGTGAGCGTCGTGAGCGTCCAGAGCGTGGTGAGCGTCCTGCACGTGGTGAACGTCGCGAACGTCCTGACCGTGGTGAGCGTCGTCCTCGTCCAGAGCGTGGCGAGCACCGTCAGCAGGAGAACCGCGAGGAATTCCACGAGCCCAACAACGAGCCAAAGGATTTCAACGATTCACTCGACCACATGGATTTCTAAATCATAGAAATTCGTAGCTTTATATTCAGGCCGAAGACTTCCAAAAAGTCTTCGGCTTTTTTTGCTAGTTCCACTAGTTCCACTAGTCTCACTAGTTCTACTAGTTTTCCTAGTCCCACTAGCTCCATAATTTATATATTATATGTACGCTCGTACATTAAATATTATATTATCTGGTTCAGTCTCTCTTGTTCTCAGTATCTCCCCCAAAACGTTACTTTATCCCTGAAATTGTAGAGTCCGAAATAGCAGTTTAAGTTTTCTCCTTTCACTAAATATCAAAAATGTGTTCCTTTTACACTTTTTATAAGTGGCGAAATGAAAAATATTTTGAAAAATGATATGAGTTATTAAATTTTTGATTATATTTGCAACCGAATTAGTGTCTCTTGTACAAACAATAGGGGATTACTATGATACCTGAAATCTATTTTTTATTCAATTTTATTTTACTAACTTTACTAAACCTTAAGCTTATGAAAGTTTCAAGACTTCTAGTTTTGAGTGCGCTGTGGATGCTCGGTCTCGGAGCCAGTGCACAGGACTTTGAGCCGCGTGTAGCTCCTACATCACCCAATCCGGTGATTGACGAGGAAACTTTGGCTCAGATTGACAAGACTCCTCAGGAGTTTGTTGTCGGTGAGTACTATGTTATTTACAACGTAGGAACTCAGATGTATTTCTCGCAGGGTAACAACTGGGGTACCCGTGCTTCTGTTGATGCAAAGCATCCCTTGGTAGTGCAGTTCACTCTGCCTAGCGGGAAGTCTCTCGAGGACAATGCTTTGTTGCTGAACGACTACTGCTTGTATAACAAAGCATGGAAGAACGCTTTCTTTGATTCAGAAACAGCAATCTTCGTTGACCGTGCCAGTCAGGGCAACTACTTCTGGCAGGTGGTTCCAGCAGGAGACAAGACCTACCGTCTGCAGGCTTCTCCCGCCAACGCCTCTCTGAATCCTACCGCTTATCCCAACAAGTTTGTCGGACGTGATGAGTCTGTAGCTCAGGATCTGGGTAATAACCAGGGTTCACGCAATGTAAACCTCGAGGCTCTTCCTTTGTCTCCGTTCATTGAGGCTAAGGCTGGCAATCATGTTGACTGGCAGTTCTTTGCTGCTCCTGGCTGGAAGGAATATGCAGCCCAGAAGGTGCTCTTCGATAAGTCAGAGGATCTTCGTATTGCCATCGAGAAAGGTATGGATGCAGGTATTGAAGATAACATCCTTACCAACGCTATTGAGGTATATAACAATCTTGAGAGCACCGTTGAAGAGATGGATGCTCAGATTATGGCTATCATGAAGGCTATCAATGGTGAAGTAGGTGATGGCGCAACTGCCAATGATCCTGTTGACGTAACCGCCGATTTGCTCGTTAATGCTGACTATGAGAATGGTAACAACGATGGTTGGAAGGGCGATGCTCCCGCTGTTAACGGCAGCGCTCTGAATGCTGAGTTCTTCAACAAGAACTATACTTACTTCCAGCCTCTGCAGGGTATTCGCAATGGTGTTTACTCTCTGAGCGTTCGTGGCTATTATCGTGTTGGTTCTACACAGAATTCTTATAATGAGTTCCCCCTGCGTTCTAACCTGAATGCAAAACTGATGGCTCAGACTGCTGCCGGTGAGGTTCATTTCCCCATTGCAAACATCTTTGCAGGTGCTGCTGAAGAGGATGTTGCCGGTTCTGGTTCTGCAAACATCAACGATGAAATCTTCGTTCCTAATACAATGGTTGCCGCTGCTTCTTATTTCGATGAAAGTCTTAATGAGAATGCTGCCAACTATGACAATACTCTGTTCTTCGTTGTTACCGATGGCGTTGCAAACGTTGGTATGAGAAAGGACAAGACTATTGATAATGACTGGACTCTGTTTGACAACTGGACCCTGAACTACTATGGTAATGAGGCTGACGCTTATCAGCTGATGTTCACAAGTACTAAGGAGGCTTACCAACTGCCTGAGGATGGCTATGTAGTAACTCGTGCTTATCTGGAAGCTTTCAACAGTGCTGCTCCTGCCGGCAGTGATGCAGCTGCATACGTAGCTGCTCTGAAGAATCTGGAATCTGCTTACGATACCCTGACCACCAACGCTACTTTGTGGGTTGAGCTCGACAAGGTGAAGAGTGATGCCGAGGGGGTTGCTGCTAATGACAAATTGGATCCTGCCTATACTGCTCCTCTTGGTGAGTGGGCTATGAGTGTTATGATGCTGAAAGGCCAGGCTGCCCTGACCAATGCTGAACTGCGCACTTTGATTGCCACTAAGAAGGCTGAGATTGAAGAAGCACGCAAGCATGTTATTGAGCCAAATACCGACGTTACTGATATGCTGGTGAACCCCGACTTTGAGCAGGGTGCCGCTGGTTGGTCTGGAAGCCCTGTAATGGGTTCAGGTGGCGGTAATACATGTGCCGAGGCTTACAACCGTGCAAACTTTGATATCTATCAGGAAGTAAAGAATGCTCGTAAGGGCTTGTATCGTATTGAGGTTCAGGGCTTCTTCCGCTTAGGCCGTCCTAAGTTTGAGGGCGCTTCAACCAATTCTTGGGCTATCTGGGAACAGGGAAAACAGGTTGCTCCTGCATTTGTTTACTTGAACGATGTACAGACAGCTCTGCAGTGTGTCTATAACGAAGGTGTTGCAGAACCTGGGGAAGGCAGCGAGTCTATTTACACTCAGGATAAAATTGACGCTCCTGGTAACGGTATGCAGTATCCTAACACAATGGAACAGGCTGCTCAGGCATTCGCTGCCGATATGTACAAGAGCACAGCCTATGGTCTCGTAATCAATGATAATGATCCTCTCCGCATTGGTGTGAAGGGTAGTCTTGATGCTAGTAGCGCTGGTTTCGATGGTGCAAACTGGGCTATCTGGGATAACTTCCACCTGATCTGGGTTGGTTATGAAGCACAGTATATTTCACCCGTACTTGAAGAGCAGGCAGCTAAGTTTGAGGCACTTCTTGAAAAGCCTATGGGTAAGACAGCCTTTGAGACTCTTTCAGCTCGTTTGGCCGATTGTAAGAATGCTTTGAATTCTGGAGATGGTAAGCAGATGTTTGATGCTCTGGGTGAGCTGCTGAAGGTTGACTCTCTCGTAAATGCTTCTATCAGCAAGTTCGCCACACTGGCAGACGCTTATGCTAAACTGGTTGATGCTATCGGCGCGAACGAAACTACTGCCGGTGAGAATGCTCTTAACGTTGCTAGAGCACTCGCTTCTGAGATTGAGGGATTCCTTCCTGCACACACTAAGGAGGATGCCGATGTTGATGGCTATATTGTAAAGATTGATGAGGCTATTGCCGCTCTGCGTGTAGATGTTAATTCTCTGGATGGCGCCAGCGATGATGATCCTAAGGACGCTACCTCAGCTATCAACAATCCTGACTATGATGATACCAATGACGGTTGGAGTGGTACTGCTGCCGCTCGCAATGGCGACTATGGTAATGCTGAGATCTTCAACAAGAACTATGACTACTATCAGGATCTCATTGGTCTGCCCGCAGGTACCTATGCTCTGAATGTTCAGGCTTTCTATCGTGCTGGTCTGGCTGAAGAGGATTACAAGACACTTGACAATGAGTACGCCAATAAGGCTTATATTTATGCAAGAGCTACTGTAGGTACTGATACTACTTACTATGCTAAGCCTGTGACTCGTCTGGCTTCTGAAGCAAGTGATTGGACAGATGAGATTGTTGAGGGTTACACCTTCTGCGCAACCGACTCTACCAATGCTACAAAGAATGTTGATATTGTTGAGGATAAAGAAGTTGTAACTTGGGAAGGTGTTATGTACAAGTTGGTTGCCAACACTATGGCTACTGCCAGCGATGAGTTCCTCTCTGAGAAGTACATGGACAACGAACTGATTGTGAAACTTCCTGAGAATGGTCGTCTGCGCATTGGTTTGATGAAGAAGGGCCTCGTGAATAACGACTGGACTCTCTTCGACAACTGGACACTGACCTACTTCGGTAACGAGAGCTCTAAGCAGGCTGACGCTGTTGACATCGATATCGTTGCTGTTGAGAATGTTGCTGCTCAGCCTACAGTTCTCAGAACTGAGATGTTCACTCTCGATGGCCGTCGTGCTAACAGCATCCAGAAGGGCATCATGATTGTGAAGACCACCATGAGCAATGGTAACGTTGTAGTGAAGAAAATTCGCAAGTAAACTTGTAACAACAAAATGATCAGACAATTAGTACTGACCAATCTCTGAATAAAGGGACTGGAGGCGGACTGAAAAAGACCGTCTCCGGTTCCTTCGTTTTTTTTCTATAGTTCCTATAGTATTTATAGTTCCTATAGTATTTATAGTTTCTTGCTGGGCAGTGCCTGGCCACTAAACATGAAAACAATCGGTCGCTTGCGGCCGTCCACATATAAGCAAATAATACTAACAAAAATATTAACGAAAATCAAAACTATGAATCGAAAGATGATCTTGATGCAAGGAAGACAGGTGGCCCTGGTTGCCTGTTCGTTGCTGATAGGAACAGCCTGCCTGCAGTCGTGTAAGGACGATGATGTGGCCCTTACAGGACAGCCATCGTGGTTGGGCGAGTCTATCTATGCACAGCTGCAAAAGGAAGGCAACTACACCACGTTGCTGAAGTTGATCGATGACGTTGACGACAACAAGGAAGTGTTGAGCACTACCGGTTCGAAGACTCTCTTCGCTGCCAGCGATGAGGCCTTTAATAACTGGTTTGCTGACAACAATTGGAAAGTGTCCGACTACAGTCAGCTGTCACCTGTGCAGAAAAAAGTGTTGCTGAACAACTCGATGCTCGACAACGCCTATCTGTTGGAACTGATGTCGAATGTGAAAGCTACCGCCGACGAAGGAAAGCCTCAGGCTGGTTTGGCAATGCGTCGTCCCAGTTCAGCCAGTATTTACGACTCTGTTGCTGTGCTGACTCCAGAGGATATGCCTACTTCGGCTTATTGGGACGAGGTGCGCACGAAGAATAAGCCCATCTACATTTTCAAGGACAACACCCCAGCTCCGCTTATTCACTTCCTGCCCGCTTTCATGCAGCGCAATGGTATTACTGCCGAAGACCTGAAGTATTTGACAAATGGTCGTGGAAAGAGCACCAACGAGGCATGGATTAATGGTGCACAGATCATTAATTCGGATCAGCCAGACCGTCAGGGTATCGACTATGATATTACCTGTAAGAACGGTTACATCCATAAGGTGGACCGCGTGATTGAGGCTTCACCTAATATGGCCGAGATTATTCACCTGCATGCAAAAGATGCAAAGAATTCCACAGGTAAGTGGGCCAGGATTATTGACCGTTTCTCAGCTCCCTACGACAAGACCGCTTCGCAGACTATGGACAATAACGAGACCCAGCTGAAGAAGTGGCAGCGCCTGTATAACCGTGCCGACAATGACACCGTATATACTTGGCGTTATCTGAGTTCGCAGTTAGAGACATCGGGTAGCTCCAAGAAGAGAAATGCTACCCCTCCCAACAGCGAGAAAGAGGCTGAGGCACAGCTGCGCTTCGATCCGGGATGGAACAGCTATATCTACACCAATACTGCAGGCCAGGACTTGTACTATGATGCCGGTGCCATGCTGGTACCTACTGACGAGGCATTGGAATATTGGTGGAACAATGAAGGTTCTGACCTGAAAGAGGAGTATAAGGAGATTGACAGTATTCCTTTGAAGACCATTTCGAAACTGGTGAATGTGAACATGCTCTCTAACTTCATCGAGACCGTTCCCACCAAGTTCAGTAATATTCTTGATGATGCCAAGGAAGAACTGGGCGTGAAGAAGGAAAATATCGTAGCCTCTTATATGGGCTGTAACGGCGTTGTATATGTAGTCGATAAGATGTTCACTCCTGCCGAGTTCGCTTCAGTAGCCTATCCCGCTACTGCCCACCCCTCGACCATGAGTATTATCTATTGGGCTATCGAGCAGTTGAACTTCCTGCCATATCTGTTGGCAATGGATCAGACTTACTCGCTGATCCTTCCTTCCAACGACGCCATGTTGCTCTATGCCGACCCCATCTATTATAATACCAAGAGTCCCTCGTGCATTTCTTTCTATTGGGATCCTTCCAAGAGTGAGGACGAGCGTGTGCGTGGCAATCGTCACAACATGACTATTGATGAGAATGGTAACATCGTACCAGGTTCAGTGTCAAAGACCGACCTTGACCAGAGTATCGTCAAGAACCGTCTGAAGGATCTGGTGGACCAGCTGATCGTCTTGGGTGATATCACCGATGGACGTGAGTACTATAAGACCAAGGGCGGAAGCTATGTACGTGTGACCCACGAAGGTGGCAAACTGAAGGTGCAGGGCGCTTTCCAGATAGATCATAATGGTGGCTTCGTTGTGAATCCCAGCGACAGCAAACAGGTCGTGCCCAAGCGCAATGGTAAGTCAGTTCTTATCAGTGACGGTATTCCCCTTACTGGCGAGAACTCAGTATATAACATCCTTTATAACAATTCCGACCAGTGTCAGGAATTCCTTGATTTGATGAATGGCGGTGATGCTTCACACAAGCTGCTCATTCAGTCTGATGGTACTGGTAACGATCGTCGCACACCTGCCGGTGGTAATGCCAACTATAACGTGCGCCTGTTCAATAACTATAACTATACCGTCTATGTACCGCAGAACGACAAGATTCGTCAGCTCATCAATGACGGTTATCTGCCTACATGGGCCGACTACAACTCTATCAGTGCTACTTCTCAAGAATGGAAAGATGCAGCCTCTAAGGGTAGCAGCGGTATGACCGCCAAACAGTTGGCCGACAGCGCTAAGACTATTCTGCAGGATATCATCCTCGACTTTGTACGCTATCACATTCAGGATAATGCCCTGGCTATCGGTTCAGTTCTTAAACCGACCGAACAGGAGTATGAGTCCATGCAGCGTGACGTAGAGACCGACCGTTTCTATGGTTTGCGTACTGTTTCTACTCCCACTTCTCTCACCATCACCGATGCCCGTTACGGTCGCGATGAAAATGGCAAGCTGAAGGGAGAAACCTGTAACGTAGTTACCTCAAACGGTATCTATAATAAACTCTGCCGTGAGTACTGGTTCAAGGGAGTTGCCGCCACAGGTACACTCTACTTCGTGTCGAGTGCTGTGGTTCACCAGATTGATGGTGTACTGTTGGCCAAGCCATTGAAGAAATGGAAGGACATCCTGGAAGAACTGAAACAATTACCTGAAGAATAATTTACTGAAAGTATGAGAAAGCTTAAAGCCATAATCATGACGCTGGCACTGCTTGCTTCGGTAGCTGCTGGTGCACAGACGATAACCACCGTACATGGTACGCTGAGCGACGATATGGGTCCGCTGATGGGTGCCACGGTGTGCGAAATTGATGCTACAGGCCGTATCATTGAGTCGGCTATCACCGACTTCGATGGTAACTTCAATATGAAGATCAAGAACCAGAAAGATAAGATTCGCTTCAGCTATGTGGGTCTGAAGACTATTACGCTGCCCATCAATAAGACCACCTATAATATTAAGATGGAGTCGGCCACCCAGCTGAAGGAAGTGGTGATCAAATCAAAGAAGCGTGCACAGGGCAACGGCCTGCCTATCCCTGAACGTGAAATCTCGTATGCCTCACAGACTATCTCGATGAAAGAGTTTGAAGGTCTGGGCATTACCTCTGTCGATGAAGCCCTGCAGGGCCGTATCGCAGGTTTGGATATTATTGGTAACTCTGGTGACCTGGGTTCCGGTTCAACCATGCGTCTGCGTGGTGTATCGTCACTCTCTTCACTGACCGATGCCAACCCGCTGATTGTTATCGATGGAAACATCCGTGAAGTAAACCTCGACAACTTTGATATGGCATCGGCCAATAATGAGAAGTTTGCCGAACTCTTGAACATCAACCCAGAGGATATCGCTTCTATCACGGTGAAGAAAGATGCTGCTGCTACAGCTATCTACGGTTCTCAGGGTGGTAACGGTGTTATCGAGCTGACCACCAAGCGTGGTGTGCGCGGTAAACCAAAACTCACCTACTCACTGAAACTCACCGGTACCTACCAGCCAAAGGGCTATGACCTGTTGAGCGGTGACGACTACACCATGCTGCTGAAAGAGAGCTACTTCAATCCTCAGCAGAGTAGTGAAGCTGCCAACATCCCTGAGTTGATGTACGATCCTAACTTCTCTGAGTATCAGCAGTACAACAACAATACCGACTGGCGTGATGCCGTTACACAGTGGGGTCTGCGTCAGAACCACTACGTCAGTATCTCGGGTGGTGGTGAGAAAGCCTCTTTCCGTATTGGTGGCGGTTTCGACCATGAGACCGGTACCATGATTGAGCAGAAACTGAACCGTTTCTCCACCCGTGTTGCTTTGGACTATAATGTCAGTGAGCGTATCCGTGTGAGCACCAACTTCTCGCTCACTTATACTAAGAACGATATGAATAGTGACGGTCTGCTCGATCTGGCCCTGCGTAAGATGCCTAACATGAGTATCTACGAACAGGATCCTGTAACCGGTGCCGACACCGACCGTTACTATACTATGCTGCAGTCGGGTAGTGCTGTGTTCAACGAGTCAAAGGCTAATGCCAAAGACAACCAGAAGGGATATGTGAACCCCGTGGCTTCCGCCCATCTGGCCAAGAACCAGCGCCGCACCTACGATATGTCGCCTGAGCTGATTATTAACTATCACCTGCTGGGTACCGACGAGGAACACCTGCAGTTGAACTGGCGTGGTTCTGTCTATATGAACGTGTTCAACCAGTATGACGATTCCTTCTATCCTCAGGAACTGCGCAGCGTGAGCTGGCAGGATGGTGTGAACACCAGCTATTCTGGTTCGTCTAAGAGCGTGTCTATCAACACCAAACAGACCTTGACCCTTATTCCTGCCTTTGCCAATCCCGACCATAAGGCTATGGTGATGGGCCGCTTTGAGCTGACATCAGGTTCCAGCAACGGACAGTCGGCCAGCGGTAGCGGTCTGCCTTCAGGTGGTATTCAGAGTCCCGATGCAGGCGGTATTATCACCGGACTGTCATCATGGTTCAATGAGTGGCGCTCCATGTACTACACCGTTTCTGCTCACTATGCCTATAAGGAACGCTATGTAGCCGATTTCACCGTACGTGCCGACGGTACCACCAAGTTCGGCCCGAACAACCGCTGGGGCTATTTCCCCTCAGTTTCTCTGAAATGGATTATCAGTGACGAGCCTTGGATGGCTTTCACCAAGCCTTTCCTCTCTATGTTTGCCATTCGTCCCAGCTGGGGTCGTGTAGGTAACCAGCCTCGTTCCGACTACCTTTATACTTCTAAATATGTTACTACGAGCAGCTATCTGAATCAGACAGCCATGGCTCCCGATAATATCCGACTCACCGACTTGCGTTGGCAGATCGTGTCATCCTATAACGCTGGTATCGACCTGTCGTTCTTCGAAGGTGAGCGTCTGCGTCTGACTTTGGAGGCCTACCGTTCTACCACCACCGATATGTTGATGGAGAAATACCGCATTCCTTCAAGCACAGGTTTCGCAACATTGCCTTACCGCAACTCTGGTAAGATGCGCAACATGGGTTGGGAGTTCCATATCAGCACCAGCGGACTTATCAAGGCCGGTAAGTTAGGTTTCGATATGAATGCCAACTTCGGTAACAATAAGAACGAAATCCTGGAAATGGATGAGTACATCCTGAATGGACTCAACTCAACCTTCTCTTATAAGAATGGTGAGTGGCTGCGCCGCGTTCAGCTGAACAACCCGTTGGGCGCTATCTATGGTTTCCGCTCACAGGGCGTTTACCAATATACTTATGACTATGTGGGCAATAAGCTGCGTGAGTTCAATACCGAAGCAGAGTATCGCAATTGGGTAGAGAATGTGTTCCTCGCTTCAGGCAAGACTGCTCCTATCGTTGTCAATGCCCAAGGCAAACCCGTCTATGGCTCTGATGGTAAGCCTCTTCGTATGATGTACAACTACACCAACGACGGTACTGGTAAGAACTACGAGTTCAATGGTGGTGATGCCATCTATGAGGACGTGAACAGCGATGGTCAGATCAATGCCCTTGATATTGTTTATCTGGGTTCTTCACTGCCTAAGCTGACCGGTGGTTTCGGTTTCACCTTCACTTATGGCGACTGGCGTCTGAACACCCAGTTCACCTATCGATTCGGCAACAAGATTCTGAACTTGGCCCGTCTGCGTGCTGAAGCAATGACCGGTAACGACAACCAGAGCCAGGCTGTGAACTACCGTTGGCGTAAGAACGGTGACGTGACCACTATTCCACGTGCTATGTATGGTGCCGAGTCACAGTTCAACACCTTGGTGAGCGACCGCTTTGTGGAGGATGGTTCATACCTTCGTATGGGTTACGCCCAGTTGTCGTATGCCATCAAGAAGAAATATCTGAAGTGGATTGGTCTGAACCGCATCAATCTCTATGCCAGTGTGAACAACCCGTTTGTCATCACGAAGTACTCGGGTGTTGACCCCGATATCTCTCAGGGAGGCTACGATCCTGCTATGGACAATGCCCAGACACCACGTTCACGTTCATATACTTTGGGTTTGACGGTTGATTTCTAAAACGTCATAACGTATCAATGAAATAACGTCATAACGAAATAACAACGAGAAATTATGAAGAAGATCATCTATAATATACTTTGTGCCACCTGTTTGACCGGTGCACTGGCTTCTTGCTCAGACTTCCTCGAGATTGAGCCACAGAACGTGATTACTTCCGATCAGTTCTGGAACGAGAAAGCCGATGTTGAGGCTATTATGCTGGGTTGCTACACACGCATGCAGACCGATGACGTAGTGGCCCGAATGATGGCTTGGGGCGAGTTCCGCAGCGATAATATCAGTGTGGGTCTGAATGCCGACAAGGACCTCAGTCTCACCAATCTGCTGAAAGAGAACCTTACCGCCTCTAACGCCTATACCAACTGGGAAGGCTTCTACAGCGTTATCAACCGTTGTAACACCATTCTGAAATATGCACCTGAAGTGGCTCAGAAAGATCCCGGCTATACCGACAGTGAACTGCGTGCCACAATAGCTGAAGCCACTGCACTTCGCGACCTGTGCTATTTCTACCTGATTCGTACCTTCCGCGATGTGCCTATGTCGTTTGAGGCCTTTGTCGATGACGACCAGTTGATGGCAATGCCTGCCGTTCCTTTCAATCAGGCACTCAACACCCTGATTGCCGACTTGGAGAGCGTGCGTACCAATGCTGTGAAGAACTATCCCAGCACCCAGCCCCTGTATCAGACCGGACGTATTACACAGGATGCTATTCATGCCATTCTCTGTGATATGTGCCTGTGGAACAAAGACTATCAGAAGTGTATCGACTATGCCGACCTGGTGATTGCTTCCAAGAAGGAACAGGCCAAGAAAGGTTCGACGGGCAGCTACTCAATGGGTGGCAGTATGACATCTACCGATACCGAGCGAACCAACGGCTATCCTCTCCTTTCAGAGTATTCCGGCAACCGTTTCGGTGCTGCTTATAACAGCCTGTTCATCACCGGCAACAGCTCAGAGGCTATCTTCGAACTGACCTACTCCGGTAAGGAAACAGAAAGCAAGAACACCTTGTCTAATAAGGCAGTGAGTGTGTTCTATGGTAATGGCAAGGTAGCTCGTGGCTATGTATCACCCTCTTCAGTAGTGATGGGCGATAACAGTCTGGTGTTTGAAGATAAGCGCGATGCCCGCTACTATGAGGCTTGTAATGAAACGAACGAGGGAATCACCAAATTCGTGTACCGTTCGTTGTCCATCGATGCTACCAGCACCAGTGAGGATCCAAAGGCTTCCTATGGTGCCATGTGGACTGAGGACCTGTGTAAGAGCAACTGGATTATCTACCGTCTGACCGATGTGATGCTGATGAAGGCCGAGGCCCTCACGCAACTCATGGTACAGGGTACCGACCTGCCCGAACCTAAAACGGCTCCCGGTTGTTATCTCTATCAGTTGAATACTTCAAAAGGTGCTGTAGGCAACGATACTGAAAAGAATAAGGATACGCTGACTGTAAAAGGCGCACTCGATGTGATTAACACTCTTGAGATTGCAAAATCTACTGAGAAATACTATTTCATCAAGGGTACCATTACCGATGATGAAGTTGTTATCGACAGTGAGACAGGCAAGGCTACCTTTACCATTGCCAACGAAGACGGTTCAGCTAAACTCCTTTGTGTAGATGTGAACGGTCTGAAGAATAAGGCCATCGGTAAGACAGCTTCAAGCCGTCCGAAGTCTGGCGATGCCGTGATCATCTTTGGTAAGCTGATGAAGGGTATGAAGCTTGATGTGGCTGCGCTGGCCAAGAACAAGGAGTACATTGAAAAGGCCTTCGACCTTGTCAATGCCGTCAACAAGCGCTCTATCCTGGTGCGTAACCTCGGTGGATCAGATACGCTCAACTTGGACAACTACCAGTCAAAATCCATTCTTTCCGACCTGATTATGAAAGAACGCCAGCGTGAGTTCCTGTTCGAGGGTAAGCGCTATTATGACTTGGTGCGTCAGGCATGGCGTGAGGGCAACAGCGAGCAATTGGCTACAACCGTGGTGAAGAAACTCACCAGTGGTGGCGAGGCCGTTCGCATGCGTCTGTCTAAGATGGATGGTATCTTCTGGCCCTACAACATTGACGAGTTGAAAGTTAATCCATACCTGAAGCAGAATCCTGCCTTCGGTAGTGGTGAGAACAGTAGTTACTCTCAGAACTGATTGTTGAACACTGAAGAATCTGGATGATTATGAAAATTCAAAAGAAAATATTTGCTCTTGCAGCCATTGCTACTGCAATGACATGGGGCCTGACTTCATGTTCAGACGAGCCCGATGGTGAGAACTTCTACACCTTCACCGGTGAGATGGCCAGCGACTATCTGAAGTCTCGCTCACAATATAGTGATTTTGCTACCGTCGTGGAGCGTGCCAATCTCATGGACCTGTTGGCCAGCTACGGACACTACACTTGCTTTGTTCCCGATAATGACGCATTCGCTGCTTATTTGAAGAAACGAGGATTGAGCAGTCTGGCCGACCTGACCGATGCCGACTGTGACACCATTGCCCGTACCCACTTGGTGAACAATATGTATTCTACCATGGATATGAATGGTACACAGTTGCACGATGCCAACCTGATGCGTCGCTATCTGCCTACCATTGCAGGATTGGACGAGAACGAGAATGCCGTGGTGTTCCTGAATACCCGTGGCGCACACATCTATTATGAACTGCGTGACGACTCGGTTGAAAACGCTATTATGCAGCCTATCAACCAGGTGCTGGAGACCTCCAGCGGTAGTATCCTCGAAGTGCTGAAGGACAATGACAAAGTTTCTCTGTTCTATAACGCACTTATGGCAACAGGCGTTGGCGAGGTGATTGCCAATACCGATCCCGAGGACACTAGCTGGGATCCAAGAGCCCACGAGAAATACCATTATACTTCCGACTTCTGGAAAGAGGTGGCTTGGGTGCCTGATACCAAGAAGACGGCTTTTACCATGTTTGTCACGCCCGATGCTGTGCTGAAGGAAAAGTATGGTATCGAGACACTGAGACAACTCTATGACAAAGCCTGTGAGATTTATGACCAGGTATATCCTTCTGATATCAACAAAGATGGTCATAAGTTTGAGAACCTGACTGATAGCGTGAACCCCCTACGCCGTATGATTGAGTATCAGATTTTGACCCGTTACGTACCGGGTAGTGATAAACTCACTCCGCTGATTCTGAACTTCCCCGGTAAGAAACTCGACGGCACTACACTGGGCTATGACGAGGATTTGCTGAACCCCATCGACTGGTACGAGACCATGCTGCCTCACACCATGGCTAAGATTGAGATGCTCACCGTGAACAAGTACAAAGGTGATAGCAAACTGCGCGAGCGTTATATCAACCGTCGTGTGGATGCCAAGTTCCCTGACGAGGCTGAATGGAACAAGGGACAGATGATTATCGAGAATGTTGAGCCCGAATATGAGCAGGATGCCCTGAACGGTCACTACTTCTATGTTGACGGTCTCGTTTGTTTCAGCAAGGATGTGCAGGAGAAGATTCATAACATGCGTATCCGTATGGACTTCGCCACCATCTTCCCCGAGCTGATGACCAACGACATGCGTCAGAAGGGTAATCCTACTGTTGACGATGCTTCTGGTACTGCCGATGAGGCTGCAAGCCCCAAGAACGGTAAGAACTACTACTTCCCCGACGGCTATCTGAAGCATATCAAGCTGAAAGGTAACAGTGCGTTCGTGTATCGTCGCCCCCACATCAATTTCTGGTCGTTCGAAGGCGATGAGTTCAATATCTTTGGCGACTACGACTTCATTCTCCAGTTGCCTCCCGTACCGTTCAGCGGTGAGTGGCAGGTTCGTCTGGGCTTCTGTGCACTGCGCACCCGCGGTGTGGCTCAGATCTACTGGGGTGATGATCCCAACCACATGATTCCACAGGGTATTCCTATGGATATGACTCGCTTCATCACCGACTCTGAGATGCTCGGACTCACTGAGCTGATGCCTGCTGAGGATGAAGGTAAGAACAATACAGCCTATGATAAGATTCGTAGCGACAACGAGTCGCTGGCCGAGAGCATGAAGGCTTTCCGCAACCTGGGTATCGTTCGTGGCCCTTACGGAACCTTCCATACCAATGGCGATGAGAAGATTCGTTGGACCGGCAACTGGCGTACCTATCGCCGAATCCTGTCACAGAACTATCAGGACTGCTCGAAGACCTACTACATTCGTATTCGTGTGGCCAGTGACGGTAAGCAAGGTAACAACAATGAGTTCATGCTCGACTATTTGGAACTGGTTCCAAAGAATGTCTATGACATCAGCGGTTCTGGACAGATGGAGGACGATCTCTAAAGAATTGAATATTGATAATTGAAAATTGATAATTATGATGACCAATAGCATAAAACAAATCATGATGGCCTTTGCCGTAGGCTGTGGCGCAGTCAGTGTGCTGACAGCATGTTCCGACAAGTGGGATGACCACTATGACGGAACGGCTTCGGGCGCTAACATGAATAGCGGTTCATTGTGGCAGGCCCTTGAGGACAATATTGAACTGAGCAACTTTGCCAAAGTGGTACAGGCCACCGGTTTCGACCGCTCGCTCAATGGCAGTCAGGTGTTTACAGTATTTGCCCCCACAAACGCTTCCTTCAGCGAGAGCGATGCCGAAGCCATGATTGATCTCTATAATCAGGAAAAGGCCGCATCAAAGCGTGATGAGGACAATAAGGCCATTAAGGAATTTGTGAAGAACCACCTGTCACTCTATAACTATTCTGTGGCAGAGGGACGTATCGACACCATTACGACCATGAATGGCAAACGCCATGCACTCACCAGCAGCCAGTTCTCAAATATTAACCTGACAACCAAGAATGCCCTGTACAGCAATGGCGTGCTGTTCACCCTTGACAAGGTGGTGCCTTATTATGCCAACGTGTTTGAATACCTGGAGAAAGATGCCGACCTGTCAAAGGCCAGCGAATTTTTCTATAACAAGCGCCACTACCGTCTGAAGTTTGATGCCGAGCGCAGTGTGCCCGATAGCATCCGTGACGGTGAGACCGTCTATTCCGATTCGGTAATGATTCAGGAGAACACACTGTTCGACTATGATGCCTTGGGTGCCAAACTGAATTCGGAAGACAGTACCTATTGGATGGTAGTGCCTACCAACGATGTATGGGATGCACTGGTAGCCAAATACGAGCCCTACTTCAACTACGACAAGGCCATTGAAAAGGACCTGAAAGGTATTGGCGATGCCGACTCGCTTGCCTATACCAACACCCGTCTGGCCATCATGGGCGGTACCATTTTCAGTCGTACACTGAACACCGACAAGATGCTGGCCGATTCAGCCATGTCAACCAATGCTTATGAATATGAGCTCCGTGAGTATAAGTGGGGTGCCGACACACTGGCCTACTACCAGTATCAGAAACCTATGCAAACCATCATGGCCAACACCACTAATGTGCTGTGCAGTAACGGTCAGGTGATGAAGAGCAACAACTGGAAGTTCGAGCCTAAGCAGACCTTCATGCGTGACATTATTGTTGAGGCTGAAGATGCCCGCGCTATTAAGGAACTGGTGAAAAAGAAAGTCAATAAGGATACTATCGAAACCGTGATTGCCAACCCTGTGTTCGTGCAGCCCGATAATCCTTATTACGGAAAAATCTCCGGACATTCCTATGTAGAGTTCACACAGTTGGTGACTGGTGGTAACACCCAGCACGAAGTGATCTTCTGGATTCCTGAGGTGCTGTCGAATGTTCCGTATGATATCTATGTAAGAACCGCCCCTGGTCTGGCTGGCGATACTGCTGCCGTTGACCTGGACCGTGCTCCTATCCGCCTGATGTTTGAAATCGGCTATCGCGGTCTTGATGGCAAAGCCAAGAAAGAAACCCTCTATACTCCTGCAGAGAGTCAGAAGGACTCGGTGGATATGCTATTGGTGAAGGAAGGCTACAAATTCCCCGTATGTTCGTATGGAGTGGAAGAGAGCGATCCTCAGATTACGTTGAAGGTGGGTACCTATGTGACCGATGCTGAAGTTAGCGCTATGGACTATCAGCGTACTATGCGTATTGACTGCATTATCCTGAAACCACGTGAAGAGTAATTACAGTTTTGAATTTTGAATCATCATGAATATGAAACAATATATCTTATTCGGACTTTCCCTGTTGCTGGCTTTCCCTTTGAATATTGCCGCACAGGACGAGACAGAGGAAGACGACGACACCACTGTGCGCACTTTCACTGTCAAGAAAAAGCAGTATGAGACACGTGTGGTGAAAGGAACTGTGCTTGATGCCACCACGCTTCAGCCTATCAGCGGTGCCATTGTCCGTGCAGCTGAAGTTGACG
This sequence comes from Prevotella sp. E9-3, assembly GCF_022024015.1. Classification (NCBI taxonomy): domain Bacteria; kingdom Pseudomonadati; phylum Bacteroidota; class Bacteroidia; order Bacteroidales; family Prevotellaceae; genus Prevotella; species Prevotella sp. E9-3. The sequence goes on from NZ_CP091786.1 coordinate 274,076, forward strand.
GCTATAGTGTGCTGACAGAGGACGACGGTACTTACGAGGTAAAGGTTCCCGTGTTTACCAACGAAATCGTGGTGTCAACTCCCGACCACAATGTAGTGCGTATGGGCTTGCAGAAAGGTGAACAGCAGAAAAACGCGCTGCTCTATCCTTCAGTGTTTGCTACCGACTATCTGGCTGCAACAAATACCCGCAACGAGTATCAGGCAAAGAATTTCCAATACTCAAATGCCATTAATATCAAGGACGAGATTCAGAAGCAAGTGGGAGCTCAGGTACATACCATTTCTCGCAATGGCACACCTGGCGTAGGTTCTGTAATGTTTGTGCAGGGCCTGAACTCACTGAATCGTAATGCCCAGCCATTGGTGGTTATTGATGGTGTCATTGTTGACCAGCAGTATTCACGTCAGCTGTTGCACGAAGGTTTCTACAACGATATCTTGTCAAACCTGAATCCTGCCGACATTGAGCGCGTTACCGTACTGCGTAATGGTACGGCTCTCTATGGTGCCCGCGGTGCCAATGGCGTTGTTCAGATTGAAACCCGTCGCAACAAGTCGATGGCCACCCGCATCACCGCCAGCCTGTCTGCCGGTGTTACCTTCGAACCTAAGTATATCTCGATGATGAGTGGCGACCAGTATCGTGGCTATGCTTCAGAAATGCTGAAGACCACCGATACCCGTCTGACCAATTTCCGCTTCCTCACCGAGAATCCTTCAAACTATTATTATACGCCTTATCATCAGGACACTGACTGGAAAGATCTGGTTTATCGCACTGCGCTCACACAGAACTACGGTATCAATGTTGAAGGTGGTGACGATGTGGCCAACTACAACCTGTCGGTGGGCTATACATCGGCTGAGAGCACGCTGAAGAACAACGATATGGACCGTCTGAACATCCGTTTCAACACCGATATCGTGCTGACCAAGAATCTGGGCGTTCGTTTCGATGCTTCGTTCAGCAATCAGACCCGTAACCTGCGAAATGATGGCGCTCCCGAAAGCTATGACGAAGGTACTCCCACGTCGCCTGCATTCCTGGCCTATGTGAAGAGCCCCTTCATCAGTCCTTATACCTATGCCCGTGGCCGTTTGAGCGACGACCATCTGGATGTTGAGGATGAAAGTTATCTGAACGAGGCACTTGCCAGCTACACCAAGTACAACTGGCGCCTTGCCAACCCTGCTGCTATTAATGAATATGGTGACGGTGATATCAAGAACCGTTTCGAGAATTCAATGCTGAACCTCACCATCACTCCGAAGTATCAGTTCAATCCCAACCTGTCGTTGAGCGAGCACTTCAGCTACAACCTGGTGAACACCAGCGAGAAGTTCTACGTGCCAGTGAATGGTGTGCCTGACTATTATGTGAACAGTGTGAATGCCTATTGTCAGAACGAGGTTCGCTCACTGGCTTCAAAGCAGAATTCTGTGATGAGCGATACACGTCTGGACTGGCATCAGCGCTATGATGCACACTTCATCCATCTTTTCGGCGGTGCACGCATCAACTGGGAGGATTATTCAATGAACTCACAGCTAGGCTACAACACCGGTAACGATAAGACTCCTTTCATGCATGCAGGCTTGAAGAATGCCAGCGATGAGGGTATTAACGAAAGCTGGAACATGATGGCTTGGTATGCACAGGCAGAGTACAACTATCTGGGCCGCTATTTCCTGCAGGCCAATCTGACTGCCGAATCCTCTTCTCGCTTTGGTAAGGATGCCGGCGGACTGAAAATGGGTGGTGTGTCATGGGGCGTATTCCCCGGTGTACAGGCTTCATGGGTTGTTACCAACGAGCCTTGGATGTCGGGTATCTCAGGTCTTGACTACCTGCGTCTTACTGCCGGCTATGATGTCAGCGGAAATGACGATATTGACTTCTATGCTTCGCAGAGCTACTTCCGTGCTTCCCAGTTCCTTCACACTGTGTCGGCATTGGCATTCGAAGGCATTGGCAGTAACAAGATCAAGTGGGAGACCACCCGCCGTTTCAATGCAGGCTTTGAGTCGAAGTTCTTCAACAACCGTCTGGGCATCAACTTCAACTACTTCCGTTCTACCACCAGCGACCTGCTGATGAAACAGTCATTGGGCTTCCTGTCGGGTATTGCCGATAGCTGGGTGAACAATGGCAAGATGGAGAACCAGGGCTACGACGTCACTGCTACCATGAAGGTGATTGCTCATAAGGACTGGCAGTGGCAGTTGGGTGCCAGCGTTGGTCACTACAAGAACAAGATCACCGAACTGGCAGGTGTTGACTATATCGACAATGAGGTGTATGGTGCCACCATCCGTACTCAGGTGGGTCAGGCTGCCAACCTGTTCTACGGCTATCAGACTGAAGGCGTGTTCTCAACCACTGCCGATGCCGTTGCAGCTGGCAAAAACGGTGAGGCACTCTATATCATGTCTGAAAACGGACGCGATAAGATGTACTTCGGTGCCGGTGACATGCACTTTACCGATATGAACGGTGACGGACAGATTTCCGAGGCCGACCGCGTAGTGATTGGCGATCCCAATCCCGATATTTATGGTAACATCTTTACCACTGTGGGCTTCAAGCGCTTCAAGCTCGATGTGAACTTCAACTACTCACTGGGCAATGATGTTTACAACTATATGCGCTCACAGTTGGAAGGCGGAAGTCGCTTCATGAACCAGACAAATGCCATGAACCGTCGTTGGCAGGCTGAAGGTCAGGTGACCGATATGCCTCGCATCACTTTCCAGGATCCTATGGGCAATGCCCGCTTCAGCGACCGCTGGATTGAGGATGGCTCTTATCTGCGTCTGAAGACGGTGACCCTGTCTTACACCTTGCCTTTGAAGTCGGAGTACATCCAGGGACTCCAGTTCTGGGTACAAGGCAACAATCTGCTGACCTTCTCGAAATATCTGGGCAGCGATCCGGAGTCCTCAATGACCACTGCCGTTATCGGTCAGGGTATCGACCTCGGTCAGTTGGCACAGAGCCGTTCGATTGTAGCCGGTGTGAAGATTAACTTGTAATTGAAAATTGATAATTGAAAATTCATAATTATGATTACAAAGATAAACAACAAGGTAGTAGCAGGAGTCCTCTCACTCTTTCTCCCTCTCTCCACTTTTCTCTTCACCTCTTGTGAAGACTTCTTCGAGCAGGAATCAGACCATGTTATCTATGCTGGCAGCGAACATCTGAACAATTCTGTCGATACGCTGTATTCGGTAGCTGGCATCCTCTCGAAAGTGCAGGCCCTGGCCGACCGTACCATCCTTTTCGGAGAAGTGCGCGGCGATTTGGTTGACCTGACCAATACCGCCGATGCCGACTTGAAAAACCTGTCGCTCTTCAATGTTGACGATAACAACAGTTATAACACACCGCGTGACTATTATGCCGTGATCAATAACTGTAACTATTTCATAGCCCATGCCGATACAGCCCTGCGCAACAGTCGCAACGACTATGTGTTCATGCGTGAGTTCGGAGCCGTGAAGACCATTCGTGCGTGGACCTATCTGCAGTTGGCCTTGAACTATGGCAAGGTACCTTTCGTCACCGAGCCAATCCTTTCGCAGGAGGATGCAGAACAGAACTATCCTATGTACACCCTTGAAGATGTGTGCCGCTTCTTCATCAACGATTTGCAGGAACTCACCGGCAAATACGTCAGTGAGGCATTCGATATCACCACAGCCACACCTCTGTATGGCAAGATGCTGAGTATCGAGTCGCATTTCTTCTTCTATCCCATGAGCGTGCTGTTGGGCGACCTGCACCTGTGGCTGGCCACGCTGACCAATAACACCAGCGAGTATCGTCAGGCTGCTTTGGCCTACTACAACTACATCAGCCGTCGCAATGGCAGTAACTCTGCCTATCCTTCTGGTACAAACAGACTCTGCTGGCCTGTAGGTGCAAGCAACTACCTGTCATATCGTGAATATGGCTATTCCAGCGATTTCCTTTCAATTGCTGAAGAGAACTGGACGCGCGATAATGAACTGATCACCGTGATCCCTGGCGACTCACTGCCTTCTGATCCTAACTACAGCAAACTGCGCGGGTTCTTCAATTCAGAACTGGACAATAACTTCCAGCCAAGCATCGTGCCTTCCACGGCATTGATTAATATTTCTGCTGCCCAGAAGTATTGCAACATCAATAAAGATGCTACGGTGGTGACCTATGCTCCTGAGAATCTGAGTGAATATCGTGCCGGTGACCTCCGCTTGGCTTATGCCTGGCGTCAAAGCAGCAATGTGACAGTAAACTACGGCGACGGTGACCTGCGTACTATCGACAGCTATCAGCAGGTTCTGAAGTATCAGACTCGCAATATCCATATCCTGCGCCGTCAGATGGTTTATCTGCGTATGGCTGAGGCCCTGAACATGGCCGGATTCCCACGTATGGCTTTCCAGATACTCTCTACTGGCTTGACCGATGAGGTGATGGACAAGTATGTCTATCCCACTGTGAGCAAGTCTGACTCGCTGAGCATGGTAGCCCTGAACATGAAGTTCCCTGCCAGCTATCGTATGTTCAATGAGAAGAACTGGGCAGGCACAACATCCGATAATGCCAACACGATGGGTATTCACTCGCGCGGTTCCGGCTATACACCTATGAATGAATACTACCAGTTGATTGACTCAGTACCCGATACTACTGACCCCACCAAGAATGTGGCAGTGCCTCTGGCCGAGAAGCAGGCCTATGTGGATAGTCTGATTCTGAACGAGAGCGCATTGGAGTTTGCTTTCGAAGGCACCCGCTATTACGACCTCATGCGCTATGCTTTGCGCCAGTCTAACCCAGGAGCAACCATGCAGAAGCTGGTGTGCGGCCGTCGTGGCGAAGCTAAGCGTGCAGAAGTACAGGGCGAGTTGAAGAAAGACCTTACCAACCAGTCCAACTGGTTCATTTCATGGAACGGTAAGATAGGATTCTGATCATCAGTAGCATAAAAGACTAAGAGGACAGGTTTTTGAATGAAACCATATAATGGATTTCACTTCAAACAACCTGTCCTCTTTTTCCATCTCTTTTTTTCGAAAATCAAGACAAATAAAATTCTCAATCTAGAACGGGAACCACTTCTTTTGCCCCCTCCATCTGTACTCTCATCTCATGTCTTAGAGCTGAAAAACACCATTTTTTCCACCTTTTTCCAGTTTTTTTATAGAAAAATGCATATTTTGGCGCACTTTTCCTTGACAGGATGGAATTGCCTTAACTACTATGGTGAAATAGCACTTATTTTCCACTGCAACTAAATGTCCGCTATACTGCAATAGAACGGTAGTTACAATCTAATAGAATGGTGGTTGCAATTTAATAGAATGGTGGTTGCATTACAATAGAATGGTGGTTGCGGTATAGTAGAAGTTCCATTGCGGCATCATTGAACTTCTACAACAGAAGTATATCAGAAGAATAGTGATATTCTTGCAACAGTTTGATATTCAGGTAGTTCTAAAAACCACTAAAACCCTTCAAAACTCGCGTATTTCAGCCCCACTTCCCGTTTGGTGAATTTGGCGCGAGTTTTGAGCCCAGTAAGCAAGAAAAAAATCGATAAAAAAGCGCAGCAGATTGGTGTCTTTTTCAGCAAATCGAAAAATTATGCTGACAGGTGTTTGAAGTGCAATCCATTCAATGTATAAAGTACGAGATTGTTATTTCCAATCGTTTCAAAAAGGACTTTTTAGCTTTATGACGTAAAATAGAGGCTCAATTATTTGGAAGTTTCAGGAAAAGTACCTATTTTTGCACTAGAAAATCCCCCTTGTATGATAAGTACTTGGGTCAGTTACTGAAAAGTGACTTAGAAACAATCCCGCTCGGATGAGATATGCCGAAGCTCAAGCCTCCGCAAGGGGGCTTTATTTTTATAACTAATCATAATTAAGGAGGAATATTATGCAGCAAAGAGATGACATTATGAGCGTTGACGCCATGATGGACGAACGCTATGGAAAGGTGGGAACACCAGAGCGCGAGGCATTCCGTAAGGAGGCCTACGCCTATTGTGTCGGCCAGATTATCAGCGATGCACGGAAGCGCGAGAAGGTCACCCAGCAGGAACTGGCTCAGCGAGTGGGAACCAACAAGTCGTATATCTCTCGCATTGAGAAAGGCAGCGTGGAACCGGGGGCAGGCATGTTCCTCCGTATCCTCAGTGCGCTCGGCTTACGCTTTGAGGTAACACCGCCTCTGTCAATCGGCTGAGAATGATTTTGATTTATAGTTTAATGTAATACTGTACGCCAATGGACAGATAATAAACTATAGGACATAAGACTGAACGTCCACTTTTGTTTCTTGTTGTTCGATAATTGGGGAATTTGACAACAATCACCAAGAACTGAAGTAGATAGTTCACGCCGTTCAACGTGGGCATTTACACGTTTAAGGTGATAGGCTTTCACGCCGTCAGCAGCATCGCCGCCCGCTCGACCTTGGTCGCTTGCTACTGAAGGGACGCAAGTAATCGGCTTGCCGCTTGCTACTGAAGGGACGCAAGAACGGCCAGAACAAAACTTTTCTGTTCATCATTTTAATAGAATTTAATTGTTTTCTGGGACTATTCCCATCCTCAATATAACGCTTTCTTTTGACAAATTGAACAGTATTCTGCACAGAAATCGTGTTAATATCCTCCCCAAATGCAGTTTATTTGAATCATTTTTTGTACCTTTGTAGCCGAAATTTCACTTAAATACGTATTTATTATGGCCAGACCGATTAAAGAAACACCCATCCTCTACGGTGAGGACGCACGACGCTTCGAAGCACGCATGAAGGAGCGTCGCCGCATATCGCCCGAAGAACGGGCTGAAATGAAGGCCACTTATGAGGCATTGAAAAGCGTTTGCGACTTCATGTGATATGGAAGACAAGGAGTTTACAGAACGATATACCATTCACAGAATGGCTGAACAGGAAATTGTCGCCGCATTCGATTGCGGCGATGAGGATTTGAACGGCTTTATCCTGACCGACGCACCGTTGTACCGGAAAGAAAAACTGGCTGTCACATATACGGTTTTCGAGAAAAGCAACCACAATCATATTGTTGCGTTCTTCAGCCTCTCCAACGACCGCATATCCATTTCCGACTTCGACAGCAAGACAAAGTACAACCGCTTCAGCCGTCGCTTCAACAACCACAAGCGGCTGAAGAGTTATCCCGCAGCCAAGATAGGTCGTCTGGGAGTGAGCGAATCGCTGAAGGGCATGAATATCGGAAGTATGTTGCTGAAATTCATTAAACTTTACTTCACCACCGACAACAAGACCGGCTGCCGCTTCATCACCGTCGATGCCTACGCCGCAGCCATCCCCTTCTACCTCCGCAATGGCTTCGTGCCACTCAACGAAGAGGATGCCGACGAACCCACGCGGTTGCTCTACTTCGACCTCAACGACTTGGACGAAGACTAGACTCCCTCCCCCGCCCCCTCTCTTTACCTCTCAAAAACAAACAATCTAACCCCACAAATCGAATAACAAATCACTCATGCCCCGCTACCTCCACATACCCCACACTCCCGACACCGCCGCGCCGCAGACTGAACTCATCGACCAGACCGAGTGGCGATAGCGCTACGACGACAACCGCGACGCCGTCCACGAGCCCTTTCTCACACGCCGTCAGCCCCAGCATTGCCATGGCCGACGCAATCAATGATAAATTCTTCATTGTAAATTAACAGTTTAATGATTATTTGGGACTATTCCCATAGAAATTAACACCAGAACACGGATAATTTGCTAATTTTCTTTATTTTTAACTATAAATATTACGAAATTTGATATATTTTTGTATCTTTGCACACAAAAGCGTGCGAGTCTGCGTGAGCAGACTTTATAGATTATAACAAACTATCTAACCCTAAAACAAATAACAAGAAAACAACTCATGCCCCGCTACCTCCACATACCCCACACTCCCGACACCGCCGCGCCGCAGACCGAACTCATCGACCAGGCCGACCGCGACTGGACCTGAGCGCGACTCATCGAGGACGGCAAAGCCCTCCTGGCCATCGACCCCGACCAGCCCGCGCGCATCCTCTCCACCGACAAGAAGGCCTAGAAGGCCGGCGGCCTCTGCCTCGCCCTCAAGGGCGTGCCGGTGAAGCCCACCGACGACGTGGACGTGGACAAGGAGTACCAGCTCATCCCCCTCGACAGTCTATAAACATCATTTTTATTTATTAACAAATTAAATTTTCAAGTTATGCTCAAAACAAGATTTATTTCAATGCTCGTGCTGCTCGCAGCAGTAGTAACGGGCGCGTGGGCGCAGGCGCAGGCGTGGAAAAGTGGCGACTGCACAGTGACAATTTCTGGTGACGTTATGACCGTTAGCGGCACTGGCGCCATGGCGGATTATAAGGATACTAATTTCACCCCTTGGTACGGCTATCCTTCCGATATCAAGACCATTGTCATCGAAAGTGGTGTGACCAGCATCGGCAATTCTGCCTTCTCACGTTGCAATTATTTGGAATCGGTCAGCATCCCTGCCAGCGTGACCAGCATCGGCAATTTTGCCTTCCAAGAGTGTGGATCATATGCCGACGCCCTGACGGTATCTTTTGCTGAAGGATCGACACTTTTGACCATCGGCGTAAGAGCCTTTTATTATGCCAATCTGACATCTATTGACATCCCTAATAGCGTGACCAGCATTGGCGAACAAGCCTTCTCTGGTTGCAGTAATTTGGAATCGGTCAGCATCCCTGCCAGCGTGACCAGCATCAGCGAAGAAGCCTTCTTTAATTGTGGCATGCTGGCTAAAGTCTATATCTACGCCCCCAGTCTGACGACATACGGCGCCTACGCTTTCCAAGACAACGCTGCTGTCCGTAAGATCTACGTGCTCCCTGAGGCTGTGAATACCTACAAGGCTGGCTGGCCGGACTATGCCGCCGACATCGAGGCAATGACAGTCTATGCCACTTCCGTGAAGGAAGGCACCGAGGATGCCGAGAACTGGACCATCAGCCCCGCCAGCGCCGCTGAGAACGCGACAGTGACCATCACCTACGCCGGCACGAAGAGCGTGAAGAGCGTCTCGGCCAAGAAGAAGACTACTACTGGCAACATCACGGTCTATTTCACGGATTCCAAGAACTGGGGCGACGTGAAAGTTTACTATTGGAGTGACGGACCCGAATGGCCCGGCACTGCAATGACCGAGGTAGGAACCAATGAATACAGCCAGAAAATCTATAGGGCAGAGATTCCCGCCACAGCAGTGGGTGTCATCTTTAACGGCAACGGCAAGCAGACGGCCGATATCACCACGAACATTGCCGACGGCTCCTGGTGGTATGCCACCGACAATGTCAACGGCTTGAGTCAAAACGAGGCAGGCTATGTTGGCAAGTACACCGTAAACATCGAGGTGACAAACGTTGATGACAACAAATGGACCTTCACGATGCCTGACGGTGACGTGGAGCTGGAAGTGACATACTACACCGACGCAGAACTAGCTGAACTGGCTGCCAAGGAAGCCCTGCAGACAGCCATTGCCATCGCCAGCAACATCAATCCCGAGGGACTGGCCGACGCTATCACTGCAGCCCAGGCTGCCCTGAACGACGAGAACGCCACTGCCGAGTCAATGGCCCAGGCTGCCCAGACGCTGGAAGCTGCCATCAAGACTTACTTTGGCGAAGTACTGCCTAATCTTGGTGCCATTGTTACGGCTCTCAACGAAGAGACGTTGAACACTGCCTACGCCAATGCTCAGACGGCACTTGCTGATGAAGATGTCACCCCGCAGGAACTGGCCGCTGCCATGCAGAATATCATCGTTGCTGCACAGGCTGTGGCTCCTGAGCACTTGCAGAACCTTAAGGGCTATGCCGTGAAGTACGGGGCAGGAGATGCTGCAAGCCTCATTGACGACGCTCTGGCCGCCATCGAGGCCGGCAACGTATCGCAGATTATTGCCACGATGACCGCCGTTAAGGAAGCTGCCACACCGCTTGCCCAGACGGTATTAGGCACAATGAAAAACTATGTTGAGGCCTTCGGCCTGACAGAGCAGGCCGCTCAGGCACAGGCTGCCCTGGATGGTGGCAACTATATCACCATGATCACCACTGCCAAGGCACTGTTCACTCACCTGATTGCTGCAGCTAAGGAATACCTGCCGAAGCTGGGTGACATTGCTGAGGGTCTCAATGACGAGACGCTGAACACTGCATACGCAGCAGCTCAGGCATTACTCGCCCAGGAGAGCATCACTCCCGAGGAGCTGGCCGCTGCCATGCAGAATATCATCACCGCTGCACAGGCCGTGGCTCCCGAACACTTGCAGAACCTTAAGGGATATGCCGTGAAGTACGGGGCAGGAGATGCTGCAAGCCTCATTGACGACGCTCTGGCAGCCATCCAAGCCGGCAACGTGTCGCAGATTATCGCTGCGATGACCGCCGTGAAGACAGCAGCCACGCCGCTTGCCCAGCAGGTGTTGAGCACAATGATTAACTATGTTCAGGCCTTCGGATTGACAGAGCAGGCCGCCCAGGCACAGGCAGCTTTGGAAGGTGGCAACTACATCACCATGATTACCACTGCCAAGGCCCTCTTCACTCACCTGATTGCTGCCGCTCAGGAATACCTGCCCAAGCTGGGTGCCATCGCTGAGGGCCTCAATGACGAGACGCTGAACACTGCATACGCAGCAGCACAGGAATTACTCGCCAAGGAGAGCATCACTCCCGAGGAGCTGGCCGCTGCCATGCAGAATATCATCACCGCTGCACAGGCCGTGGCTCCTGAGCACTTGCAGAACCTGAAGGGCTATGCCGTGAAGTACGGCGCAACAGATGCTGCGACCCTCGTTGACAATGCGTTGGCAGCCATCGAGGCTGGCAATGTTGCCCAGATCATCGCTACGATGACCGCTGTGAAGGAAGCTGCCACACCGCTTGCCCAGACGGTATTAGGCACAATGAAAAACTATGTTGAGGCCTTCGGCTTGACAGAGCAGGCCGCTCAGGCACAGGCAGCTTTGGAAGGTGGCAACTACATCACCATGATTACCACTGCCAAGGCACTGTTCACTCACCTGATTGCTGCAGCTAAGGAATACCTGCCGAAGCTGGGTGACATCGCTGAGGGTCTCAATGACGAGACGCTGAACACTGCATACGCAGCAGCACAGGAATTACTCGCCAAGGAGAGCATCACTCCCGAGGAGCTTGGTGCTGCCATGCAGAATATCATCACCGCTGCACAGGCCGTGGCTCCCGAACACTTGCAGAACCTTAAGGGATATGCCGTGAAGTACGGCGCAACAGATGCTGCGACCCTCGTTGACAATGCGTTGGCAGCCATCGAGGCTGGCAATGTTGCCCAGATCATCGCTACGATGACCGCTGTGAAGACAGCTGCCACACCGCTTGCCCAGCAGGTATTAGGCACAATGAAAAACTATGTTGAGGCCTTCGGCTTGACAGAGCAGGCCGCTCAGGCACAGGCTGCCCTGGATGGTGGCAACTATATCACCATGATCACCACTGCCAAGGCACTGTTCACTCACCTGATTGCTGCAGCTAAGGAATACCTGCCGAAGCTGGGTGACATCGCTGAGGGCCTCAACGACGAGACGCTGAACACGGCATACGCAGCAGCTCAGGCATTACTCGCCCAGGAGAGCATTACTCCCGAGGAGCTGGCCGCTGCCATGCAGAATATCATCACAGCAGCCAAGGAGGTGGCTCCCGAACACTTGCAGAACCTGCGCGAATATGCCGTGAAATACGGGGCAGAAGATGCCGTTGACAAGGTAGATGCCGCTCTGGCAGCCATCGAGGCCGGCAACGTCTCGCAGATCATCGCTACGATGACAGCCGTGAAGGAAACCGCCACGCCGCTTGCTGCCAGCATCCTGACACAGATGATTGGATATGCTCAGAACTACCATGCATTAGCAGAGGATGTAACCGCAGCACAGCAAGCCCTGGAGGGTGGTAACTATATCACCATGATCATCACTGCCAAGGCGCTGTACGCTAAGCTGATTGCTGCCGCTGCAGAGGAGACCGTGATACTGGCCGACGGCGAAACTTACACGCGGACATTGGATATGACGGTTGCTTCGGCCACCTACAAGAAGAGCATCGCCGAGGAGCGCGTGGGCCTGCACCAGGCTTGGCTCGTGCCCTTCGACTACACCCTCACCAGCGACGATATGAATGCCTTCTCGTTCTACAAGATCAACATGATTGCCAACGCTCCGAACCCCGAGACCGAGGCATCGGACGACATCTGGGTGTTCCTGAAGAGGATGAACGAAGGCGAGGTGCTGCACGCCAACATGCCTTACGTCTATAGGGCAAAGAGTGCCGTGGATAACTATGAGTTCACCACCGCTGGCGCTATGCTGAAGGCAAAGACCACCGATGCCCGCATCACCATGATGACGGCTGAGGAGACCTACACGCTCTATGGCACCTACGAGGGCACGACGGCCACAGCCGAAGACCCGTTCTACTATGTGAACATCGACGGCGACCTGAGCCTCGGCAACGACGGCACAGTGACCGTGGGCGCCTACCGCTGGATCATGCGCGTGGAGAGCAAGTTCGGCTCGACACCTGCCTACGCCCGCAACGTACACTTCTTCGACGGTGAAGACAGCGAGACAACGGGTATAAGTGAAGAGCGAAGAGTGAAGAGTGAAGAATTTGCTACCGCCGAAGGGTGGTACTCGCTCGACGGCCGCCGCGTGGCACAGCCGAAGAAGGGCGGACTCTACATCGTAAACGGCAAGAAGGTTGTAATAAAGTAAATGGAGGGCACAACTATGAAAAAAGTATATTTGAAACCCGCCATTGAATTATTGGAGGAAGAACTGACTCAGATGCTCTGCTCCAGCACCGTGATTAACCCGGGCGAACCCAACAAGCCCGCCGGCGCACGCGAGTCTGGCTGGGACCTCTGGGACGATGAGGAAGACAATCCGTCGGGTAGCGGCAGCTTCTGGGACGAGTAACTGCAACCCTCACAGAACCAGTCATCGGGGGCCATGCGCCAAGAGTGCGCATGGCCCCCGATTTCTGTTTTCTCTGAACGCCGTGAATATAGAGGCACCTCCAGAGACGACTACTTTCCATTGTCGTTACATTGGCTTCGCATGGGCAATGTTCACAAATTATGGCTGCGCAGCCAATTCTTTGCAAGCCGCTCGGCGACGATAGGAGACGCCATTCCCGCTGACGCGTCTACCCGTAGCCTTTGCCAGAGCAAGAAGTAAAGCAAGGAGGACACCGATATGACAAAGAAAGTAATTGATTTTAATCGCTTGCCTAAACAAGAATATCAGAAGCCCGTGATGGAGGTCATAGAGGCTGACATTGAGCAACAGATTCTGGCCGGGTCTGTTACGAGCTATGCCAGAATCTTTAACAACGATTGATTCTTATAAAGCATATAACATGAAGCATATATGCTGGGCATATGAGAATGAAATCAGACTTTTAAGCAATAATACAAGTACAGATAGCGCCTTCTTCTCTGAACCAATGGAGGACAATGCAGAAATAGATGAAGTTATTTTTGGCCGACTTTGTCCTAAAAACATATGGAGGTTATCTGCAATATTCTGCGAGATAAGAATGTAGATTTTTTCAAAATGACAACAGACCCAAGAAACGCCTGTGCCCAAAATCATGCCTTCACAATCATTTTTAATGCATAATTGTCATTATTCTTGATAATTATTTGCAAATTTGTGAGAAAATATGTATCTTTGCAGCGTTCAGTGGAATGAGGGGCTTGACAAAAGCTCCTCATTTCTGTTTAAATCAACTATCGAATGATAAACAAAGACACAATCAAGACATTGGTGGAAGAGTGGCTCGAGAAGAGTGACTACTTCCTAGTAGACATTGTGATGGATGGCGATCGTATTGCCATCGAAATTGACCACGCCGATGGCGTGTGGATTGAAGACTGCGCCGAGTTGAGCCGTTTCCTGCAAGAGAAACTTGGCGAGGAACTTGGCGACTACGAACTCGAAGTGGGTTCGGCAGGTATCGGTCAGCCCTTCAAGGTGGAACAGCAGTATCAGAACCATGTAGGCGACGAAGTGGAGGTGCTGGCTGCCGATGGAAAAAAACTTACAGGCGTACTGAAAAGCGTGGAAGGCCGTAACTTCGTGCTCACCGTAAAGGAGAAGCAGGTGCCCGAAGGCAAGAAACGCCCTGTGATGGTCGAGGTAGATAAGAACTTCTCTATGGATGAGGTGAAATCGACCAAATATGTGCTGAATTTTAAATAAAAAAGATAAAATGGCAACAAAGAAAGAAGTAAATGGTCCCAGCATGTTTGAGACCTTCCAGGAGTTTAAGGAGACGAAGAATATCGACCGCACCACACTGGTGAGCGTGCTCGAAGAGAGTTTCCGCAACGTGCTGGCCAAACTGTTCGGCAGCGACGAGAACTTCGACGTGATTGTGAACCCTGACAAGGGTGACTTCGAAATCCATCGCAACCGTGTGGTTGTTGAAGATGGTGAGGTGAAAGACGAGAATAAGGAAATCGCCCTGACCGAAGCTCAGAAGATTGAGCCCGACTATGAGGTGGGCGAAGAGGTATCGGAAGAGGTTGACTTTTCTAAGTTCGGCCGCCGTGCCATCCTGAACCTGCGTCAGACACTGGCTTCAAAAATCCTCGAACTCGACCACGATGCCCTCTATCAGAAATACAAGGATAAGGTGGGCACTATCGTTGCCGGTGAGGTGTACCAGGTGTGGAAGCGTGAAGTACTGCTGATGGACGATGAAGGCAACGAGCTTCACTTGCCCAAGCCCGAGCAGATTCCTGCCGACAGCTATCGCAAGGGTGAGACGGTTCGTGCCATCGTGAAAGAGGTGCAGAACGAGAACAACAACCCCCGCATCATCCTCTCTCGTACCAGTCCCGACTTCCTGCGCAGACTGCTGGAGGCTGAGGTGCCCGAGATCAACGATGGCCTGATTGCCATTCGCCGTGTGGCCCGTATGCCGGGTGAGCGCGCCAAGGTGGCTGTAGAGAGCTTTGACGACCGTATCGATCCCGTAGGCGCATGCGTAGGTGTAAAAGGTTCGCGCGTGCATGGCATCGTTCGTGAATTGCAGAATGAGAATATCGATGTGATTAACTTCTCTAACAATACCCAGCTGTTCATTCAGCGTGCCCTGTCGCCTGCTAAGGTGACCAGCATCACGCTCGATGAAGAGAACCACAAGGCAGAGGTATATCTGCAGCCTGAGGAGGTGAGTCTGGCTATTGGTAAGGGCGGTATCAATATCAAACTGGCTTCAATGCTGACCGAGCACACCATCGACGTGTTCCGTGTAGTGAGCGATGCCGAAGCCGACGATGAAGATATCTACCTCGACGAGTTTAGCGATGAAATCGACCAGTGGGTTATCGATAGCATCAAGGCCATCGGTCTGGATACTGCAAAGGCAGTTATCAACGCTCCTCGCGATATGCTCATTGAAAAGGCCGACCTTGAAGAGGAAACCGTTGACCACTTGCTCGAAGTTCTGAAAGCTGAGTTCGAGTAATCTTAGCCCCCTAAGTTAGGGGGTTGGGGGTCTGAACGAGCCAACCAGCCTATCTGTAGGGCATTTGCAGACGAAATTTTAACTTTAAACGGGGGCGTTCAGACCCCCACCCCCCTAGCTTAGGGGGCTTTCAAGAGATGGGAATAAGACTAAATAAAGTATTAACAGAATTGAATATAGGACTTCAAACGGCAGTTGATTTCCTGAAAAATAAGAAGAGTCTTGGCGAAATTCGCGACGACGCTACCCCAAATACCAAAATCACGGACGAACAGTACGAGGCTCTGGTAGGGCAGTTCAGTGGCGATAAGGCTGTAAAGACCCAGGCTGCAAACCTTTTCCCCAAAAAGGAAAAGAAGCGACCCGTGAACACGGATTCACAGTCTGAGGTGACCAAGACCAAGACCGAGGAGCGTGTACAACAGCCACGTCAGCAGTTTACTCCCCTTGGTAAGATTGATCTTGACAGCATCGCTAAGCCCAAACCAGCACCTGCTGAAAAGAAAACTGAGTCTCAATCCTTGTCAAAGGCTGCTGCCGAGAGCCCCGTTGAGGTGAAAGCTCAGGCTGAGGTGAAGCCCGAACCAAAGGCTGCTCCCGCAGAGAAGGTGCAGCCGGTGGTGAAGGAGGAACCCAAAGCCGAGGTGAAGAAAGCTGAACCTGTTAAGGAAACTCCTGTTGCTAAGAAAACGGAGGAAAAACCTGTAGAAAAGCCTGCTGCTCAGCCCGTTCAGAAAGTTGAGAAAGTAGTTGAGGTTGCTCCTGCTGAAGAGGATGCAACCGGTGACGGCCCGGAAATCTACACACTGAAGAGCGAGTCAAAACTGGCTCCAAAGGTGAACGTGCTGGGCAAGATAGACCTCTCAACCCTCAACCAGAGCACCCGTCCGAAGAAAAAGTCGAAAGAGGAAAAGCGCAAGCAGCGTGAGGAAAAGGCTGCTCAGCTGCGTGGCGGTGTTCCCGGACAAGGCGGCGAGAAGCGCAAGCGTGAAAGAATCCGCAATGGCAAGGTTGATATAGAAGAGGCTGCAAAACAGACTCAGAACCAGCAGGGCCAGGGAAAGAAAAAGAATAAGGGCGGCAATCAGAACTTCAGCGACCAGGGTCAGAACCAGCAGGGTGGCAAGAACAAGAAGAAGCAGAAGCAGCCCGTGAAGCCCATCGAGGCCAACGAAGAGGATGTAGCACGCCAGGTAAAAGAAACACTGGCCCGTCTTACTTCGAAGACCAACCAGAACAAGAAGGGCGCCAAATACCGTAAGGAAAAGCGTGATGCCGTTCAGGAGCGCATGAGCGAGGAAATGGCAGCAGAGGCAGCACAGAGCAAAGTGCTGAAACTGACTGAGTTCGTGACTGTTTCCGAGTTGGCTACGATGATGGACGTGCCCGTGGTAAAGGTCATCGGAACCTGTATGTCGGTAGGCATCATGGTGTCTATCAACCAGCGTCTGAATGCTGAGACCATCAATCTGGTAGCCGATGAGTTCGGCTTTACTACTGAATATGTATCTGCAGAAGTTCAGGAGGCCATCACCGAAGAGGCTGATGATGAGAACGATCTGATGAATCGCGCACCTATTGTTACCGTGATGGGTCACGTTGACCACGGTA
This sequence comes from Prevotella sp. E9-3, assembly GCF_022024015.1. Taxonomy (NCBI): domain Bacteria; kingdom Pseudomonadati; phylum Bacteroidota; class Bacteroidia; order Bacteroidales; family Prevotellaceae; genus Prevotella; species Prevotella sp. E9-3. Next base: position 291,283 of record NZ_CP091786.1, read on the forward strand.
AGACATCGCTGCTCGACTTTATCCGCAATACCAACGTGATTGCCGGTGAGGCCGGTGGTATTACCCAGCACATCGGTGCCTACAACGTGAAGTTGAAGGACGGTCGTCAGATCACCTTCCTCGACACCCCTGGTCACGAGGCATTTACTGCTATGCGTGCCCGTGGTGCTCAGGTGACCGATATCGCCATCATTATCATTGCTGCCGATGACTCGGTGATGCCTACCACCAAGGAGGCTATCGCCCATGCACAGGCTGCCAATGTGCCGATGGTGTTTGCTATCAACAAGATTGATAAGCCCGGTGCCAATCCCGATAAGATTCGTGAAGACCTGGCCAATATGAACCTGCTTGTAGAAGAGTGGGGCGGTAAGTACCAGTGTCAGGAAATATCAGCCAAGAAAGGCCTGGGCGTTGACGAACTGCTGGAAAAAGTGCTCCTGGAGGCTGAGATGCTCGATTTGAAGGCAAATCCGAATCGTAAGGCTACCGGTTCAATCATTGAAAGCTCGCTCGACAAGGGCCGTGGCTATGTATCGACCGTACTGGTGTCGAACGGTACACTGAAGGTGGGCGATGTGGTGATTGCCGGAACAGCTTGGGGTAAGATCAAGGCCATGTTCAACGAGCGTAATCAGCGCATTGAGAGTGCCGGTCCTGCCGAACCAGCTATTATCTTGGGTCTGAACGGTGCTCCTACTGCCGGTGATTCCTTCCATGTGATGGAGAGCGAGCAGGAAGCACGTGAAATAGCCAATAAGCGTATCCAGTTGCAGCGTGAGCAGAGTCTGCGCACAACCACCAAACTGGGTCTTGACGAACTGTCGCACCGTATCGCACTGGGTGAGTTCCACGAACTGAATATCATCGTGAAGGGTGATACCGACGGTTCTATCGAGGCACTCTCCGACTCGTTCATCAAACTGAGCACCGAGAAGGTACAGGTAAATGTGATTTCAAAGGCAGTGGGTCAGATTTCAGAGAACGATGTGATGCTGGCCAGCGCTTCTCAGGCTATCATCGTAGGCTTCCAGGTACGTCCAAGTGCCGATGCCCGTAGATTGGCCGAGCGTGAAGGCGTTGAAATCAACACCTACTCTATCATCTACGATGCTATTGACGAGGTGAAGAGCACCATGCAGGGCATGCTCGACAAGGTGAAGAAGGAAGTAGTGTCGGGTATGATTGAAGTGAAGCAGGTGTTCAAGATTTCCAAGGTGGGTACTGTGGCCGGTGGTCTGGTGACCGAAGGCAAGGTACACAGCAAGGACAAGGCTCGCGTGATTCGCGACGGTATTGTAGTTCACACCGCCAATATCGATGCCCTGAAGCGCTACAAGGACGATGCCAAGGAAGTGGCAACTGGCTTGGAGTGTGGTATCTCGCTGGTTAACTTCAACGACATTCAGGTGGGCGATATGATTGAAACGTTCACTGAGATCGAAGTAGAACAGAAACTGTAATATCTTTGCCCAATCGGTCAACGTATTTGCATACATTGGCTGATTGGGCATTCTCTATTTTTGAGAGACGATAATCCTGACCGTAAAACTATACACTTCGGAAGCGAAATTCTTAATACCGGAAAACGAACTATGACTAAAGCAAAGAAGAAAACAAAGATACATTCTTTTGCCAACCGCCTGTCCTGGTGGATGGCTTTCACCCTGTTGTTCAGCATGGGCTTTGTTTCCTATTGTGTCTACAAATTGGGGGCTGTTATAGTCGAAGAAGAGTTGGTGAGTCATAGTATTACCCTACGAGATCTGGAGGTTGAGAAAATTCGGCGCACTCTCTCCGATTTCTATGTAGGCGTCAGCAATCATGTGCCTGAGATAGAAGAAAGTCTGGATCGTCCAGATCGTCTTTTCAAACTTATGGAGCGTGTGATCAACGAGAATAAGGGCGTACGTAGTTGCGGTATGTGCTTCAAGGCCGACTACTACCCCCAGAAAGGCCGTTCTTTCTGTCCTTATGCCATGCGCACCGATGAGGGGCAGGTGAAGAGTTTTAATCTGAGTGCTGAACAGTATGACTATCTGGAAATGGAATGGTTTACGGAAGCATTGAAGAGCGATACTGGCTATTGGTCGAAACCGTTCCTCGATGGCTATGAGGCCGATGTGCCGTTGATCTCTTACCTCATTCCTATTCGCGACCGTCAGGGACAGACTGTCGCCGTGCTGGGTGCCGACCTTTCGTTGGAAGGGTTGAACCGCCGTGTAGAGGAAGTCAGCACAAAGGTACTGTTAAATCTTTTCGTGGATGACAATGAGGATGACAATGAGGATGACGATGAAAGAGATAAGCAAGATAAGAAACATTCGGGTAGTAAGTATGCTTATAGTTTCATCATTACTGAAGACGGTACCTATTTGGCTCATCCCAAAAAGGAGCGCATCTATCATCATAACTATTTTGAAGATGTCAAGTCGTCACCCGATACAATGGCCACCTTCATAGGCAAGAAGATGGTAAATGGCCAAAAAGGAAATACCTACGAAGATTTGGATGAAACCATCTATCTTGACGACAGCGACCATTCTTATTATGTGTTCTATGCGCCTATCAAGCACACGGGCTGGTCGCTCGCTGTAGTTCAGTCGTCAGAATTGATACAATATTTACCCATTGTGATAGGTGTTTTGTTCCTTTTGTTGATTTTCTTCGGACTTTTCGTTTTGAACCTGGTGAGTCGCATTGTGATAAAGCAAAGTGTCAAACCATTGAAACTGCTGGCCTATTCAGCCGAGGAAGTGGCAAAAGGCAATTTCAATACCCCTCTGCCAAAAATTCGCCATAAGGACGAGATATGGCTGTTGCGTAACTCTTTTGAGACCATGCAGCATTCATTGGCTTCGTATATCCGCGAACTGACGGATACCACTACTGCGAAAGTATCGATAGAGCGCGATCTGCAGATTGCCCATACCATTCAGATGGCCTTGCTTCCAAAGACCTTCCCGCCTTTCCCGGAACGCTCTGATATTGATGTCTATGGATTGGTTCGACCCGCCAAGGAGGTGGGGGGCGACCTTTTCGACTTCTTTATACGCGATGAGAAACTTTTCTTCTGTATTGGTGACGTGTCGGGAAAAGGCATACCTGCATCACTGTTCATGGCTATCACGCGTACGCTATTCAGAAATGTAGCCTCGCACGAGACAGAGCCCAACAAGATTGTTGCAGCCATCAACCGTTCTGTATCGGATGGCAATGGCGAAAACATGTTTGTCACACTCTTTGTCGGCGTGTTGAACCTGACCGATGGACACCTGCTCTATTGTAATGCCGGACATGATGCTCCCATGCTGGTAGATAAGGATGATATCACCTTCCTCCAGTGCGATGCCAACCTTCCTGTCGGTGTCTTTGACTCATCAGCCTACTCCTTGCAAGAGACCGTGCTGCAGGCCGATTCCACCATCTTCCTCTATACCGACGGACTGAACGAGGCAGAGAACAGTGCTCACATGCAGTTTGGACAGCAGCGTATGGTGACACTGGTGGAAACCTTGCAAAGTGAAGGAGCCGTGCATCCTGAAAAACTGGTTGAGCGTATGAGAAAGGCAGTAAAATCCTTTGTGGAGAATGCCGAACAAAGTGATGACTTGACCATGCTGGCCATTCAACGAAAGAAATAATGGAATTTGATTTAAATAAGACTTATGAATAAAACTTCTTTTTTTGCAGTAATGCTAATGCTTACTGTAACTTTCCTCTCGGGAAATACCTCTTGTAGTTCCTCTTCCTCTTCATCATCTGAGGTGGCCATGGAAACGGAAACCCTGCAATGCGAGGACTCTGCGGCCCATGCTTATCTGAGCATGAACATCCAACTGCCTTTAGCCAGCGACGAGGCATCCTCGGCCATCCGTCAGAAACTGTTGGAGGATATGGGCAATTATCTCACCCGTGTCACTTCCTATGAGAGCGGAGAGAACTTCCCAATGTACAATGGCGATGAGGCTGACTCGAAAGCTATTCTCGAATATTATAAAACCCAGCTTATCGAATTGTTCGGGCGTGAATCTCAGCAGGATGCCGACGAACGCGCTTCCTATCTGAAAGAGGATAGCACGCTCAGTGACGATGAACGCAGTAGCATACTAGCCGAGATGCCCAAATGGGAGTATAACTACCGCCTGGAAATGATTGCCGACACGATGAACTATGTGGTGTTCCTTTCTCAGGATTATATCTATATGGGAGGAGCCCATGGCGGAGTGAGCGGCAACGGTGCCCTGACCTTCGACAAGCAGACGGGGCAGTTCATCGAGCATTTAATTGATTCTACGGCTGTCGAGGCTCTTCAGCCTTTGCTGATAGAAGGATTGCAGCAGTATTATGCCGATTCCGAGGTGACCATGACCAAGGAAGAGTTGCTCGAACATCTGCTCATAGAGGGCGACCAGATTCCCCTTCCTGCCTACGAGCCTTATCCGTCCAAGGATGGACTCGTGTTCACCTATCAGCAGTACGAGATAGCCAGTTATGCCGAGGGCATGCCTTCGTTCGTCATCCCCTACGAGAAAATAGCTCCTTTTATGACTCCGGAAGCTAAAAAAGTTTGCGGCGTTAATACAAAGTAAGAAAACAATAGAATACTAAACACAACTTAAAAAGGCATGAAATAGATAGCATTTTCATGCCTTTTTTGTAACTTTGCAGCCAAATAACAAAGAAATGGCAGAAGACAACGAATTAGTGCGGCGCATTGCCGAACAGAAGTATGAGTTCGGCTTCACCACCGATGTCCATACAGAAGTAATCCCTGTTGGACTTAATGAAGATGTGGTGCGCCTCATTTCCCAGAAGAAGGGCGAACCGGAATGGATGCTGGAGTTCCGTTTGAAGGCATTTAATTATTGGAAGGAACAGACTGAACCCAAATGGGGACATGTGCACGTTCCGCCTATCGACTATCAGGCCATCAGCTACTATGCTGACCCGACAGCCAAGAAATCGAAAGACAGCAACTCTGGTTCTAAGATTGATCCTGAACTCGAGAAAACATTCGACAAACTGGGTATTCCCTTGGAAGAGCGTCTGGCGCTGAGTGGCAATACCGCCGTTGATGCTATTATGGACTCTGTCTCTGTGAAGACAACCTTTAAGGAGACGCTTCGCGAGAAAGGTGTTATTTTCTGTTCCATCGGTGATGCTATCAAAGAGCATCCTGAACTGGTGAAACAGTATCTCGGTTCTGTTGTTCCCTATAAAGACAATTATTTTGCAGCACTCAACTCAGCCGTCTTTTCGGATGGCTCATTTGTTTATATCCCCAAAGGCGTACGCTGTCCGATGGAGTTGAGCAGCTATTTCCGCATCAATGCACGTAATACCGGCCAGTTTGAACGTACACTCATCATTGCCGATGACGATTCGTATGTTTCCTATCTGGAAGGCTGTACGGCTCCTATGCGCGATGAGAACCAGTTGCATGCTGCTATTGTCGAAATCATTGTGAAGGACCGTGCCGAAGTGAAGTATTCTACCGTGCAGAACTGGTATCCTGGCGATGAGAACGGAAAAGGCGGTGTGCTGAACCTTGTGACCAAGCGAGGCGATTTGCGCGGTGTGGATTCCAAACTCTCTTGGACACAGGTAGAGACAGGCTCTGCCATCACATGGAAATATCCTTCTTGTATTCTTCGTGGCGACAACTCCACCGCTGAGTTCTATTCCGTAGCCGTTACCAACAACTATCAGGAGGCTGACACCGGCACGAAGATGATTCATATAGGAAGGAACACCAAGTCAACCATCATCTCGAAAGGTATCTCTGCCGGACATTCACAGAACAGCTATCGCGGACTGGTGCGCGCCGCTGCTACTGCCGAGAATGCCCGTAACTACTCTTCGTGCGACTCGCTGCTCTTAGGCAGTGACTGTGGTGCTCACACCTTCCCCTATATGGATGTGAAGAATCCCACAGCCATTTTCGAACACGAAGCCACTACCTCGAAAATTTCTGAAGACCAGCTGTTCTACTGCAACCAGCGTGGCATTCCCACCGAACAGGCGGTAGGCCTTATCGTTAATGGCTATGCCAAGGATGTGCTCAACAAGCTTCCCATGGAGTTTGCCGTTGAGGCCCGCAAACTGCTTAGTGTCTCACTGGAGGGAACAGTAGGATAAAAAGTGAATAGTTAATTGTTTATATCGAATATTATTTTCTACCGCATATGTTAGAAGTTAGAAATCTGCATGCCCGCATTGGTGATAAAGAGATTCTGCGCGGCATTAATCTCACAATTAAAGACGGCGAGACACATGCCATCATGGGTCCTAACGGCTCTGGTAAGTCAACACTCTCGGCTGTGCTCGTAGGCAACCCCCTCTATGAGGTAACCGAAGGTGAGGCTTTCTTCAATGGCAAGAACCTGCTGGAGATGAAGCCTGAAGACCGTGCTCATGAGGGACTCTTCCTCTCGTTCCAGTATCCTGTTGAGATTCCTGGTGTTCCGATGAGTCAGTTCCTCAAGGCTGCCGTCAATGAGAAGCGCAAATATCAGGGACTGCCTGAACTGAAGGCTAATGAGTTCCTGAAACTGATGCGTGACAAACAGAAAATCGTGCAGTTGGACAACAAACTGGCCAACCGTTCGGTGAACGAAGGCTTCAGTGGAGGTGAGAAAAAGCGCAACGAGATTTTCCAGATGGCCATGCTCGAGCCCAAGCTCTCTATCCTCGATGAGACCGACTCTGGTCTGGATGTAGATGCCATGCGTATTGTGGCTGAAGGCGTGAACATGCTGAAGACACCAGAGACTTCTACCATCGTGATCACCCACTACGACCGTTTGCTCGAGATGATTCGTCCCGACGTGGTGCACGTTCTCTACAAGGGTCAGATAGTAAAGACTGCCGGTCCTGAACTGGCTCAGGAGATTCAGGAACGTGGCTATGACTGGATTAAAAGCCCCCTAAGTTAGGGGGTTGGGGGTCTGAACGACATGCAGTATTGGGAATATGAACTATTCTAATCATCCAGTCACCAAGGATTTCCGTCAATATCTCCGCAAGAATAAGACCTCTGCAGAGCGAGTCCTATGGCATCATCTGCGTAATAAGCAACTTGACGGATATCGATTTCGGCAGCAGCATGGTTTTGGCCCCTATATATTAGATTTCTATTGCCCAAAGCTACGCTTGTGTATAGAATTGGATGGTGGAATACATGATGATTCAGAGCAAAAGAAGAAAGATGCAGACCGAACGACTTTTCTTAATGAAAATAGGATAGAGGTTGTTCGGTTCAGAAATGAAGAAGTAGAAGAGAACGTTGAATTAGTTTTGAATAGAATTAGAGAGTATATAAAGATGAAATACGCTTGTTCAGACCCCCAGCCCCCTAACTTAGGGGGCGAATGCGAACGTCAGTATATTGAACTCTATAGGCAGACGCGACAGATGATCTGCGACCATTCATCGGCCGTGATGAATGCACAGCGCGACGCTGCCTTTGAGCGTTTCGAAAAGAACGGCTTCCCAACCAAGAAGGTGGAGCGATATAAATACACGGATATTCAAAAGCTCATGGAGCCCGACTACGGACTGAACCTGAACCGACTGGATATCCCCGTCAATCCCTACGATGTGTTCAAGTGCGATGTGCCCAATCTGTCCACTGCACTCTACTTCGTGGTGAACGATGCTTTCTATGATAAACTGTTGCCAAAAGTCAACTTCCCAGAAGGCGTGGTGATAGGTTCTTTGTCAAAAAACGCCGATTTCATCGCTAAATATTACAACGAACTGGCAGGAAAAGAAGGCGATGCCATCACCGACCTGAACACCATGCTGGCACAGGACGGCCTGTTGGTTTATGTGCCAAAGAATGTTGTTCTTGACAAAGCCATACAGGTAATCAATATTCTGCGTAGTGATGTCGATCTGATGGTGAACCGCCGTGTGCTGATTGTGGCTGAGGAAGGTGCCGAAGTGAAACTCCTTTTCTGTGACCATACGGCCGACGAGCGAGCTTTCCTTGCTACCCAGGTCATTGAGGTGTTTGCCAAGGAAAATGCAAAGGTGGACCTCTACTGTATGGAAGAGACGCACGCCAAGAATGTCCGTTTGAGCAATGTCTATGTGCGTCAGGAACGCAGCAGTCGTGTAAAGCACAACGTCATCACTCTTCACAATGGTATCACACGCAACAAGCTCGACCTTGTGCTTGCCGGAGAGGGCGCTGAATGTGTGTGCAACGGTTGCGTGATAGCCGACAAGCAGCAGCATGTGGACAACAATACGCTCATAGTTCATGAAGTACCTCATTGCACGTCCAATGAACTTTATAAGTATGTGCTTGACGAACATTCCACAGGTGCCTTTGCAGGACGCGTCTATGTGGCTCATGGCGCACAGAAAACCTCTTCGCAGATGACCAATCAGAATCTCTGTGCCACCACCGATGCTCACATGTACACCCAGCCTATGCTCGAGATCTATGCCGACGATGTGAAGTGTGCCCACGGCTCTACCGTTGGTCAGCTGAACGATGCAGCCTTGTTCTATATGCGCCAGCGTGGTATTTCCGAGAAAGAGGCCCGTACCCTCCTTCAGGTGGCATTCATTCGTGAGGTAATCGATCAGATAGATCTTTCGCCCCTGTGCGATCGCCTGCACCATCTTATTGACAAGCGATTCCGTGGCGAACTATCCAAATGCACCGGTTGCAAGCTCTGTAAATAGTTTTGACCTCCTACGTATTACTGACGGTCAAGTATTTATTTTTCTATCAAGAATTTGAGAATTAGAGAATTCTTCTCGGCAATCACGACTTTAATGTATGAATTGATAAGAGTTATTTGATTGTTTTTGCCTTGCAAAAATTAATTCTCAAATTCTCTAATTCTTGATAAAAAACTCCTTTTGCTACTTAGTAACTTAGACAAATTTGGGAATGTGAAATGAATTAGTCATTCCGACTGTCGAACAAAACGGGTTGTACGTTCCTCGATGACACGCTTGTACGCACGTTTCATCTTCTCGTCCAAAAAGGAGAACTCTATCAGTGAGTATGTCGTCTGTGGAATCTCCATAAACATATCAAGCACGGCGGCAGCACGTTTCTCCGATACCCCGATTCTTTCTGCAAATCGTTCGAAGTCCAGCCTACAAGGATGACCAGTCCTGTCATACACATCACTCTTCTCAATATCTGGCGAGAGACCATCCGTCAATCCAAGGTCGCTACCACTTTGAATATGAATACAGGTATTGATAAGATCGTATGCTGGAGCCAGAAAATACTCACCGTTTCTGTTTATCAATGAGAAGTTTTTCATGTGGGCATCCTCGTTTCCAAACAGATAGTCAAACACCACCATCCGAAAAAACTGCTCCATCTGTGGCATCCACGCTGGCACAAACTGCCGGATGGCATCGGCTATCTGCACATAGCTTCCGTGGTATTTGAAATTACTGTCGCTACCTTCCTCCGACATTTGAAGAATGGTAGCGAAGTCCTCCTGCGAGCCATCTTTTACACCGTTTATCACGTCAAATCTCTTAGTGATATACACTGGTTGTCCGGTATTACTGAAACACAGACCATTGTTGGCAGTACGAATGCCGTAAACCTGAGACGCTATCTGCATGGTCAGATGTTCATTGGCAGGTATCTGCTTGCGGGTGGAAAGACTTAAGGTGAACGGTGCTGATTTTAAGATATAAGTAGCCTGTTCGCTTTCATGAGTCAGACGGATTTTGCCATTATCGATGGTGGCAGAGAATTTCTCCTGAGCACCAGAGATTGACATATTGTTCATATTATCCATCGCCTGCCGTTGGTCGTGCTCGTTCTCAAAATCGATATCAATAAAGGGCGAAACCATCACGCCGTCAAACAATTCTTTGATGGCTTGAGGTGAATAAGTGGTAAAGCCTGATCGCAATGTAGATGGGCAGACTTGTATTGTTTTCATTCTTCTGGTCTTTTAAGAACAAACTTACCGATAGCATCCATGCCGCAGATCATCTCCAGCATACCAAAGAAATCTTTTTCATCAACTTTTCTCGCTCTGCATAATGCCCTGCGGTTGGCTCCCTCTGGCAACATGTTGGTGAACACTGGGAAGATGCGCTCCGAGTGATATACTTTCTGACTTTTGGGTAGATTGACTGATACTGGAGGCGTACTGCTGTCGGCACGAAAAGCATCATCGTAGGTGAACTCATAATTACCCCTCGACAACTCAACGAGCTGTCCGGCATATACGTCACCATAATATACATTTACTTTTCTCATACTCTAAACTATTTAACGGTCTGTTTCACCTGCAGTACTATTTCTATACCCACCACATCAAGTATTTTTTGTAGTGTATGAAGGGATGGATTACCCACGCCTCGCTCCAAATCTTTGACCGTAGAAATGCCTACTCCAGAATAATCTGAGAGATCTTGTTGAGAGATTCCTAACAGGGCTCTACGCTCCTTAATCACAGTTCCTACATCCATTATAGTATGATTTTTCGTACTTTTGGCTCAAAGATAAGAAGAAAAACTGATGCTACAAGCTAAAAGTATGATTTTTCGTACTTCCTTAATTTATTTTAACTATAGATAGGAAGTTCGCTATTCACTAAGTTGGGCGCCTTTACTCACACACCGTATATATATATCCTTGCTCTAAGCACTCCACGGTGGTATAGCTTTTTCTGTCGGCCTCGGTCAGTACCTGTTTCATATTGTCGTTGATGCCCTCGCCAGTCAGTTTCAGTCGCGCCTCTTTCATGGTCCACAGTCGGGTAAACATCACTTCAGGCTGTGGGGCATTTGTTATTAGTGCCATTTCCTCATCGTTCATAGTATATCGGGCTACCGACTCACGATAACGGCCCACCGACTCCACATCAATGCCTACAGGCCTACGGCTCACCACACAGGCCACGGCCTCACGGCAATGACTCAGGTTGAAAAATATTTCAGGATGGCCCACGATTGAAGGTTTCCCATGTTCACCATATTCAAACAGGGGGTTCTCTTCCATTCCGAACTCCTCTTTCAATGCCCGTTTCAACAGCAGATAGGCCAGTACACAGGTGCGCTGTCCATGCTCATATTGAAAGCGTAAGGCCTGTTGGCGTCGCTGTTCGGAAATCTGCCCCAGCGCCGTATTCAGGTCGAAGTCATTGATATGAATGTCAATATAACCCCTCATCGTTACAATTATGTATGCAAAATTACATAAAATATTTGGTTCACCAGTAAAATACTGTGTTAATTGAAAGAAAACCAAAACAACGGCTCACCAGTAAATTCCAGTGTCATTGAAAGAAAACCAAGATAACCCATTTTATTTCACAAAAGGAAAAACCCGGACCTGCGGTCCTAAAAACCACCGTCTCAGGAAAAAATCTTTGCTGCTTTTTGACAGAAACTAATTAGGGTGAATTGGGGAAAATGATTTATTTTACACTTCGTCATCTGGTGTTTGTACCCAACTTAGTTTCTTTGACCATCGCCATACGGTTGTACGGGCAAGACCTGTGACACCCTGTATTTCAGACTTACTAAGTCCAATGCGCAGCAAATAGCATATATTCATCTGTTGTTCAGTGAAATTGCCCAATTCCACTACGAGTCTGTTCTTGAATGAAGGATAAAGTTCATCTACAGCTTTATATAGCAATTTCCAGTCATCACGTGTCATTTCCTTCTTTCCAATGATTGACTGTCTGATGATATAGATTACATCTTCCGCTTTTTCTTCTAATTCTGCTTTGTGAAGCAAATTGATAAGATTCTTATTAACTTTCGTACTCTCTATTATATCTTTATCTTTTTGTTCAAGATTTTCTCTAAGCAGCATTTCATTATCTTTCATTAGCTTCATCTCTTTTGACATGGCCATCTTTTCAAGTAGAAGACGGTTCTTTCTTTTAGTATAAATGATGTATCCAATAGCAATCGTTGTTATAATTACTATCGTGAAGATGAAAAGCAAATTCTTATATTTTTCTTGTTTCTCTTTAAGGTCTAGTTCTTTATTTCTGTCTAAATGGTATTGATATTTATTGTTTACTGTTGCTGCCATTATCTGTCGTTTTCCAAAGTCTATAGAGTCACTTAACTCCATATATTTAGATGCATAATAGTTGGCCTTGTTTACATCTCCAATCTTAGTGTAGATATTGAAGAGAATTTTCGCAGCATCATAAATATTTATCAGCTCATTATCCTCGTCTTCGTAGTCATATTCAAGAATTTGATTACAGCAAACTATAGCTGAATCGTTCATGCCTTGCAGCTCATAGTATTTAGCTAGTGCGAAATATGAGAAGACGTCATTGCTTTCAAAAAGGTTTTGCTCAATCAGTGAAAAACTTTTTTTTGCCTTCTGTAAATCTTCTAATTGAGAGTAGTTATAAAGTAAATTTATAAGGTAACCTTGATACTGCATTATGTCATTTGATTGTATGATTGTGTTTAATGCTGCGTCAAAAGCTTTTTTTGCTTGTTTAATACTGTCCGATGCATGGAAAGCACATCCGAGATGCATATATGGCAACACGCAGTCTCTCTTTAAACATTGACAAATTTCAAGTTCTTTCTTTGCCATTTTAATAGCTTCCTGAAAGTTCTGTACACGATATTGCAGATAGGTGAGATTGGAGTATGTATTGCGTAACATAACAGAGTCACATTCCGCATTATTGCCTGCATAGTTTAAAGAGATTAGAAAATATTCCAAGGCTCGAGGGGTATCATTCAAATCACGGTATATACTACCTGCATAATAATACACTTCTTGCATTTCAAGATTCGAACCTTCTTTTCTAAAGTATTCTATTAACTTTAAAATAGGCATGTCTGAAGAAGGCAAGATGTCTGCTTTATCGTTAAGCCTGATTTTTAGTAGGTCATATTTATGTTGGATATATGGGCTTTCATTCCTGATGTCAATTTCTAAGGAATCAAGCATGATTAGAGCTTTGTGAGGATCTTCATCTCCAGCAGTCTTTATCTGAGCCAACTTGTTTGAGATGTTCTCATCCGAACATGCGAATAATAGGCATATACTAATAGCGCACAAAACTTGAATAATGTATTTTCTCATGCTTTCTCTTTTTATGCTTGCAAAGATACTAATAATTATTCAAAAAATGATAATTATATTTCTTATTAATTTGTCGTGTTCCAATTTGTTTCATTTAAGTGTTTCATTTGTTGGTTAAAAACCTTCTTTGTTGTTTTATATATGTTTGATTTATAGTGAGATATGCGATAATAAACATTTTTAACAAACTAGTGAAACAACATGAAACATGAATTATTTCCTACAAACAACTATTCATTCTAACTTTGCACCCACATTATCTAAAATTATATCAGTTATGAACTACAACAATCGATTATTTACAATTTTATTTGTCTTACTTTTTCAAAGTTTGTCAATTTGGTCAACAGTAACTGCGTTGTTACCGGTTCCTCTTTATTATAAAAGTAAACCTGTAGTATCCAACTCAAAGTAATCAAATGCATCGGAAATATTCAGCATTTCTTGCAATTATCATATTTTTTTCTTTATTTTGCACCGACTTTCCAAATTGCTTGGAGAATCATAAACCTAAACTATAGTAAGTAATACGTTGAAAAGCGAATTATGAGTGCATCATAGTTGTTTTCTTCAACTTGCAATTAATCAGATGAACAAGATCGTTTTTATTTATATTGGACTTGCGATTACAACTCTATTTGGTTGTGATAGCAGGAAAATGACATCCCATTTAGAGGCTATCAGCAAGATTGCTGAGGATAATCCTGATTCTGCTTTAGTTCTGTTGGATAAATACGAACCCGAAAAGATAAATTGGAGTAAGGGTGACAGAATGTATTACGAACTTGTTAAGCTCAAAGTCCAAAATAAGTTAGATGTGGTGTTTACTACTGACACCATAATCAATAATATAGTTGATTACTTCAATAGTCACGGCACAGACAATGAGCGTATGCTGGCCTATTATCTTCAAGGAAGAGTTTTTGCAGATATGGGCGAAGCTCCTCAAGCTCTTCAGGCCTATTATGATGCCATTGGGTGTGCTGATACTACAAGCAGTGATTGTGACTATGATGTTTTAATACCTATCTATGGGCAAATGTCACGAATATTCCATCAACAGAATCTTCCTAATGATGAAATTTGGGCTTTGAAGCACTATGTTGAATATATTCGTATACATGATTGCTATAAAGAATATATAATAGCAAAGGGGCAGATGATTAGGCCTTACTATCTTCTTAATGAAAAAGATAGTATGCTCAGTATTATCAATGAAACATGTTCAGCACTTAAACAGCTGGGGGAGTACAAAGAAGCTGCAGATGCATTGGTTGTCTCAATATCTATATATTTAGAGCGTAATGACCTGGTTAAGGCCAAACATGCCATGAGTATATTCGAAAACGAGTCTGGCCTCTTTGACAAAAATGGTGATATTGCTAAGGGACGCGAATCTTATTATATTACTAAAGGTTGCTATTACTTAGCAATCAATAATGCTGATTCGGCAGAAATATATTTCCGGAAGGCCTTGAACTATGGTTATACTTCAGATGCTTACAAAGGGTTGTTGACAGTCTATCACCAGAGGATGAATGTAGATTCTATTATGCACTATTCTGTTCTAAAAGAGAAATCTTTGGACTCATTGCACAATAAAATGCAGACTTATGCAATCCATCAGATGTCAAAACTTTATAATTATAGTCGAATCCAAAAAGAGGCAGAACAAGAAAGAGAAAAGGCTCAAGACAGATTATTTCTACTGGTTCTAATCTCGTTTATGTCAATATTCTTGTTGATCGTAATAGTTTTCGTTGTTTGGCTGTATAGAGTGAACCAAAAAGAAAAGAAGAATAAAATAGCTGAACTTGAGGAAACTCTTAATATTTCAAAATCTCAAAGAAATACCATTCAGGAGGAATTAAAAATTCTGAAAGAGAAAAACTATGAAAGTATTATTGCTCTTAAAGAGAAACAAGAAATTGAGTTAACAAAACAAATACAGTCATTACAAGCAGAGAGCGTCAATAAAAGGAATGCCATTGATTCCAAGCATACAGACAATCCTGAGGCGTTTCTCAAAAGTTCCATTGCTCAACAGTTTGTTAGGAAAGCCACTGGCAAATCTAATGGATTTAATCCAACAGAGTCTGAATGGAACTTGTTAGTATCTCAGTTCAGTAAAGACTTGTCAGTCACCTACAAATCGTTTGGTAGAGGTAAGTCTTTGTCGCAGTTAGAACAGCGTGTATGCATTCTTTTGATTCTCAATATATCCGAAAAGATTATAGCGTTGATGTTAGAAACTCATGCTACAACAATATCGAATGCAAAGTCACGGGCTAATGAAAAGCTGTTCGGAGAAAAGAATGCTCATTTGCTTAAAAATAACCTGATTAATGGTTTTAATGCTCTTGACGAATTTTGACGAATAATTTGTGTAACCTGTTGTGCCTTAATTCTTTCTATTATTTGTAAGTAATCCTTTGACGAATTTTGACGAACTAATTATTCTTCATTATTTTGGGAGAATATGAATATCGAAATATCTTTGTAACAAAAACCAAATACCATTCAAAATGAAAAAAATACTTTTTGCTCTCAATCTCCCTATTGCTCCAATAAAATGACCTGACCGTCTGAACTAATTATGTCACACATTAAAAATAGAATTGTATTGCTTGTTCTTGTGTTCGTTGCTCACGGATTGCAAGCTCAGAAATTGTCGAGTATGCAAAAGATGTGGGAACATTGGACGCCGCATCCAATTAATAGTTTCTTTCGAATGGTCCCTGATACCACATCTGTATTTCCTAATACCGCTCTGTTTTTAACGAGAGGAAGGCAGAAAGGGGCTATACATACATCCTATCCTTTGTTTAGCCTCGGAAAAGATTCCTTGAGTGTGAAAGTGCAGATGAAGTATAGAGTGAAGAACTTGAGAAATCTTTTGTTGACGTTCCATACCATTGGTTACAAAGCTGAGGTGATGAAGGCTGATACGATTATATTGCCGCTTACCGAGGATTGGACTGAAAGAGAAGTACTATTGCCTATAAAGAGACTCTTTTCTTTGGAAATAGCCATTGAAGCTGAAGGGGACTCTGATAACGAGGTTGGAGAAGTATTTGTTGCAGATATAAATGTGTCTTCAGATGGATGCCCTCTTAATGGAAATGCTGATGACTATTCTGTTAAGCCCTTACCTTCATCTTGTGCAGAAAAGTGGGAAGATTTATTAGCTTCGCCTGTGTTGGACAAAAAAATCTTGGCTATTGGCGAAACAGTGCATGGTACTCAGACTTTTAATGACATGGCCTTTGAACTCATGAAAGAGCGCATCCTTCATCATAATTGCAAATTAATAGTCTTGGAACTGCCTCTTAGTCTTTCTTTGTATCTGAATAGATATGTTCAGAACGATTCTCGTTACACGCTTGATAATTATGTGACATTTTATGAACCCTTGACATCGATGAAATTTAGCCCGTTCCTTGAATGGCTAAAAGAGTACAACGCAAATCACAACAATGAGGTTTCATTGTTAGGATTTGATGGCGAAGCTTTTACCGACATGATTTGGAAAATGGCTATGTACGATTACTTGGAACCAGCTAATGCCGATGGCTCGTTAAGTCAACTATGCTATGATATAATGTTCAATAAAGATAAGGTTCAAGTGGATGACAGTTTGGTTAGTAGTTTATTTTCCGATAATGAAGCAAAATTCATTCAATGTAGTCTCAATAATATCCGTCAATATCAACAATCCAGATTAAAACTTGCTCATCGTGATGAAAAAATGTCAGAATTGATACAAGTGTTGACTGAATTATATCTAAAGCCGAATACCACTGCTACTATCTATGGCCATTTTATGCATACAAATTATATTGTAACATCGGTCGTTTCATCTATTCACAATAGTCCTTCTATGGGAAATTTTCTTAAACAGAAGTATAATAATGACTATTCGTGTGTAGCATTGTCTGCTATACGAGGTAGTGCATGGTTCGCTGATTTAAAGGGGAATACGTCTGTGCATGAGTTGCAAGAAGCACCTACGGAGAGTCTTGAATATATGGTATGCCGCCAGTCATCTGATTCTCTAATATATCTTGCAATGGACAACCTTGACGAAGAAGTATTTAAACAAAGATTTGTAGGCATAAATTATGTTCCAAATCAATTCATTTGGAATACTCCAAAAGCGTGGATGGATGGAATGATAATTTTAGGAAATGCAATCCCCATAAATAAAGACTGTGTCCAATTAACAGAGTTTGATAATATTTTAACTGAACGTTATCGAGATATACTGAAAAGGACAAAAAGTATGATGGTAAAATGAGATTTTTCCTTTTTCAACTCTAATTATGTGTACAAACGGATACCCCTCTGTTTACAGAATAAAATAATAACGAATTAGATAGACTATTATGAAGTTACTTTTAGGCATTTTATTATTTCAGTGCTCATTGTCAGTCAGTGCGCAGAACGATGTAATAAGACAATGGTCGTATGATATTAACACAGAAGAGGGCGCTCCCTGTTCTTATGATGCTAGTAGTAATAGATTGCTGCTTTCGGGCTTTGACGTGACTGACGACGGCTTCATCTATCTTGCTGGAGGAACGCCTCTTCGGCTTGCTTGTTTCGATGGTCCAAAAGTCGTGTTCAATAAGAAGATTGATGAAATAAACTCATCTTCGGTATTTCTGAAAGTGAGAGGTGATAGTGTCTATCTGTGGAATAATGAACATGCGAGCCTTGTAAGAGTTCACAAATCAGGTGAAGGACCTGTAGATAGAGTGCCTCTTTTGATGAGTGAGAATCAATCGGCAACACGAACAGCATTTGTTCCTACTGACTGCTATTTGGGCGATAATGATATTGTGTTGCTGAAGAGGCGCAACACAATCATAGTAAATGATTCTTATATCTTTCCTGGATTCGATATTATTCACATCGGCTATGATGGTCGTTTTATCAAGTGGAAATGGTTTGGGGACAATGAAAGTATTGTAGGTAACAGCATTTTTAATAATGACATCCTATACCAGTATCTTTATCCAACCAAGAATTATGATAAGAATGATTTTTCGGGGCATTATAAGGGCGAATGGAATGGGTATAGCATCTACTGGGGAAGCACATATAGCCTCAATAAAGCAGCATGGACCATTGTTTTTGCAAGCAGAGATGGTGTAAAGTCGTATGATATCCCATATCAAGGTACAGACGCGTATGGTGTTATTCCCATGCCGGTATTAACCCATCAAATAGATGATGAGACGATTTATACGGCTCCTTCTTATTGTATCCTTCGCGGAAACTATCTGTATCTACTTGGATATCGTGGCGAGAAACGCCAGGTCGTTGTTAGCAGAATAGACTTGCAGAAATCGATTGAAAAAATATAAGCCTATAATCAGTAAAACTCTAATTATTTAATTTTTAATCTATTAACGTTTATAAATATGAAACAGAAACATTTCTTATCAGTTTTGCTACTGATGATATCTTCAGTAACCTATGCTCAGGATGTAACATCAGATTTTCTGAAATCTGCTTCTTGGACTTGGGAACGGCTCGATCGTAAGTATGTTTTTACTGATGACAGTATATATATGTGCTCAAGATTGAAGAGCTATGGCACTACGTCTGAGCCCTATTATCTGTCGTCAAAACCGCAACTTGAATTCCGTGACGAACTGGTAGGAAAGAATAAGAAAGGAAAATATATCATTGTGAAATCCAATGAGACCACTCCTGGCATCACGCTATGCTTTAAGGTCTTGTCTGTTTTAGAGAATGGTATTACTCTACAGGAACGGAAACTTGACAATGAATATGACAGAATGGTTCTCACCAAGAATAACAGTGAGAAATATGACACACTGCGCCTTTCTTGTTCCTACAAGGAATTGGCGTATAAGCACGACAAGCAGAGCCAACAAGCATTTTTTAATGCGTTCCCGTCAACATGGTATGATTTTGAACGTACTTTTAACGGAGCCTTTTTTACAAACGATATGAGTGCCGAATATAAACAGGACCTATCTCATGACTTTGAAAAATATCTTGATGCTTTCGATAATCTCTCGGTCATCAATACTAAAGACTACTACAGCAAGCTCATTGACGTCACTATTGGTATGCCGCAATGCAGTACACCTGCTTCTGACAAATGGCAGGGAATAGTAGCTGCTAAGATTGCAACTAATAAGAAACTGGTTTCTAAGTTGCTGGATAAAAAAAGCAAATTCCATCAGACTCGATTTTGGCAGTTTGTACAGAGAAAAGATAAATGCTGTCAGAAAGGCGTTACTGCCAGAGGGGGACAAAATCGTATCAAGGAAATATGGAGACGTGGAATAATAGGTTATGATACTGAACGACTTTATCTTACAGACTCTGTATGCTATTATGTAACAGATTGCTCACTTGGTAGCTCAAAACTTAGATCGGCTGCTCCTTATCGGGTAACTGAAGAAGGTGACCTTGGCAATGATAATGCGATAGTCATGACTCGAGTTCAGAATGAAAAGTACGGAACACTACTCCAGTTAGAACAAATTCCAGGAGAGAAACTGGAAGGAAATGGTGAGGAGCTACCCGTATTCCAAAAGCGACAGTCTTCACTTGTTACAGACACTGCGCTCATGGTGGCATCCTACAGAGCGATGGTTCTGGGAAATATAGATCAGCGCGAGGCGCAACGTCTGTTCTTTGAGTCGTTCCCGTCAACATGGAGTGACTTTTATGCAGTAATGATATCAGATGAGGACGGCAATAAGGGTATGTATCGTCATG